>JAWXBB010000059.1:0-8198 GCA_034439795.1 Planctomycetaceae bacterium | reverse complement strand
TGGCACGTCGCCAGCAACAGCCAACAACGCGGCGTCGACTGGCAATTCCGAATCGACGAAGCCCGCATGAAGTGGAAATCCCTCTCCCCCAAATCCTTAGCCTGACGAAGCACTAGGAAGAGGGGGCCGAGCGCTCCGCAGGGGCATGAGCAACACCAACCCGAAGCGCGAGCGCTCGCCCTCGCTCACGCTTCGGGTTGGTGTTGGGCACGGCAGGGAGCGCTCGCCCCCTCACCCCGGCCCTCTCCCCCGAAGCGGGGGCGAGGGGGCCAGAATGCGCACCGTCGCGCTCAATACGTCTTGCCTTCTTTCAGCGGCTTGGGGTTCTCCGGCGGGGTCACGCCCGCGGCGAGCATCACCTTTCGGAGGGCCGCGATCGTCTCCTGCGACGGCTTGAAATTCCCGACGCGGTAGCCGTGCGCGATCACCAGCGGCGTCCAGCCGTGCTTGTTGGAGCGGTTCCAGACGTCGATCTTCGCGCCTCGGTCGGCGAGGAACTGCACGACCAAAGGCAGGCTCTTGTACGCTGCGCCGTGCATCGCTGTTTCGCCGTTGTCGTCGACGGCGTTGATGTCGCCGCCGCGCTCGATCAACCAGGCGAGAGCCTCCAGCACCTCGGGTTCCGTCCCCGCCTCTTCGCCAGGAGCACGGCAACCCACGCCCGCGGCGGCCATCAGCGGCGTCGCCTGTTCGGCATTGGGCAGCAGCGGATCGGCGTCCAACTCGACGAGCAGTTTCATCAGCGGCATGTCGGCGGTCGAGGCGGCCAGTAGGAACGGCGTCGCCTCAATCCGACTGAGGATGCCGCGCCCCGAAATGCCCTTCTTCAGTCGCAGGTTCACATCAGCCCCGTGAGCGACGGCGGTGCGGACGAAGTCGAGACTGCTCAGTTGGCCCGAACCTTGCGGCGGCGGGTCGCCGTCCTCGCCGTCGCCGCGCGGCGGCTTGCGGACCCCCGCCAGCATGTGCAACGGGCCGAAGCCGGAGCGCTGATCGTTCGCATCGGCCCCGGCTTTCAGCAGCACGGCCGCCAGCTCGAAGTGCCCGTTCTCGATCGCCAGGATCAACGGTCCCGTGCCCACGTTCGCCGCGCGGGCGAACGATCCCTTCGTGGTCGTGACTTCGTTCACATCAGCACCGGCCTTGAGCAAGGCCTGGACGGCCTCGATCCGCCCTTCGCGCGCGGCGAACATCAGCGGCGTGAAACCGGACTTGAGTGGCGTGCGGAATTCGGCCCCCGCATCGATGAGTATCTGGACGACCTCCGCATGCCCCTCCGCGGCGGCCCACATCACCGCCGTCTGGCCTTTGCGTTCCTTCGCATTCACGTCGGCCCCGCACGCCAACAGCGATTTCACCGGCGCGAGCCGGCCGGTCCGCGCGGCGGTCATCAGCACGGTCTCGCCGCCGCGGAGCGCGCCGTTCGGATCGGCCCCGGCATCGAGCAGCCGTTCGACGAGCGCCCCGTTGCCATTCGTGCAGGCCAGCGACAGCGGCGTCACCCCATACCGGTTCGCGGCCTTGGCGTCCGCCCCGGCGGCGATCAACCGCTTCGCCGTCGCGAGGTCGTCGTGATGCGCGGCCCAATGCAGCGCGGTCATGCCGTCGGCCTGGGTCTGATCGACAGCGACGCCGTCGGCCAGCAACCGCTGGACGAGGGCCGCATCCTGCCGTTCGACAGCGTCGGCGAGCGGGGCGTCTGCGGCGGATGCGATCGCCGTCAGACAGAGTCCAATTCCACCGATGACCGTAATGGTGAAGTATCGCATAGGCTGTGGACTCTGTCTCTTGGGTGCCATGCTTGCAGCTTTGGGCAAGCATGAGTTTTCTGCTGATGCGGCTTAAAAATGCACATGCTTGCCCAAAGCTGCAAGCATGGCACCCATTCCGACGCTTCGCAGCCGACCGGCGTGTCTCACGATGGCCGCAACTGCTTCAACATCTGTCCGGCGGACTGGCCCAAAAACAGCGTGTCGACCCCCGCGGTGATCAACGTACAGCCGCGGTCAATGAACGGCTGCACCGCCGCCGCCGTCACGCCGAAGTAACCCAACGGAATCTTTGCCGCACGGCAGGTCGTCATTACGCGGTCGATGGCGGCGACCACCGCGGGATCGTCGATCTGTCCGAGTTTTCCGAGGCTCGCGGACAGGTCGTACGGTCCCAGCAGCACGGCGTCAACTCCCGGCACCTGGACGATGGCTTCGATGTTCTCGACGGCGCGAATATGCTCCACCTGCACCACGACCACCGTCCGTTCGTTGGCGGTCTCAACGTATTCCTTGAACCGTCGGCCGTAGCCGTGCGCCCGCGCCAAGCCGACGCCGCGCGAGCCCTGCGGGGCGTAGCGGGCCCATTGCACCACGCGGGCCGCCTCCTCGGCGGAATTGACCTGCGGCACGATGATGCCGTCGGCCCCCAGGTCGAGCACCGTCTTGATGGGGACTTCCCCCGCCGCCGGCACGCGCACGAGGCACGGCGTCCGGTGGCCGACCGCCTGCAGGATCGCCAGAATATCGTGCGTCTGGAGCGGACCGTGCTCGCCGTCGACGAACAGCCAGTCGAACCCCGCGTCCGCCAGAATTTCCGCCACCGCCGCATTCGGCAACGTCAGCATCGTGCCGAGCAGCGTCTCGCCCCCGGCCAGCCTTGCCCGAAACGACTTGGTCATCGAACCCTTCCCGGTGACGAGTGACACACTACCAACTCCGACAGCGATGGTCCGATTTTCCGGACGAAACTGCAAGCCGCACCCCCCGACGACGATCGCCAGCCACGGCAAAGGCGAGCCGGGAGCGTCAGCGACCGGAGTTTTTCTTCACTCCGGTCGTTGACGCTCCCGGCTCGCCTGGCATTGGCTCATCTCGCATTCTCAGGGACGCGACATCATTCGACGGGTATCATGCAGCATTATGGTGTCCGCGAATTCGATCTGAGAAATCAAGATTCTTTAGCCACAGAATGCACAAAGTGCCGCAAAGAAGCGACTGGGAGGAACGGACTTTTGTGTCCTTTGTGCCTCTTGTGGCTCAATCTCGTGCTTCGGTTCTGCGATGTCGTACAGCCGCCTGAAAGTGTTGCAGCGGGCCGCGACCGTGCTGGCGGGGGTGGTCATCCTCAAGGTGACCGTCGCCGTCGTCTACGGCTATCGGAATTACTTTCCGCCCAATTTCGACGCCGATTTCCTGCGCGGACGCGAGGACCATTTCTTCGGCCCCTACCAGGGGGCGTTCTACGCGCACATCGCGTCCGGCCCCTGCGCCCTCCTTCTCGGCTCGATCTTGATCAGCAAGCGGTTCCGAATGCGGTTTCCAAAGTGGCACCGCTGTCTGGGACGGATGCAGGTCGCCTTGGTTTTATTGCTGGTCGCGCCCAGCGGGTTGTGGATGGCGTGGTACGCCGCCGCGGGGCCGATGGCGGCGGCGGGGTTCGCCGTGCTCGCGATGCTGACGGGCACGACAATCGCGCTGGGCTGGCGGGCGGCGGTGCAGCGGCGGTTTCTCGTGCATCGTCGCTGGATGATGCGGTGTTTCCTGCTGCTCTGCTCCGCGGTGACGCTGCGGGTGACCGTCGGATTGGCAATCGTCCTCGGCGTGGATTCGATGTGGTTCGATCCCGTCGTCTCGTGGGCCAGTTGGCTGGTGCCACTGGGCGTGTACGAATTGCTCCAATGGGGACGCCGGGGCCACGTCGCGCGCGACAACGCCCTTCTTCCCATTTAGCCCCCCGTCTCCCGACGGGGGGTCGAATTGTGATCGACGTTGCTCGAAGCGTTCGCCCCCCGGTCGGGAGACCGGGGGCTATATAAGTGTTAGAACTCGTCGCAGATCGATTCGCTGCCGTCGATCGTGAGGAGTCCGTGAACGACGTTGGCCTCGATCGTCTCGCTCAGAAATCGGACGGCGCCATCGGCTAACAGCGCATGCACGCCGCCGGTGTGCGAATCCTTTCCCTTCACCAGGAAGCTGAGCGCCACCTCCACATTCGCATCGCGCGGCTCCATCCAGGGGACCGCATGCGAAGCGTCGACTTCGATGACGATCAGCGTCTTCGACGGGCCGTCCTTGATGCCCTTCAGCGTCACCGACGCCGCGGGGCGGAGGCAACTGTGATCCGTCACGATGGCGAGATAATTCGTGCGGTCCGCCGGCCCTGCATCGGATGGACAATGATACCCGGCGACGACGGTCTTGAACGCTTCCGCATTCACCGGGTCGTCCCACGGCTTCGACAGGTCGAGGCGGTTATAGAGCGGCGCCTGTTCCATGTACGGCAGAATCAACGTCCGCCAGCTATGGAGCGGCTTGCCGTTCTCGTCGACCGTGTAGGCGGGAGGCAGAGTTTGGTAGGTGTCGTGATAATTGTGCAGCGCCAGGCCGATTTGCCTGAGGTTGCTCTGGCACTGCATGCGGCGCGCAGGCTCCCGGGCACTCCGAACCGCCGGAAGAAAGAAGGCGATCACCAAGCCCAGAATGGCCAGCACCACGAGCAGTTCGATGAGGGTGAAGCCGCGGCGACGTTTCGATCCGTCATTCATGGTGTTGCCTCCAGCGTTCCAGCGCGAATCATCTATTCAGCCCCCCGTCTCCCGATGGGGGGCTGATGTGTGATCGACGTTGATCGAAGCGTTCGCCCCCCGGTCGGGAGACCGGGGGCTAAATGGGTTGCATCACACCGGCAACGGCTCGAACAACTCTGCGATCTTCCCCGTGCTGTCCGCGAACTTGTCCAGGCGCACGCCCACCTTGTCGAGCAGCGTGAGGTGCAGGTTCGCCAGCGCTGTCGGCTGCTCGAAGCGGAGGTGGCGGTTGCCGCGCATTTTCCCGGCGGCGCCGCCGGCGACGATGATCGGCAGGTTGCCGTGGTCGTGGACGTTGGGGTTTCCCATGCCGCTGCCGTAGAGGTACAGCGAGTGATCGAGCAGCGTGCCGGTCCCTTCGGGGGTCGCCTGGAGCTTTTGCAGGAACTCGGCGAACAGCGAGACGTGGAAGCGGTTGATCTTCGCGACCTGGGCGATCTTCGCCGCGTCGTTGCCGTGATGCGTGAGCGGGTGATGGGCCTCGGGGACGCCGATTTCCGGGTACGTGCGGTTGCTGGTTTCGCGGGCGAGCTGGAACGTGATGACCCGGGTGACGTCCCCCTGCAACGCGAGCACCTGCAGGTCGAACATCAGCCGGGCGTGGTCGGCGTACGCCGCGGGGACGCCGACCGGGCGGTCCAGGTCCGGCAGCGGGTTGTCCTGCGTGTTCGCCTCGGCCTGCTGAATGCGGCGTTCGACTTCGCGGACGGTATGCAGATACTGATCGACCTTGGCCCGATCGCCCGGCCCCAGCGTGCCGTTGAGCCGCTGGATTTCGCCGGTCACGGAATCGAGCAGGCTGGCCCGCTGCTTCAAGGCCCGCTGGCGGTCCGCGGGGCTGCCCCCTTCGCCGAACAACCGCTCGAACACGATCCGCGGATGCGCCTCCGCGGGCAGCGGCGTCGTCGGCGACGACCACGACAGATTGTTCTGATAGACGCAGGCGTAGCCGTTGTCGCACTGTCCGACCGTGGCGAGCAGGTCCATCGCCAGTTCGAGCGAGGGCAACTGCGTCCCCTGGCCGATCTGCTGCGCGGCGATCTGGTCGGCGGTCGTGCCGAGATGGTAGTTGGTGCTTTCGGTCCACTTCGCCTTGGCCGCGCTGAGGAATGAACTGTTCGACGTGGCGTGCGTGCCGGGGTAGGCGTTTCGCAACTCCATGTTGGAGAGGATCGCGACGCGGTCCTTGACCGGTGCGAGCGGTTCGAGCGTGGGAGACAACTCGTCGAGCGTGTCGCCGGGGGGCGTCCACCGGGACAGGTCGCTCCCCATCGGCATGTAGACGTACCCGATCCGCCGCAACCGGGCCGGATTCGCAGGCGTCTGCACGGCCGCCGTCAACGCCGGAATCATCGCATCGAGCAGCGGCAACGCGAGCGCCGCCCCCAGCCCCTTGAGCACGGTCCGCCGGGGCAACGCCTTCTTCGTGACGATCATTCGGTATTCCTCAGACTCGCGCGGGTCTCGTGTTAACCGGGAAGGCAGTTAGTCCACAGATTGCGCAGATGTCGCAGATTTGATGCAGAGGGAGTGGAGAGATCGGTCCGTCGTCACCGTGGAGTCGCGACATTTTGGAAAGTAACAAGCTTTCTCAGAATCCTCTTCTTCAATCTGCGGAATCCGCGAAATCTGTGGACGAAAACGCCTTTCTTTCCAGAGCGTTATTCGGCTCTCCGCCTCTGAAATGGGACACTGTTGACTATGCCTGTGATCACTGCGGAAAAACGGTCGCCGTCCGCCCGAGTCTCGCGGACGATGCGTCGAATCGCCGGGCCGTCGCCGGGTTCGAGACCGCGGCCCAGCGCATAGGTTAGCAGTTTCTCGGTCAGCGTCTCCACGAAAATCTCCGGACGGCTCAGGAGCGCCTGCTCCAATCCGTCCACGCCCGTGAACCGGCGGCCGTCGGGCAACCCCCCGGCGGCGTCCACCGGTTTCGATTCCTCGACGGTGCGAAACCGGCCGACGGCGTCGAAGTTCTCGAGTGCGAAGCCGACCGGGTCCATCAGATTGTGGCAACTCGCACACGCGGCGTTGGCCCGATGCTCGGCGAGCCGCTCGCGAACCGACAGCGTGGAATCGACGGTGTTGTCCTTCAGCGCCGGCACATTCGCCGGGGGCGGCGGCGGGGGCGTGCCGAGGAGGTTTTCGAGAATCCACTTGCCGCGGAGGACCGGCGACGTGCGCGTGGCGTACGACGTGACCGTCAGCACGCTTCCCTGCCGCAACAGGCCGCCGCGCTGTCCGTCGTCCACGGCGACGAGCCGAAACTGCTCGCCGTAGACGTGCGGAATGCCGTAGTGCTTGGCGAGCCGTTCGTTGAGGAACGTCTCGCCCGGCTTGAGCAGATCGAGCACGCTGCGGTCTTCCCGGCGGACGCGGTCGAACAACAGTTCCGTTTCCTGCCGGAGCGCTTGCCGCAGGTTGTCGTCGAAGTCGGGGAACAGCCGCAGGTCGGGCGTGATGGAATCGAGATTCCGCAGATGCAGCCATTGCCCCGCGAAGTTGGTGGCCAGCGTTTTCGCCCGCGGATTGGCGAGCATCCGCAGCACCTGCGACTTGAGCACCGCCGGATCGCTCAGTTCCCCCGCGGCGGCCCGGTCGAGCAATTCGTCGTCCGGCAGGCTGCTCCACAGGAAGAACGACAGCCGCGATGCCAGTTCCAGATCGCCGATGCGGTACGCCGTGCCGGGAGCGACACCGGGCGGATCGCGTTCGATGCGGAACAGGAACTGCGGATTGACCAGCACGGCGCTCAGGGCCATCTCGATGCCCGCGTCAAAATCCCCCTCCGCGCGGCCCTGCCGATAGAGCGCCAGTGGTCCGAGCAAATCGGCATCCGTCACCGGCCGGCGATAGGCCCGCCGCATGAGCGTGGACAGAATCTCGCGGGCGCAATCGAGTTCATCATTCGGTGTGGCCGGCTTGCGGACGAAGATTCGGCGGCGGCTCGGCGTGTCGCCCGGTCCCTTTGCCGCATACGGGCCAGTGATGGAAATCTGATAGACCGCGGGCGTGATCCGCGGATGCCGGTGCGTGTTGAAGTGCGCCTGATACGGCTGCCGCTTGGTGACCATCAGCGAGGCCGACTCGCGGACGAACGTCACCCCCAACTGGTGCGGCCCCGCGGTGACGGCGATGCGTGCCTTGAGGTGCTCGTCGACCTTCTCCCAGTTCTTGCGACCGGGAGGCGGGGCGACGGTGAACGACGCCTCGTGATTGCGGTCGAGCAGGATCTCCATTTCGTGCGATTCGGTCAGCCCCTCCACCTCTTCGTTCCGGTCGCGGGCCAGCCGGACCTGGATTTCGTACTGACCGTCCTGCGGGAAGTGATACGGAATCAGCGCACCCCCACGGGTGCCGAGGGGCAGTCCGGGGACGTGCCCCTCCTGCGTGACGTCGGCCCGGATGCGGAGGGTGTCGGAATCGGGTTCGCGGCGCGGGCTGCCGACGGCGATCCGGCTGATCCGCTGAGCCGCCGTGAGATAGCGGTCGAGCAGCGTCGGTGAGAGATCGCCCACCGTGATGTTGTCGAAACCGTGGCTCGACTCGTCGGCGGGCAACCACGCGGCGACGTCGACCTCCAACGCCAGCAGATCGCGGATTGCGTTCTGATACTCCG
>JAWXBB010000058.1:0-18766 GCA_034439795.1 Planctomycetaceae bacterium | reverse complement strand
GCGCGGTGCACCGCGCCGACGGACGAATCGGGAAAGGTCCTGGCGTAAAACCGCGCCGCGTCCTCGGCGTCGCTATCGTACCAAAGGCAAACCGTGTTCTTGGCGGGATTCATCCTGTCACTTCTCCATCGAGATGAGCCACCCGTGGCCGGAGTCAAGGAAGTGCCCGCAGTTCTGTAGGGCCGATTCCACCGGCCTCATCGAGGTGTGCCAGCGGTTGGAGATCACTACACATCCCCGGCCGGTGGGACCGGCTCTACTTGGCTAAGCTGCCGGGTCCGCCTGCAAGGGCGTTGAAGTTCGGAAAATCAGGCCGGCGGCCCCGGTCAGCTTCAGCCGTTGGCTAACCCATTCGTGCGCCAGCTACAGGGCAATCACACGCTGTAGAAACTGGCCAGCCTCTTCTGTATTGATCGAAAACTCCGGCTGTGCGATCAAATCATTGATCGCTCTACCTTCAAACTGCGTGACACCGCGCGAGTTCCGCCCCGACCAGTGCTTGAGAAGTATCGTGGCTCGTAAGAGTTTCTCCTGAAACATTGACACAAGGACCGTGTTCACGATTTTCCCCGGATCGACGCCAACAAAGTAGAACATGAAAACAGACCGGGAATTCGCCAAGAACTCAAGCACTTTGTCGAGATTGTACGCCTTGGGATTTGAACTGAGGATCAAAAGTTTCGTCTTCACGTCCGTCTCCGTGTCGTAGGCTGCAAACTTGCGGGTGTAGTCACCGAGCGTATTACCGGTCTTGAATTTGGGAAGACCCTTGTTGCCTGCTTTCAATGCAGAGACGAGTTCTTGGCGTAGCGCCTCATCCTCTCCTGCAATCAAGTACTCGATGATTCGACCTCGCACGTTGACGTTTTCAATGAGTGCAGCCAGGAGTATTTCAGATCGGAATTTGCTGACTTGGGCGTCCAACTCTGCCTTCAGAATGTTGCAGTCCTCGGATTCAACGAATCGCGCCGCTCGCTGAGGCGCGGCAAGAATAGCCGCTCCCGCCGACTCGTTGACGACAAACTTGATTCCCGTCGGAGAAATGTTGTTTGTCGCTTCGACCAGTCGAGCAAGGTTGCCCTCGAAACCGATGCCTGCGTGAATGTCGAACAGTCGGGCGATGTTCTCGGCCGAGTTGGTAATTCCCTCAAGGTCTCTGGCAATGTCGGAGCCATTGAAGCTGCCCCGGATGTTGTTCTCTCGAAGTTGCTGCGAACTGTGGCTGATCTTCTTGAGCAACGTTGTGTTGGCCAGCAAGCAGTAGTTTTCCGTTGGCGTGACCAGGCAAACGATGAAAGGCCTGTCATCGTACTTCCGAAGGTTGGACAGGGACAACACGGTGTTTCCGAAATTACGGCTCGCCGAGGAGCTGAATCGGATGGCGAAGTCGGCACAATAATACACGGACCTATCTTTCGTCAGCCCAAGCGCATCGAAGACGACACGTGCCAAGCGGGCCTTGTCGTTGATCCCGTTGTTGGCTTTGATCAGAGCCATCAGTTTCTGAAGGATGTCATTCATTGAACAGGCCCATTTCGTCATTCGCGCGGGTGTTGCGGCCCTTCTGCAGCTTCTGGTCGGCCAAGCTGTTTCTCTCCCAAAAAATACCTTCGGAGTACCCTTGGATGCTGGGGGCGGCCTCAGCGAGTTTGAGGCGTTTCAACGTCCAGCAGCAGTACTCTCGGTCGAGTTCGACGCCGGCATACTGGCGGCCAAGCTTCTTGGCAACCACGGCCGTCGTCCCGCTGCCAAGAAACGGATCGAATACGACATCATGGGGACGGGAGCTTGCCAGAATTAGTTTTGCGACCAGCTTTTCAGGTTTTTGCGTGGGGTGGTCGGTATTCTCCGGCATGGACCAGAAGGGGACTGTAATGTCCGCCCAAATGTTCGAGGGATAAGTGAGCCGATAGTTTCCGTTCTCAGACTCATCCCAATCCTTCGGTTCGCCGTTGCCAGTGCGGTACGGCGCAATGACGCGCCTCTTCAGTTTCACGGCCTCGACATCGAAATGGTAGTCGTCCCCGACAGTGCAAAACCAAACATCTTCGGTGTTATTCTTCCAGTTCGCCTTCGCTCCGCGCCCTTTTTCTCTCTCCCAAGTGATGCGATTTCGTACATGGAAATACTTGTCGAGAACCGGAAAAATCAGAGTAGACGTTTGCCAGTCACTGCACGTATAGACCGTGGCTGTTGGCCGGAGTAAGGGCATGAGCGAGGATAGGATGTCGTCAAACCACATCCTGTACTCCTCGGCCTCCTTTGCCTGGAAGACCTGGCCGTTATAGTTCTTCGTCAGGTTGTAGGGCGGGTCGAGAATCAAGAGATCGGCGAGTGCCGGTGGAAGGAAGCGGCAAACTTCGTGAAAATCCTGATGGATGACCCGGCCGATGACCTCTTCGGGGCGAGCGGGAGCGGTGAGACGCAACAACTCCGAGGCAAGAGTCGCCAACTCGGCGTCGCTGCAAGTGAGCGTTCGGTTGCGTGGCGCTCGTTCCTTCATCGCGACTCCTGTGGGCTAACTTGTAATTCTTCGAACGGAATGCGTTGAGAATACCCGAAAACTGAATGGCGTCAATCTCCCGCCTCCCTTGGAGTTGCGCGAGTTCGCCCGGGGCGCGAATTGACACGGACGCCCAGCGATCGCCATCCCTGGGCGTCTTTTTTTTCACAACGGATTCATCGCAACTTCCCACGGGAACGGGTACACTCAACGGAATTCCTTCCCGCCCTTGGCGTTCCCTACCCGGCATGAGAGACGGCGACCGGCAGACCCGCACTCGGTTGATGCAGCTCTTCGAGCAGCAGGGTCTTCAGCCGCGCCACGATCTCGGGCAAAACTTCCTCGTCGATCTCAACCTGCACGACCTGATCGTCAAGCACGCGGGGCTGACGACCGCCGACGTCGTGCTGGAAGTCGGCACGGGAACCGGCGGGTTGACGGATCACATCGCCGCCGCGGCTGGGTACGTCGTGTCGGTCGAGTTCGACGAACACGTCCTCGGCCACGCCCGGGCACTCCTGTCCGAGCGGAAAAACGTCCGGCTGCTGCACGGCGACGCCCTCGCGAACAAGCACACGTTCACCCCGGCCGTCCTCAACGCGGTGAACACGGCGCTGGGGCGCGTGCGGCAAGCGGAACAACAGCGCTTCGGAGCAGAAGCCCACGGGTCGCACCCCGTGGGCGTCGAGGATGACGCCCCCAACCCATGGCAATTGCAGTCACTGCCGGTCACACTCAAACTCGTCGCAAACCTCCCGTACAACATTGCGACGCCGGTGATCTCGAACCTGATGGCGAGCAAGCTGCCGTGGTCGCGGATGGTGGTCACGATTCAATGGGAGCTGGCCGAGCGGATGCAGGCCAAGCCCGGCACCGGCGAGTACAGCGCACTGACGGTGTGGCTGCAATCGCAGGCCACGCTCAAGCTGATCCGCAAGCTCCCGCCGAGCGTGTTCTGGCCGCCGCCGAAAGTGGACTCCGCGGTGCTGCGAATCGACCGCTGGGACGAAGGCCAGGCCCGGATCGTCGACCGCCAGTGGTTCCACGCTTTCCTGCGGGACGTGTTCACCCAGCGCCGCAAGAGTTTGCTGGGCGTGCTGGCGACGATGTTCTCCGATAAAAAACCGAAGACGCCCAGGGATAGCAATCCCTGGGCTTCCGCGGCGCTGTCGCGGGACCGGCTCGAACAGTTGTTCGTCGAACTGAAGATTCCTGCCGGTGCCCGTGCGGAACAATTACCCGTCGCGACGCTCGTGAACCTTGCGAACCGCCTGCACGAAATCACGACGCCCGAAACCGCTAATGATCCACAACACTAACCCGAAGCGTGAGCGAGGGCGTCGAACATCGAATGAGCGCCCGTCCTCGCTTACGCTTCGGGCTAGTATGCTAACACCTAACGCCTAGTCAAACGCCTAACGCCTCTAGCCCCAGGAGCACCCGCCATGGAAGACCGCATCGCCTACCGCGGCATCACGTTTGACGACGTCCTGCTCGAACCGGGCTACAGCGAGATCATGCCCAACCAGGTGGAGACGGCGTCGCAGCTCACGCGGAACATCAAGCTGCACGTGCCGATTCTGTCCAGCCCGATGGACACCGTCACCGAGAGCGACATGGCGGTGGGGATGGCCCAGGAGGGGGGCATCGGCATCATCCACAAAAACATGACCGCCGATCAGCAGGCCCAGGAGGTCGAGCGGGTCAAGCGGGCCGAGCACGGCGTCATCGTCGATCCGGTCACGCTCCCGCCCGAAGCGACCGCCGGCGAGGCGTGGGAGATCATGGAGCAGCGGAACATCGGCGGCGTGCCGGTGACGAAGAATGGGAAGTTGATGGGGATTTTGACGCGCCGCGACCTGCGGTTTCTGCCGTCGCGGAACGTGCTCATTGCCGACGTGATGACCAAGGACAAATTGATCACGGCCCCGGAGACGACCACGCTGGAGGACGCCGAACGGATTCTGCTTGAAAACAAGGTGGAGAAACTGTTGCTCGTCGATGCCGACTATCAGTTGAAGGGCCTCATCACCATCAAGGACATCGACAAAAACCTGCGGTATCCGCGGGCGTCGAAGGACGACCGCGGGCGGTTGCGGGTCGGCGCGGCGATCGGCGTCCACGACTTCGAGCGGGCGCAGCGGCTGATCGAGAAGGGGGTGGACGTGCTGTGCGTCGACAGTGCGCACGGCCATTCCAAGAACGTCATCGAAACCGTCCGCGAACTCAAGGCGAACTGGAAGATCGACGTCATCGCCGGGAACGTGGCGACCACCCAGGGGGCCCGCGACTTGATCCGCGCGGGGGCGGACGCCGTGAAGGTCGGCATCGGTCCCGGCTCGATTTGCACGACGCGGATCATCGCCGGCGTGGGCGTTCCGCAGCTTTCGGCGATTGCCAATGCCGCGGTCGCCGCCCAGGACACCGATGTTCCCCTGATCGCCGACGGGGGCATCCGCTACAGCGGTGACATCACGAAAGCCCTTGCGGCTGGGGCACATACGGTGATGCTTGGGGGCCTGCTCGCCGGCTTGGACGAAAGCCCGGGCGAGGTGATTCTGTATCAGGGACGCAGCTACAAGCGTTACCGCGGGATGGGGTCTCTGGGTGCTATGGTTAAGGGGAGTAGCGAGCGGTATCGGCAGGGACGTGTGGAAGATGGGCGGCATCCGGTGTCGAAACTTGTGCCCGAGGGCGTGGAAGGCCGAGTTCCTCACAGGGGCGCGCTCAGCAATCTGCTCTACCAGCTGATTGGTGGCCTGCGGGCCGGAATGGGGTATTGCGGCGTTCGCACGATCGCCGAACTGCGCACGGAAGCCAAGTTCATTCAGGTCTCACCGGCCACGGTGAGGGAGAGTCATCCCCATGACATTACGATCGTCGAAGAGTCCCCGAACTATTCGGTGGAGCACGCTCCGATCGAATCGCCATGACGTCGCAGCCTGGACGCTGCTGCTCTCGATGGCCACCGCACCGGCCTTGCAGGGGGGCGACGTTCTGAACGACCCCGGCCTCGCAGCCAATTCGATCGCCACCCAGCCGGGTGCGACGACCGTCAACGAATCGCCGGCCGACCGCTGGCAGCGGCTGAAGTCGCGCCATCAGACGGAAGCCGAAGCGACGATCGCGACCCGCCCGTCATCTCAGATCCCCGGCAGCACGTTGCCGGTTCCCGACGAACTGGGAAGCGAAGGCTGGTCGGCCATGCGACCCGCCACCGCCGAGCCGTTTCCCGAACTGACCGACGCCCCGCCGTGGGTGGTCGCCGCTCCATCGGCTCCGGTCGTGTCGCCGGCTCCCGCACCGGTCTTGGCCACCGCGCCGTCCCGGCCTGTGATCGCTGCACCCACAGTGGCGTATGCTCCGGGCGCGATGGACCCCTTCGCGCCGCAACCGCCGGTGGACGTTTCGCCGCGATGGGAATCGCAGATTCTGGCGGCCGCCGGGCGGAAGCAGGAGCCGAACGAGGTCCCCCCGATGCCGGTCGGAACGGGCGGGCGGCGGTCGGTGCGGCCGATCGGCGACATCACGCCGTTCTACGACACGACCGTCGATGAAGACATCCGCGAATATGCCGACCAGCGCGCAGCCGAGTACGACGTGAAGTTCGCCGACCAGGTGTATCAGCCGCGGGCCTTCCCCGATGTGGCGATGCCCTGGGAGCCGACGAACTTCTACCATTACCCGCTGTACTTTGAAGACCCCGCTCTGGAGCGATACGGTCACACCCGGCCGTTCCTGATTCAGCCGTTCGTCTCGGGCGGCCGGTTCATGGGCCAGTTGCTCGCCCTGCCGTATCAGATGACGATCGACCCGATCTGCAAGCCGATCTATTCCCTCGGTTGGTACCGCCCGGGCGAATGTGCGCCAAAGCTGATCTATCAGATTCCGTTCAACGCCCAGGCCGCCGCCGTGCAAGCGGGCGTGGTGACGGGGATGTTCTACCTGATCCCGTAGCCGAACCGCGGGGCGTTTTCACTCCCCTCGCCCGGCGCTTCGTCGGGAGAGGGGCCAAGAATCGCAGCCCGGAGCGCAAGCGACGGCGCGAGAGCCTCTGGAAAACGAGCCGGACGCCGTCGCTTGCGCTCCGGGCTGTGCATCGTCGGGCGTTCGCGGTTGCGTGACTCGAAGCCTTCCGGCCACGGAGTGCCCGGTCTACTGTCAGCGGTCGATTTCGCCCATCACGATGTCGAGCGAGCCGACGATCGCGGGGATGTCGGCGATCAGCACCCCTTCGCACAGCGGGCCGCAGACCGACAGGTTGCAGAAGCACGAGCTCTTCGCGCGGGCGCGGAACGGCTCGGCGTCGCCGTCGCCGACGATGTAGAAGCCCATCTGGCCGCGCGGGCATTCGGTTTCGAGATAGACCTCGTCGGCCGGCAGCTTCTGGTTCAACTTGAACGGCAGCCGGTACGTCCCCTGCGCGGTGGGATACTTGTCGAGCGCCTGCCGCACGAGCTTGATCGCCTCGACGACCTCCATCATCCGGACGAAGAACCGGCACCAGTTGTCGCCGAGAACCGCCTCCGGCGGGGCCTCCTTGAACGGCGCGACCTGCACCTTGTAGTCGTAGCCCTGGTACATGCGGGTGTAGATCGGCTCGCCGTCGCGGCGCAGGTCGTGATCGACGCCGCTGCCGCGCAGCACCGGACCCGTGCAGCCGTAGCTCGCGGCCATCTCGCGCGGCAGAATGCCGAGGCCCGCCGTCCGGTTGATGAAGATCGCATTGCGCGTGAGCAGCGTGTGGTATTCCTCGATCCGCGGCGTCATCCAGTCGAGGAACATGCGGCAGGCGTCCATCCACTGCAGCTTCAGGTTCGGACTGCGGCCCGTGAGCTGCGCGAGACCGGGCGGGATTGTGATCTCGCCGGGCAGGTCGTGCGTCGCGCCGCCGGGGGTGAAGTAGCTGTAGGTCAACCGGGCGCCGCAAACTTCCTCGAACAGGTCGAGAACGATCTCGCGCTCGCGGAAGGCGTACAGGAACGGGCTGAAGCTGCCGAGGTCGAGGCCGTACGCCCCCATGCCGACGAGGTGACTGGCGACGCGGCCGAGCTCGGCGATGATGACCCGCAGGACCATCGCCTTCTCGGGGACTTCCATGCCGATCAGCTTCTCGATGGCGAGCGAGAAGCCGAGATTCATGTTCATCCCGGCGAGATAATCCATGCGGTCGGTGTACGGAATCCACTGCGGCGGCGACAGGTTCTCGCCGATCTTCTCGGCGCAGCGGTGCAGATAGCCGATGTGCGGCGTGACCTCGTGAATGACCTCGCCGTCGGTCCGCAGCAGCAGCCTGAGCACGCCGTGCGTGCTGGGATGCTGCGGGCCCATGTTGACCAGCATCTCGTCCGTGCGGACGTCGAACTCAATAATGCGCGGGTCTTCGAGTTGCATGACTGGTCCGTGATCAAAGGCGTTTAACCACGAAAAGCACGAAATTGCACGAAAGTTAGGACAGGGGAAGAGAGTCGGATGATGTTATCCAACGGAACTCATCCTCAAAGACTTACTTTCCCGATTTCACTTTCGTGACATTTCGTGCTTTTCGTGGTTAAAACTCTTCGTGGTTCCACTCTTGGTCTTCGTTTTCTACCGCCCTCGCACGCCGTGGTATTCCAGCGGGAAGACGTAGTCCTTCCGCAGCGGGTGGCCTTCCCAGTCTTCGGGGCAGAGGATGCGCTTCAGGTTGGGGTGGTCGTCGAAGTTGATGCCGACCAGGTCGTAGGCCTCGCGCTCGTGCCAGTCGGCGACCGACCAGACGGAGGCCACCGACGGGACCGACGGGATCTGCCCGGCGACGCCGTCCTGCCAGCGGGGGAGCTTCACCTTCAGCTTGCCGAAGTGCTTCTTCGAGTAGCTGTAGAGGTGGTAGACCACCTCTACGTGCGGCTCGACCGGGTTCTTCTTCTTGGCGTCGGTTTCGAGGCAATCGACGCCACAGAGGTCGTTGATCGTGTCGAACTCGGTCTCGGCGTCGTCACGCAGATATTCGCACACCTCGCGGATGGCCGCCGGCGCGACTTCGATCCACGGGTCTTTCGCCGTGGTGATGAGGCCCACGATCTTGTCGCTGCCGAACCGGTCCAGCAACCGCTGATGAATCTCTTCCAGACGCATGACGGAGTGTTCCCAGACCGAAGGGCCGGAGGCAGGCCGGTTACAGCGAGAGCGCCGCGGGGGTTTCCTGCGGGGCGGACGAGTTGAGCGACGCCGGCGGCCGGGCGGTGCGCATCGAAGTGGTGACGGCCCGGACCCAGTCGAGGTCGCCGCGCTTCCAGACGTAGGCGAAACCGACCAGCAGCACGCCGAAGAACACCAGCACGTCGAACAGCCCCGTCCAGGCGAGGTTGAGCGCGGCTTGGGGCGAGACTTCGTTCACCGCCGTCGCCGGCAGGTCAAGCAGTCGGCCGCTGAGTGCGAGACGGTCGGCCGAGCCTTCCGCCAGGCGCGTGTCGGCCAGTTGGGTTGCCGTCCCGTAGACCGAGGCCCACGGGAAGAAGAACACCACTTCCACGTCGAAAATGATGAACAGGAGCGCGACGGTGTAGAACCGCAAATCGAACTGAATGTAGCTGGTGCCGATGGTCGGCTCGCCGCATTCGTAGACGGCGTCTTTTTCGGGGTTCGGATTCTTGGGCCGGACCAGCGCGCCGAGCAGCAGCGGCGCGAGCAGCGCTCCCACGCCGACGATGCTGAAGATCAGAAAGTGCGCCACCAGATCGGTCATCGGGAATCCTCGGCGTTCGGCCTGGTCGCTCTTCCGTAGGGTGGGACGAGTCTTCGAGTCCCACCAGCACATGTTCCATCGACGTGGTGGGACTCGAAGACTCGTCCCACCCTACTAAATCACACCGCGTGATCGGTCGGGGTACTCACGATGGGCAGCCGGCCGGAGAATCCCGTGTCCAAAGAGTGCCAGAATTCCACCTGTGGTTCGCCCAGCTTCCAGCAGAGATACGCCTGCTGGCCGTCGATCACCGCGGGGAAATCGACCAGCCCGGCGACGGGGTCTTTGAGCTCCACGCCGAGTCCCTGCAACTCGTCGACGAAGCCCTGCAGCCGTTCGATCTCCTTGTCGAGATCCTGGCGGACCTGCTCGACCTCTTCCTGATACGGATCGTCTTTCCGCTGCGGGATGTTCGCCTTGCGGCGTTGCAGCGATTCCAGCCGATCCTTCCGCTCGCTGACGTCGCGATAGAGGGAGACGATGTCCCCCACAATCGCCTTCACGAGCGGCAGCGTCCGGTTGGCTGCGTCGACGGTAAACGGCTTCGCACGGTTGAGCTGCGCAGTCATCCCTGTGTCTTTCGCTGGCTGCCGACGGTTGTTCCGTCCGCCCGGGCGTCCCCGACCTCCGGTCGTCATTCGCCCGCTCCCGTGAATTGGAAGGGGCTCGGCTCCCCCTTCACCCAGACTGGTTCGTACAGCACCTTCGACTCCGCCACCACGGTGGGGTTGAGCGTCGCCTGACCCCAGGCCACCTGCAACGGCAGCTTGGCGTAATCGACGATGCACCCGTCGCGGCTGTAGCAGCTCAGGTCGTAGTTCGACCCCATGAAGATGCAGTCGACGGGGCACGGCTCGACGCACAACGCGCAGAACATGCACTTCGTGTAGTCGATCGTGTACCCTTCGACCCGGAACCCCTTGCCGACGGGGCTTTTCTCTTTCTCGATGTAGATGCAATCGACCGGACAGGCGACGGCGCACTTGTCGCAGCCGATGCACGTCGTCAGGTCGAAGCGGTGGAAGCCGCGATACCGGGCCTTCACGGGCACGGGAACTTCCGGATATTCGTAGACCTCGGTGAACGCCCTGCGACGGTAGGTCCACAACATGGTCCGCATGGTCACCCACAAGCCCTGGACGAGCGTGGAGATCGCGGACCAGACATTCCGAAACCACGTCAGCATCGGTTTCTCAGACTTGGGAATTGCGAAACCTCACGACGCGCGACCGCCTGCCGCGCAGACCCGGTCGCCATCGTGCATTCGGATTATAGGCGGCCCACCCGGTGACGCAAGCGAAGCGGCGGGGGATTGTCGCCCGATCACAGCCCGGAGCGCAAGCGACGGAGTCAACATGCCTCGGGTGCCATGCTTGCAGCTTTGGGCAAGCATGTCTTCGCCATTCAAATGACCAACAGAGTTGCTTGGTGCGCTGCAATTGGGCTGCAATCGATTGGAACGGCCTCTTGAACAGTTCCGACGACGCTGAGGACCGCGACGAATGAGGGTCACTCCGTCGCTTGCGCTCCGGGCTGTGACGGTGATCTCACGCGTTGCAGTAATCGATCAACCGTGCCAGTTCGCTGCGAAGTTGCGGGCGGGGGACGATGCGGTCCACGAACCCGTGTTGCAGCAGGAACTCGCTGGTCTGGAAATCGGGCGGCAGCTTGGCTTTCACGGTCGCTTCCACGACGCGCGGGCCGGCGAAGCCGATGCGCGCTTTCGGTTCGGCGATGGTAATATCTCCCAGGGAAGCGAAGCTCGCCGCGACTCCGCCCATGGTCGGATCGGTCAGCACCGAGATGAACAGTCCGCCGGCCCGCTGATACCGGGCCAACGCCGCGGAGACCTTGCCCATCTGCATCAGCGAAATGATCCCTTCGTGCATCCGCGCGCCGCCCCCCGAGCCGGAGACGATCACCAGCGGCAGCTTCAATTCCGTCGCTTGTTCGATGGCGCGGGTCAGTTTCTCGCCGACCACCGAGCCCATGCTGCCCATGATGAAGCCGGAATCGGTCAGCCCCAGCACCACCGGCCGGCCGCGCATGTAGCCCCGGCCGACCATGCACGCTTCGCGCAGCCCGGTTTTTTTCTGCTCGGCGACCAGCCGGTCCTTGTACGGCCGCGAATCGACGAAGCCGAGCGGATCGACCGGCGACATGTCCGGCCACCATTCCTCGAAGCTGTCCGCATCGAGAAGTTGTTCAATGCGGACAGCGCCGGGAACATAGAAATGGTGATCGCAGTCCGGGCAGAGATACAGGTTCTTTTCGACCTGTCCCCGGAACACGGTGTTCTTGCAGGCATCGCAGCGAATCCACAGCCCTTCGGGCACGCCGCGCTTCTTCGGCCCGGCTCCGCCGTCGTCAGTCTCGGAGGTCGATCCGGCGCTCATCCCCGACCCTTTGTCAAAATGCGTTTAACCACGAAACACACGAAAAATCACGAAAAGAGATTTGTTCAATACTCAGGCATCCGCTCTTCTGCGATCTCTTGAAGCGTAGAGATCATGCTTTCCATTTCGTGTCATTTCGTGTGTTTCGTGGTTAAAACTGTCTTTCCCCAGTGCTGTTTCGGATGCTAACGGATGTGCGGTTCGGCGAGCGATCCCATTGTCCGCATCGCCGCGGCGTAGTCTGGTTGATCGAAAATGGAACTGCCCGCGACGAACCACGTCGCCCCGGCGGCTGCGGCTTCGGCGATGGTGTCGGGACCGATGCCGCCGTCGATGGAGATCGCCGTCCCCGGCCGGACCAGCGACCGCAGTTCCTGGACCTTGGGCAGCACTTCCGGCATGAACTTTTGTCCGCCGAAGCCCGGCTCGACGCTCATCACCAGCACCAGATCGCACTGCGACAGGACGCCGCGAATGCTGTTCACCGGCGTCTTGGGATTGATCGCGATCCCCGCTTTAAGACCCTGCGCGTGAATCCGGTCGATCAGCGGCTGCGGCTCGGGAACGGCTTCGATATGGAACGTGATCGCATCGCAACCGGCGTTGATGTAGTCGTCCAAATACTTCGCCGGGTCGGCGATCATTAGGTGCGCTTCAAAGAACAATTCCGTCCGCGGACGGACGCTGGCGATGACCATCGCCCCATACGACAGATTCGGCACGAACCCGCCGTCCATCACGTCCCAATGCAGCATCGCCGCATCGGCCGCTTCCAGCCGGCGGACTTCGTCGGCGAGATCGGCGAAGTCGCACTTCAGCATCGACGGCGCCATGACCGGCGGCTTCGCAGGCAGCGGACGGGATGACATGACGGTCGATTCTCTTTCTCCCCTCGCCCGCCGCTTCGGTGGGAGAGGGGCCGGGGGTGAGGGTGTTTTTCACAGCCCGGAGCGCAAGCGACGGCGTGAAAGCAAATTTCTGGACTCCGTCGCTTGCGCTCCGGGCTGTGTAGCAACATCACCCCGGCCGCACGGGCAACCGGGGTGACTGATTCCCATTCTTTCGAGAAGATCCGCGGGGGTGGGACCCCGCGGCTTCTGACTCTCAACTCTCAACCATCATCTCAACCCAACTTCGCGACCTTCGCGATCAGGTCGGCGGTGCGGCTCGAGTAGCCGAATTCGTTGTCGTACCAGCTCAGGATTTTGACCATCCGCTTCTGCAGGACCATTGTCCATTCGGCGTGGAAGATCGAGCTGTGCGGGTTGCCGATGATGTCGCTGGAGACGATCGGGTCGACGCAGTATTCGAGGATCCCCTTGAGCGGGCCTTCGGACGCGGCTTTCATCGCCCCGTTGATGTCTTCGACGGTGACGTCCTTCTCCAGATCGACGACCAGGTCGACGATGCTGCCGCACGGGACCGGCACGCGAAGCGAGATGCCCGTCAGCTTGCCGTTCAGGGCCGGCAGCACTTCCCCCACGGCCTTCGCGGCACCGGTGGTGGTCGGGATGATGTTGATCGCCGCGGCCCGCGAGCGATAGATGTTGTCGTGCAACTGGTCTAACACGCGCTGGTCGTTGGTGTAGGCGTGGCAGGTGGTCACCAAACCGCGGGCAATGCCGAAGTTCTCATGCAACACCTTCGCCACCGGGGCCAGGCAGTTGGTGGTGCAACTGGCGTTGGAGATCGTCTTGTGCTCGTTGGTCAGCAGGTCGCAGTTGACCCCCATGACCACGGTCATGTCCGGCTTGTCCTTCGCCGGAGCCGACAGAATCACCTTGCGGGCGCCCGCTTCGATGTGGCTGTCGTAGCCCGGCTTGCCGTCTTTGGCGCGGCCGGTGAAGAACCCGGTCGATTCCAGGGCGATTTCGACGCCGAGCGCCTTCCACGGCAGGCTGCGGGGATCCTTCTCCGCACAGACTTTGACCTTCTTGCCGTTGACGACGAGGTTGTCCCCCTCGTGGGTCACCGTCCCATTGAAGCGGCCGTGGATGCTGTCGTATTTGAGCAGCGTGGCGAGAGCATCCGGCTTGCCGAGGTCGTTGATGGCGACGATCTCGAATTCACTGGACCGGGCGGCCATGGCGCGAAACGCCACGCGGCCGATGCGGCCAAAACCATTGATTGCGACGCGAACTGGAGCCACGTTCTCCATTCTCCTTGGCAGACGGAACGATCGGGGCAAGGCCCCTGCCCGACGGACGCCGGCCGACACCGTCAGCCGGGACGCAAGTTCAGCCCGTGGGCGAACAGATTATAGAGTGCGCGCCGCGAACCCTCAAGCAAGCGCGAAACCGCGTCTGTTAGCCGCAACCCGGAGGCTTTGCGCAGGGCGCACAACACGTCATGTGCGCTCCACACCGCGCTCCCCTGCGCAAAGCCTCCGGGTCGCGGCTAACGGCTACTCGAACTGCACTTCGCTCTGCGCATCCGCACCGGTTTCGCGGGCTTTGAGATCGACCACCACTTCCGTCAGCGGCTTGAAGGCGTCGCGCGGTTGCTGGGCGTCTTTGATCGACCGCGTGATCTTCGCCGTCCACGCGGCGACGCCGAACGGCACGTCGGCCCCGACCCACACCTGGGCTTCCAGTTTGGTCTGGCTGGAATCGCGCTCAATGATCGATGTCCCGACCAGCCGGTTGGTCGACACCGCACCGAGGCCGACCATCGGGTCCACGTTCTGCTCTTCCACCTTGAAATCGCGGCAGTACGCGAACAAGAGGGCCAGCGGGTACAGCTTGAGCGCGGGTTCGGCGAGCGGCTTCGGTTCCCCTTGGCCGAGTTGCCGGGCACCCTTGATGATCGGCAAATAACCGATCGGCACGCCGGGTTCGACAACCGGGTCGGCGAGGACGGCCGCTTCGGGGACCAGCACCTTGTAGATCTCCAGCCCCGTCAGACCGACGTTGATCTTACCGTCCGCTTCGCGACCCCGTTCGACTTTGATCTCAATCCAGCGGCACGGCACGGTTTCGCCGCGGTACTCGGCCATCGCGGTGCCGACGGACTTCACGGTCACCTGTTCGCGCCACGGCGGGATTTCGAGTTTGCCGAGTGCGGAATCGGGCCGGATTTCCGTCTGCGTGAAGGTGCCTTCGTAGCGGACCCACGTGCCGTCCGCGGGTAGCCGCATGACGAGCCCCTGCGCAGACACCGCGGACACCGCGGACGAGATTCCCCAGGCGGCCACGGTCATCAAGGCGACGAACGACCAGCGCATACGGCACTCCCTCACGGACGATTGCCGTGGGAACAGATTCGGTGACGACAGGTGCCTTTGTAGTCTCCCACGAGGGGGCGGACGTGGCAAGCCGGTTTGTCGGCGGGAATTTCCTCCAGACACAGGGAAATCGGCTGTCGCCCCGAGGGCTGCTTCAGGCCGTTCAGTCCCGCATCGGGCTGCAACGGCTGTAGCGGATGTGCGGCGGGAGCATTCCTTGGTGACGGAGGATGACGGCCATGTCGAGTACGCCGAAGGCGTTAGATCGCACAGCCCAGGGTCGCGAGTCTGCGAGCGCACCCTGGGAAAACGGCAATCACGGCTAATCGACCCTGAAAGGGTCGCATCGTCGTCGGCCTCAAACCGTGATGAAACCCTTTCAGGGTAGGGATTTCATCATCGACTTCCACCCAGGGTGCGCTCGCAGACTCGCGACCCTGGGCTGTGATAGGGAACGCCTTCGGCGTAAAGGACACTTCGTTCTGAAACGCGCTCTCTTCGCTCCCCTCTCTGGATCGGGTAGAGTTCGCGTGTTGTCCGGCCGCAGAAGCTCGTGCTCTCCGAGACTTCGTCGGTTTGCCGATGCACAGGGAAACCCTGTCTTGAGAGCGTGTCATGCCATGGCTTCGATTGCAAGAAACTGAGGGCCGGCTCTCTGATCCGGTCCCCTCGCCCCCGTCTTCGGGGGAGAGGGTTAGGGTGAGGGGGCCGAGCGCTCGCTACCACGCCCGTCCTCAGAAATGCCTTCGATCGCACTGTGAAGCGTCCGCCCCCTCACCCCGACCCTCTCCCCCGAAGACGGGGGAGAGGGGGCCAAGAATCAGCGCCCTTCTTGACCGCGCATCGTCGCACCCGTTCCGACTGGTTGTGGCCGTGGTCGCCATGCTCCCGTGTCTTCTCGTCGAAGCCGCGGAGCCGCATTCCGCTTGGCTCGATCGGATCGACGTCGCCGACCTCAAGCGGCATGCGTCGTTTCTGGCGTCCGACACGCTCGAAGGCCGGCAGTCGGGGACGCGCGGCAGCCAGGCGGCCGCGGCGTACCTTGCCGCGGATCTGCGGAAGGTCGGGCTGTCTCCCGCGGGGGGCGGCAACGATTTTCGACAGCCCTTTGGCAATCGGTACACGAACGTCGTCGCCCGGTTGACGGGGAGTGATCCCGCGCTGTGCGACGAAGTCATCGTCATCGGCGCGCACTACGACCACGTCGGCTACGGCACGGCGTCCAACAGCTTCGGCCCGTTGGGGGTGATCCATAATGGGGCCGACGACAACGCCAGTGGCGTTGCGGCGTTGCTGGAAATCGCGGAGGCGGTAGTCAAATTAGACACGCCGCCTGCACGCTCCATCGTCTTTGGATTCTGGGACGGTGAAGAAGTCGCGCTGCTCGGGAGTCAACACTGGGTGGCGACTACGCCGAACGTGGCGACTACTGTCAAGTTCGCGCTGAATCTGGACATGATCGGCCGGCTTCGCGATGAGGGGGTGCAGGTTATGGGCTGGCGGTCCGCCGCGGGATTGCGAACGGCGCTGTCGGCGGCCAATGCCGCGGAACAAATCCCGTTTCAATTCGGAGCGGTGGTGACGCCGGACAGCGATCATCAATCGTTCTATGCCGCCCGCGTTCCCGTGCTGCATTTCGACACCGGCAAGCACGAGGATTATCACCGGCCGACGGACGACGTCGAACGGCTGAACTGGACGGGTCTCCGGCAGATTGCGCGCGTCGCCGCGCAGATCGTCACTCATGCAGCCAATGCCGAATCGCTCCCCGTGTTCCGGCGTGAAGCCTTCCACGAACGAATTCCCACTACGGCCAAGACCGACGAGCGCACGGCTCCCCCGGTGCGGTTCGGGTTCACCTGGCGACCGGATCGGCTCAAAGAAGGAATCGTCGAGGTGGCCCAGGTGGTGCCGGGTTACCCCGCCGCGCTCTCCGGCCTGTTGCCGGGCGACAGGCTGTTGCAATTCGGTCGCTGGAACTCGGCGACGCTCGCCGAGTTGCGGGCGGAGATCACGGAGTCGCCCATGGAGACGGCCATCACCTGGCAGCGTCCGGGCGAACCCGCGCCGCGGGCCGCGGCGCTGCGGCTCATCGGCGAGCCGGTCCGCTGGGGCGCGACAGGAGGCATCGACCCCGCGCTGCCGGGCTGCCTCGTGGTGTCCAATGTGGTGGAAACCTCACCGGCTGAAACTGCGGGGCTGATGCCGGGCGACATCGTCGTCGAGCTGGACGGCCACGTCGCTTCGCAGACGGCTTGGGAGGCGCTCGCGCAATCCGCTCAAACTGTGAATCTCGTGATCGAACGTCTGGGCCGGCGTCGCGAAATCACCGTAAAACCCTATCAATCGGCCGGTTCTGACCACGGAACGGTTTCCACGCGGGACGCTTCGTCGGAATAACCGGGTCATCCATGAACTAACGATCAGAACAATCCGGCAGTGATCCCGCTAAACTGCGGGGACTTTGAGGACCGGCAAAGTCTGCCTGCCAGTCACAGCGTCATTGACGCGGCCGCAGTTCTTGATCCGAAATAACTTTCGGGATCCCTCGGACGGAGCCGAGCCGGACGGGGTCGCGGCGTTGGCTGACACCGGGGCGAAGTTGGCCGGCTCGATGACCGATAATCCCAGTGCCGGGCCGGCACTTTGACCACTCGTTGAACAGCTGTAGAGGAAGGCACCGCGTGATGCAGTTTGGATCGCTGACCCGCCTGCGAGGATGGCTTGCCGGTTTGATGGTGTTGACTCCGCTGAGCGCAATTTGGGCCCAGAACGCTGCGGCCACCGTCGCATCGCCGAACCAAACGACTCAACAGACGGCCGCGGCAACGACGACCACCAGCCCGGCGCCCGTGGCGGCTCCGGCCGATCCGCTGCTGGACCAGATCGACAAGGCGATCGAGGTCAACAGCCATCGCTATCTGCGAGCCAACTACAACAGCCCGTGGCAGATCTTCCACGGGATCGTGGCCTACCGGCAGGGCTTCACGCTGCAGGTCGGCGACAAGCGCATGCCCGCGATCGACTGGATCGCCACCGCCGATGCCCGCTATCACAACCTTCCCTGGATTGTGGTGACGCCGCACGGAGCGAAGTTCCATCCGTACTCCGGCGTCCCGAAGGCGTTCGAGGGACATCAGTTTCAGTCGCTGGCGCTGCTCTCCGAATCGCACCTGCCGACGGACTTCAAGTTCAAGGTCGGCACGCGCGACGTCACCATCGCCGACATGCTGCAGACCACCATGATGGAATTCAATCCCCGCGAGGAAACCACATGGGTGTTGTGGGCGCTCATCAATTACATGCCCGTGGACAAGCAATGGGTGAGCCAGTCCGGGGAATCGTGGAGCATCGAGCGGCTCGTGCAACTGGAAGTCGCCGCCCACACGCCGACGCGGCCCTGCGGCGGCAATCACAACTTGTTCGTGCTCTGCCGGGCCCGCGACAAGTACCTCAAGACCGGCCTGCCTCTGCGGGGCGTCTGGCTGGAAGCGGATCAGAAGATCAAGATGTATACGGAGTACGCCCGGACGATGCAGAACCGCGACGGGTCGTTCTCGTCGGACTTCTACAAGGGGCCGGGTCATACAACGGACATGAATTCGCGGTTCAACACCACGGGCCACACGATGGAGTTCCTGTCGATCGGGCTGCCGGAGCAGCGGCTCAAGGAACAATGGGTCCGCAATGCGGTGAACATTCTGTCGTGGGAGTTGATTCAGACGAAGCAGGCCTCGCCCGATCCGGGTCCGCTGTATCACTCGCTCAACGCGCTGATGAACTACCGCACCCGGGTCCGCCCGCCGGCAGCGCCCACGGAAGTCGCCCAAGTGCCGGCAACGGCGGCCGTCACGCCGACCGTGCCGGGGACGGTGAAGACTGAAACACCGGCCGCGGCGCCGGCGCTGCTCGCACCG
>JAWXBB010000057.1:0-7263 GCA_034439795.1 Planctomycetaceae bacterium | reverse complement strand
CCGATCGGATGAATTTCGCCCGACTCCAGGAAGCGCAGCAACTTGGGCTGAACCGACGGGTCCAGGTCGCCAATTTCGTCGAGGAACAAGGTGCCCTGGTCGGCTGCCCGGATTACACCGGGAGATGATTCAAGGGCACCGGTGAACGCGCCTCGGCGGTGGCCGAACATCTGGCTCTCGACCAGGTCCCTGGGGATGGCCGACGCGTTGAAGGGAATGAACGGACCCCGTTTGACGCGACTGTGTTCGTGGATGAGGCGCGCGAACACTTCCTTGCCGGTGCCCGTTTCGCCGGTGATGAGGATCGGCAGATCGGTTGAGGCCAGTCGTTGTGCGATGCGCCGCAACTCCTGCATGCGTGGCGACCAGAAGACGGCATTGTCGACACCGTCGTGTTCCGCCGTGGGCCACAGTTGGTTGTCTGCGTCCTCGTCCATGGGGATGGCCACGGCGAGAATGTCGGTCAGGGATTTGACCAGCGAAATTTCCTCGAGCGAGGCGAGGTGCCGGATTTCGATCGCGATGGATCTGTCCGCGCCCGTCACATCGATGCGGCAGCCGTGACTGCCGCGAAACTCCCACGAGGCTGCGGGGCTCGTGGTGTCGGCGTGTGTGGCGGCGTGCGTGACGTGCAGACGTGATCGCAGGGGCGTTGACTCGAGCACGGAGATCAGGCGCTGGGCGAGCAGGTCGACGGAGTGTCCGGTCGTGAGGATGGAGGCCACGTCTGCCAGGAGCAGGGCGGTGTCGTGGGTGTCGGCTGGGCGGCGATGTTCGGCAACCGGAGCCGCGGCGCTCGCGCTCAGGGCGGGCAGCGACTGTAGTTCCTGCCTCACGAGCCACGTCTGGAAGCGATGTTCGACCGCGTCACACGCGCGCAGGGCCCGGTCAAAATGCCGGTGGGCCTGCTGCGTGTCGCCTCTGAGGGCGAGGCAGGTGCCGGTGGCGGTTTCGATGGAGATCATCGGGTCGACCGCGCCTCGTGGACAGGCACGCATGGCTGCCAGGAGCGAGAGGTTGGCAGCGTCGTGGTTCCCAAGCCGGGCCTCAGCTCTGGCACGCGCCGCCAGCAGCGTGGCGCGCCACGTCCTGAGCTGTCGTCGTTCCAGCTCCGGGTCAGCCGCGTTGACGATGCTGATGATCGTTTCCCATTCTTCCCGGAGGTTGAAGTAGATGCACTTGGTGATCTGGTGCGTCAGGTCGTACCAGGAGCGCGCAGGGACCTTGTGGGACGCGATGATGTTCCGGCACGCCTGGATGTGGGTCGCCGCCTCCGGAAGATTGCCCTCGTAGAGCGCGAGCGCCGCCATTGAATCGGTGACGGCCAGCTTCAGAAATTTGAACTCTCTCGTGGCGACCAAGGCCTCAGTCAAGAAGGTGCGTGCAGATGCGATGTTTCCGCTCCACACAGACAGTTGGCCAGCATTGGCGAGGAGTCCAGGGAGAGGGGCAGTCATGCCTTTGCTCCTCGCCATGTCAAGTGCCGAGCCATTCTCGCTGCAGGCCCTTCGAACGTTGCCGGTAGAACTATCCAGTGTTCCCGCAATCAAGTTGACTGGGGTCAAGACTTCCTGGACGTTCATCGCAGCTGCAATGCGCGCCGCGATCTGTAGGTGCTGTCGCGCATCCTCGGCAGCTCCTCGAAGTGCCTCTAGTTTTCCAACGGCTAGGTGGAGCAACGCAATGGCCCTTGGCTCGCCGAGAGCCGTGGCAAGTTGCCGAAGCCGCGCCAACAGCGTAGTCGTCCGATTCGGACTGAGAAATGAAGAGCTTCGTGAGAACCTTGCGAACTCGAATTCGAATCTGATCCCTATTGAGAGTCCTGTAGATTCGTCACACAGACGATTCAAGACATCTAAAGCCTCCGAAGCATTGCCGAGGTCGAACGTGAGCACCGCTTCGAGTAGTTGTCGCCCAGGATCGAGCGGTCGTGAGGAGCGAACCAGCGAAAGGGCAACGCTGAGGTCGCCCACACTTTGGGCCGCATTCACACGATCGATCTGTGCTGACGGTGCCATGCTGAACTCCTTGCGCAGGGCAGAGGGTATCAGCTCATTGGCAAGTTAGGTAGGTCGGCAAGCAGAAAGATGTACACGTTCTCGCTTAGTGGATCTTGCGTTCAGAGGATTCTGAACTTGGGCGATCGTGATTGCCTGTTGCTGGTCCTCTTAAAACCCCGGTCCCCATAAACAACTGTGCTGCGGATTCCAGCATGCGCCGGTGATCCTTCTGGAAGTCTTCGCTTCCATACAGAGTCAGCACTGCCAATGAGGTGTTTCCCTCATAAATCGGGACAACGAGTGCGACTCGAAGGGGCACAGGGAGAGTTCTTGCGACTGGACCGAGATCTAGCGACGCGTCTGAGTTGAACACGACTTGGCGGTGTGCGAATGCCCAACCTGAGATTCGCTCGCCGACCGGAATGATTGTCGACTCGATGGTGCTTGCACCAGAACCAGCGCAGTAGACAGCACGAAGGTCTGAATTTCCTGATTGGGGCACATAGAGGACCACTGCAGCAGCCGGAACTACTCGCCTTACGTGGCGAAAGAATACCTCGGCAGCGAGTTCCACGCCCTGGGCTTTGGGGAGTTCTCGTCGCAGTTCGGCGAACTCTCGCTCCTCCGCAGTGGCTGCGCTGATGACCTCTAGGGCGGGGCTGCCCAAAGGTGCCCCCCCACGATCGCTCAGCGCATTTCTGCCCTCAGCCTCGTCGATCGCTTCCAGCCTGTCCAGAATCTTGATGAAACCATCGACCACCCAAGGGTCGTACATTACCCCTCGCCGGTCGAGCAGAATCTGTTCCGCCTGCTGTCTCGTCATCCTTGGGCGGTAGGGGCGGTCGGACGTCAACGCGTCATAGCAGTCCACGACAGACAACACCCGAGCACCAAGGGGAATCTCCTGCCCCTTCAAGCCATCAGGATATCCGCGACCATCCCAGCTCTCATGGTGATGTCGGACGATAGGTGCGACAGGGTACGGAAAATCGATGCTCTTCAGGATGTTCGCGCCGACTGCGGCATGATCCTTCATCTTTTCAAACTCGGCTGGGGTCAAAGGCCCAGGCTTGTTGAGAATGTACTCGGGTATCGCGAGCTTCCCGGTGTCGTGCAGAAGAGCGGCTGCCTGCAAGGCCTTCAGTTGCTTGTCGTCCGTCACGCCAAGAGCACGTGCGACTTCCATCGAATACTGCTGCACCCTCCGGATATGGCCGTGCGTGACTTGGTCCTTGGCGTCGATCGCCATCGCAAAGGCTTCGATCGTCGCGAAGTGGACCTTCTCTATGGCGTCCAACCGACCCTGCATTTCATCAACCTGCCGGGCGGAGTTTCTGAAACTGAAGTACAACATGGCCATCAAAGGCAGAAGTACCGCAACTTGGTTGAGAATCAGATGTTCTTTGTCTGAGGAGAGCAGAGCCGCGATTGAGGCGCCAGAAAAGTAGGTCAGAACGCCTTCGCGAAGCCCCCACCATGTCGTTGTGAATGTATTTAGCGCACCAGCAGGATTCGGAACAGTGAGTGCAATCGCGCCAGCGACAAGGGCGGAGTTGATTAGAAAATAGAGGATCGTGAAAGTGCCCAGGCCAAGAATAAACATGAGCGGGCCGGACGCCTGGTGCAGTGGCGGCGGTCCGGCGATCGCAAAGAGGCACGCTGAGGCAACCCAAATTGAGAGCGCTGGCGCGGCGAGGTTGAACGGTGTTCGGGTCCAGTCGAACTTGCGTTTGACGATCAGGACCTTGCCTGAAAGCACCATCGCATCGAGGAGGACGAGCAATGTACCAACCGCCTGGCCATAGACGAGGGTGCCCCACATTGTGAAGGTCTCAGAAACCGAGTACCTTCCACCGACTTTTTGAAATTTTACAGAGAGGAGACCGCTGAATAGGGTGAGGACCGTCAGCCAGTACCACTGACCTGTCGGAGGGGACTCAACGAGCCACCACAGGGTGTGAACTGATACGACGGAGCCAGCAAGGACTACTAAACCGATGTAGACGCCAGCGATCCATGAGAACTTCGGGCCAGCATGTGAGGCCATCACTTTCTCGCAGCAAAGTAGTCGGCTCCCGGTTGTGAACAGGAAGCCGCGACCGGCCTAGCTCCAAACAATAATCGCTCGAACCAACATTGCGGACTCCGTAATTGGTGAATGCAATCGAAAATAGCGGACAGTCACTTAACCGTTTGCTGCGGTCAGTTGTCCCAGATGAGCGTGTTATCCCAAATCAGGGTGTTGTCCCAGATCAGTGTCTGACCCCAGAAGTGGCTGTTGTCCCAGATCAGCGTGTTGTCCCAAATCAGGGTGTTATCCCAGATAAGGGTGTCGCCCCATATATGCACGTTGTCCCAGATGAGAGTGTTGTCCCAGATGAGGGTGTTGTCCCAAATCAGGGTGTTGTCCCAGATGAGGGTGTTATCCCAGATCAGAGTTTCGCCCCAAGTAGTTGTGTGTCCCGGAAGGCCACTGACGCCATTGTCCCAGATGAGGGTGTTGTCCCAAATCAGGGTGTTGTCCCATATGAGCGTCTGGCCCCAAGTCGACGCCTGGCCGAATGTGATCCCACCCGCGTGGACCGTCTCGCCGCCGATGCGGTTGATGAGGTCGAGTTTCTTGATGTTGCGGTTCTTGGCGAAGCGCACGGCGAGCGCGACGTTCACGCTGCCGGCACCCTGATGAATCAGGCCGACGCCCGGCAGGTGCTGCGAGGTGAGCTGCAGCGCCGCCTTCACTTCATACGGCGTCAGGTCGGGACGCGCCTGCAACAGCAACGCCACTGAACCCGAGACCACAGCTGTCGACATGCTGGTGCCCGACAGCCACATGTATTTGCCGCCACGCGCGCCAACCACGCGACGCTCCGGCAACGTGCGCCACAACTTCGTGTCGTCGCCCATCGCGGACACAATCATGTTGCCCGGCGCCACAAGGTCCGGCTTCATCAGCGGATTGCTCAGGAGCACATCGGCCGGCGTCCGCGGCGCGGGCGTGCCGGGATCCACCACGGGACCCGACGAACTGTAGGACGCCATCGTGTCGTCGCTGCGGAACACCGTGCCCTGCGTGTTCAACGCTCCAACCGTCAACGCACCGGGCGTGTAGCCGGGGGACACGATCGCGCCGATCACCGGTTTGCCGTCTATCTTGCCGAGGTTGCCGGCCGAAGCCACCACCACCAAGCCCGACTTGACCGACCGCTCCACCGCCTGCGCCAGCGGATCGTCACGATACGCTTCCGACGACGGGTGCCCCAGCGACAGGTTGATCACCCGCACGCCGTAGAACTCCTTGTAGCGCGAAATAAAATCAAGCGCGTCGATCACGTCGGCCACATACCCCGACCCATCCGGCCCCAGCACCTTCATGCTGATCAACGCCGCGCCTGGCGCCATGCCGATATAGGCCGCACTCGGCGTCGAAGGCTGACCACGGTCGTCGTCATTGGCACCACCTCGCCAAGACCGGCTGCCCTCACCGCTGCCGGCAATGATGCCGGCCACGTGCGTGCCATGCCCGTAGTCGTCAGCTCCACCCAGCGTGACACCGCCGGAACCCGTGAAGTCGAGACGCGCGCTGACGCGATTCACCAGGTCGGCATGTCTGCCGATGCCCGAGTCCAGCACGGCAATGCCGATGCCGTAACCCGTGGTGCCGCCAAACGCCCTGTTGCCGGAACCCTTCCAGACCTGATCGGCACCAATAGCCTGCGCAGTGACCGCCGCCATCGAATACACGCGACGATTTTCTTCAAGCGCTGTGACCTGTGGATCTCCCGCCAGGCTCGAAATCTGAATCGCCGTGCCTTCGAAGACGCCGCCGCTGATCATCCGCTTCATCAAGCGAATGCCGAACTTCTTGCCCAACGCGTCCACCACCGACTGCGGAGCCGTCAGTACCACCTGAAACAATTGCTGTTCGAACTGGGATGTTCGCGAGTTGCCGCGACGTGAGTCGTTGTATTTGCTGCTGTTCCTCGCGCGCTCGAGCTTTTCAGCGAACTCGCGTGACATGCGGGCGCGATGCCCACCAGCCTCAACCGGGGTGGGAGCCAAGACCCCAAACACCAGCACCAGCCCCAGCAGGCCAGCCACCACTCGGGGCACACGACGATGGGTTATCGAAACCATAGCGCTCATAAGAATCAATCGGTCCACGAAATCCCGGCGAGAACCCGGACGCCAGCCCAACGTTTCATACGCAGGTACCGTACCACGCAACGCCGTCGTCAAAAACCTGTAAAACCTTAGAAGTACGGCACTTCCCAGTCGATCATCGTCTAAAATTCCACTTGCTTTGTACTACATAAATGTAAATCCACCCACACATTTGTGAGTGCGTTCAACTCCACAGTTGCGGTCGTCTGCGCACCGTAAGGCGCTGAACTGCACCATAATACGCCCGTACGCCTCAGTCCGCCAGCGGGAATTTCCGGCCGGCCTGTTTCGGTTCCGCAAGGAGTTTTATGCCCTCGTCTCGCCTCGTCCGCCTTGCCCTGGTCGGTCTCCTGCTGGCAGTTGTGGGCTGGATTGGCTGGTCCGCGTGGTCCGGTGGTACTACACAAGATAGTGGGGATGCCGCTGACGCCAGGACCTCCGGCGGGCGGCTGAAAGCCACCTACCAGACCGAGCCGACCAATTTTCTCAGGCTGGTCGCACCGACGGCCGCCAACCAAATGGTCAGCCTGTTGACCCAGTCGACGCTGGTGCGCCTCAACGCCGCCGGCGAACTCGAGCCCCGGCTGGCCTCCACCTGGACATCGTCGGAGGACGGGCTGACCTGGACGATGACCCTGCGACCCGGCGCGAAATTTTCGGACGGTTCCCCGGTGACCACCGCCGATGTGGCCTTTTCCGTGCGCGCCGCGTTGGCGGACAAGGCGGGGAGTGCGGCCGCGGGCGATCTGCGGGTGGGCGGACAGCCCGTGACCGTGCAAGCGCTCGACGACGCACGGTTCACGCTCACGTTTCCATCCCCCCACGGCGCAGGGATTGCCATCCTCGAATCGCTGCCTATCCTGCCGCGTCACAAACTTGAGGCCGCGCTCGATGCCGGCAACCTTGCAGCGGTCTGGGTGCCGTCGGTCGCGCCGTCGGACGTGGTCGGGGCTGGGCCCTTCATGCTGAAGGACTACGTGCCGGGCCAACGACTCGTCTTTGGTCGCAACCCGCACTTCTATGGCAGAGATGACGCCGGTGTGGCCCTGCCGTATCTCGACGGCATCGACATGACGATCGTGCCCGAATACAACACCGAGCT
>JAWXBB010000056.1:0-13739 GCA_034439795.1 Planctomycetaceae bacterium | reverse complement strand
GGCGGCGTGAAACCGTGATGAAACCCTTACAGGGTATGGGTACGTCATTGATCGCCACCCAGGGTGCGCTCGCAGACTCGCGACCCTGGGCTTTGCGATGCTACGCCTTCGGCGTAAAAGCCATGCGATTTTGACACCGCTTCTAAAGCGATTCCGCGGCCGTCCCCACCAGTTCCGCTGGATCGGGCACGCCGGCGGCGGCGGTGTCGTTGTGCGTGATGACGATCTCGAAGCCGAGATCGCGGACCATCTGGAAATCGTCCTCGGCGGGCTGGCCCCTGGTCGTCAGATAGTCGCTGACGAACATCGAGTTCGCCGCGTACAGACCCAGCGGCTGCAGTGACCGCAGGTTCACCTCGCGTCCGCCGGAGATCCGCAGTTCCGCCGTGGGGTTCGACAACCGGAACAGGCACAACGCCCGCAGGCAGTCGCGGGGGTTCAGCTCGTGCGTCCGTTCCAAAGGAGTGCCGTCGATGGCGTGCAGGAAGTTGACCGGCGTCGAATGCACCTTCAGATCCCGCAGCTCGAACGCGACCTGGACCAGGTCTTCGTCGGTCTCTCCCATGCCGACAATCAGCCCGCTACACAGTTCCAACCCGGCGTCGCGACAGGCCTTCAGCGTGGCCAGCCGGTCGTCGTAGGTGTGCGTGCTGCAGATCTCGGGGTAAAACTCGCGGCTGGTGTTCAGATTGTGATTGATGCGGTCCACGCCGGCCGCCTTCAGCGTGGTCGCCTGCTCCGGCGTGAGCAGCCCCAGGCAGCAGCAGATGTGCAGGCCGTACTTCTCCTTAATCTTGGCGACGGCGCTGGCGACGTGGTCCACCTCGCGGTTGCTCGGTCCGCGGCCGGAGGCCACGATGCAGTAGGTTCGCGCCTGCGACGCCACGGCCTGCTCGGCCCCTTCCAGCAGCCTGGCCTCGTTCAGCCAGGCGTAGCGCTGAATCTCCGTCTCCACCCCTTTCGCCTGCGAGCAGTAGCCGCAGTCTTCCGGGCACAGGCCGCTCTTGGCGTTCTTGAGGTAGTACAACTGCACCTGATGGCCGAAATGCCGCCGGCGGACGCGGTACGTCGCCGCCAGCAGGTCGAGCAGCTCGACATCGTCCGACCGCAGGATCGACAGCCCCTCGGCGGCCGTCAGTCGATGCCCGGCGAACAACCGATCGACCAACTCGTGCCAATCGCGGCGCGACTTGGATTCATTCCCAACGGACATCATGCACGGACACCTTCTTGACAGGCCACGGTGGTTCGATTCGACAGCGGTTCGCGTCCCGGCAGACGAACGCGGCACCTGAGTGTAACGCACCACGTTCCGTCGGGACAACCTCGGGTTTCCGCGGTGGTTTTTGCCTCGTAGGGTGCAGTCGAGGCTTTGCGAGGCTCACCCCTGTAGGGACCAACGCGGTGAGCCTCGCAAAGCCTCGACTGCACCCTACGGAAGATCGCTGGCGACGCGGCGATGCACGTACAGCTTGCCGCTGTCGCTGGACCGCAATTGCATTTCGTCGGCGGTGAGCGACTCGATCGTTTGTTCCGATGTCTCGCCGAACAGCTTCGAGACGGACGCGGTGGCGTCGCGCGGCTCGCCGCCGGTCTTGCGCAGCGTCAACCGGTTGTCCGTTTGTTCCCAGACGATGAAGAACGTCAGCCGCGGGCCGTACAACAGCCGGCTGATGGGATCGAGTTCGATCACCATCGTCGCGGTGCCGTCGTCGCGGAACGTCATTCGGCGTTGGCCGAAGAAGTCGTCCTCCCAGACGCCGATCACGCTGGGTGGAGGCGGAGTTTCCACAACGGGTGCGACGGGATCGGGCGTCGGTTCTGGCTGCGGGGCGACAGGTGTCGGCGCGACATCAGGGGTAAGCGGCGCGATTGACAACGGCGTCGGCGCACCGACGGGGGACATTCCGATGCGCCAGTAGACTGCGGACGTGAGCGCGCCGCCGGCCAGCAGCATCAGTCCCAGCCGGTGATGCGGCCTCGTCAGCCAGAGTCGTCGCGGTCGCGGTTCGTCAGCCATGCCGTCAGGAAGCCTCCCCTGACGGAATGCTCGCAGAACCCCCGAGCGCGGTCAATTGGATTGTGCACGACGAATGGCGAGGTCGTCGCACAGCTTGCTGAATAGTCGCCTTTCGCTCCGCGAAAGAAGCGTTCTTTCGCGGAGCGAAAGACGACGTCTGAGCCACGCTCGCCGCTTACGGATTCGGCAGCTTGATGTCTTTGCCGACTCGGTCGTACCGCGGGTCGTGATAGTGCTCGCGGAAGGTCATGCCGAAGCCGACGGCCAGTTCCTGCTGGGCGAGCTGCGCCCACGGCGTGCGGGGATGATTCTTGACGACCGCCTGGAACTCTTCGCGGGCCTGCTTCTCCTGGGCCTCCAGCTCCTTCAGATCGACCCCCGCCTGCTTCACCTGCACGGGGTCCGGCGGCAGCATCTTGGGCGTGCGGACCATGTGCCATTGGTTGCTCTTCGGATCGTTCGCCTTCGGCTTGTTTTTCTGGATGGCATCGAGGTTGAGGATGTACTGGAACAGCCTCACGCGGTAGGCCAGCAACTGAGCGTGGGCCAGGTCGTAATGCGCGCGCCAGCGCTCCGACGGCTCCTTGTCGCGACCCGGCGCGACGGTCTCCAAAAACGCCACCGCTTCGTTCAATAGCTTCAGCGCCCGCACCGCCTTGGTGAAGTTCACCGCACCCTCTTTGGCGAAGGCGTCCACCTCGATCGGGAAATGGTGCTCACGCATTCTCAGCCCCTCGTCGAGGAACGGATTGACGCGCTGCACCACCTGAAAGATGGTGTTGCGGAACTTGCTGGAGTCGCGTTCCTTCTGGTAGACCAGCCGCGCGTTGAGATTCGGCAGATACTCCTTCATGTCCAGCATCTCGTACTTGCGGTCGAGATTCGAGCCGCGACCGGAGATGTTGGTCTCGTCGCCCGGCAGCAGGAAGAAGATGCCGCCGGTCTCGCGACAGAGCCGGACCTGCTCGTACGGGCCGAAGCCGCTGGAGTACACGTCCCAGCGTTCGTGCAGGCCGTCGAACTGCAGCGCTTCGGGGAACGGCGTCTCGGGGCCGCGCTTGATCCGCAGCCAGTGCGTCAGGCCGTACTTGGGATCCTTCCAGATCATCGTGGCATACGGGAAGCCGAAGACGGCGTACCGGCCCATGAAGTACACCGGCACGTTGCCGCGCTTGCAGACGTCGATGGTCTCCTCGATTTTGTCGCCGTCGTCGCCCGATTCGTCCGAGACCATGATCAGGACCAGCCTCCGCTTTTGCCCCGCGGCCATGCGCTGGTACTTCTGCACGACTTCCGCCGCTGCGGTGCAGAACTTCTCGTCGCCTCCCTCGTCCTTGGTGATCTTGTCGATCGCCGCGCGGATGGCGGCGATGTCCGACGTCGGCTTGGTCGTGTGCTCCTTCGCGCCCGTGTTGAAACTGAAGATGCTCGTCAGAATCGGCTCGTCGGCCGTCTTCAGCTTCTCGTCCGCCCGGCTGACCAGGCCGAGCTCCTCGTAGACCTTGTGGAAGTTGTCGCGCATTTCCTTGCGGTCGTCTTCCATCGACTCCGAGGCGTCGAACATCCAACAGGCGAGGATCTTCTCCTCGCGCATCAGCCGGACGAGCTCCTGCGTGACCTGCGACAACGCCGCGCCGTAGCCTTCGACCACGCGGCCGATGTCGCCCGTGACCTGGCCCGCGCCGAGGTCGTTGCCGAGGACGTTGAGTCCGGGGACGGTGATCGGGCCGGGGCGGAAGGCGAAGCCGGGCTCTTTCAGGCTTTCGGAGCCGTCGATCTTGGCCTGGGTGGTGCCGCCGCCGGCCCCGCTACCGCCGGTCCCGCCGCCGCTGCTGATCGAGATGGTGTTCGCACTCTCGTTGCTGGCGACGAAGTTCATCGTCTCGGCGACGTCGGTGTTGGTGTCGACGGTCTGCTCGAACTCTTCCTGTTGCCGCTCTTCGGTGAAGACGGTGTCGAGCACCGTCTGCTCCTGAGTCCGCTCGATCTGGTACTTGATGAGCCCCAGCGCGACCAGGATCGCGCTATGCAGGACGAGCGACACTCCGAACGACGAGTAGTTGCGAGTGGTCATGAATGGAATGCTCGGAGGAGGGCGAATCGGAACGGTCTCGACGAAATCGAATGCCGGCCGGCGGCGATCAGATTTCGCGACGCTGCGGTTCGCCGGAGATCTGCTTCTTGGTCTTCTTGCCGGTCTTGGGATCGACCTCTTCGATGAACTTCGGACGGGCCTTGTCCTTGTTGTCGTTCTTCATCTGTGGCGCGGGATTGTAGGTGCCTTCCTTCCATTCCCAGCCCAAGGGGGTGCTGTACTCGCGTTCGGCGAGGACCGCCCACGGCGTGCCGGCGTGCTCGTCGATCACCCGCTTCAGGTAGTCTGCGGCTTGGTTGGCCAGTTTCTTGGTGGCCGCACCGGAGGTGATGTCCTTCGACGGCACCAGCCGCCATTGATTGCTTCCCTGCTTCTCAAACTTCTTGGGAGACGATTTCATCTCCGCGAGCATCATGTTGTAGCCGTAGCTGCGGACCCGCATGGCCAGCACGCGGCCGAGGGCCAGATCGTACACGGCCCGCCAGCGCGGCTCGGAGATCTTCGCCCGGTCCTTCTCGCCCGCCTGCAACTTCTGGAGCAACCCGTCGAGCTTGTAGTCGAGTTCCGCCAGCGGGCGCTGCGCCTCGGTGATCGCCGTCCGCAGCACGTTGTCGTTCTCCGCGGGGAAGTAGGTCGTGGGGAGCGGGATGTTGTCGACCTGGTACTGGTTGCAGACCTCGACCAGCGCCGCTTTGGCTCGATTGTTGCGCAGGTCGGTTTCGAGCACGGGAATCGGGCGGTAATCGGGCGGATAGCTCCGCATCACGATCGGGTCGATATTGGCCCGCGTGTTCGATTCCGCAATCAGATACAGGCCGTTCGTTTCGGCGCACAGCCGGGTCAGGGCATACGGTCCGAAGCCCGACGGAATCTCTTCGAGTCCATTGCCATTCGCGCCCCAGTAGGGCATCCGCAGGCGTTGTTGGAAATAACTTTCGGGGCCGCGGTCCATCACGCCAATCACCGTCTGGCCGTCTTCCAGCGTGAATTCGGCTTCCACTTTTTGCCGGCCGAGTGGCGCGCCGTCGCCGACCACGTAGCACTTGATGCCGTAGCGCTTCGTTTCGACAATTGCCTTCTCAAGATTCTGAATATCGGAACCTGCTTCATCGGTCACGATGACCAGCATCATGGCCCGTTGCTGCTGGGTTCGATAGGTCTTGAACTTGTTCGTCGCCGTAATGACGGCCTCGAACACGTTCTCCTTGCCGGACTCCTCGGACTTGATGCCGCGCACCGTCTTGATGACTTCATCGGTGTCGTCGAGTGGGTCTTTGGTCACGATCATCGGCTTTTCGCCGAACGTCACGACCGCCGTTTTCAGCGCCTTATCCGCGCCGACGTTGAGCTTGTTGAGCTGGTTGTAGATGTTTTCGACGCGGTCGGCGATCTTCTCACGGCGGACGTGCAACGAGGGCGACACGTCGAACAGCCACACCACCAGCGTCTTCTTCTCGCGGAGCGAATTGCCGATCTCGAACGCCATCCGGTCGATGGCCCCTTCCACCCCCGCGGCGTGTTCGCTGCCGCCGTTGGTTTGCACCGTGCCCAAGATTTCCGTCCGGGCGGGCTGGACGATGCTGTCGGTGACGGCGAAGCCGACGTTCAGCGTTTCGTCGACCTTGGATTCCAGGTCGGCCTGAGTATTGCGGCCGGTCGCCACCGCGACGGCGGCGGCCTGCGAGGAGGACATCGTTTCGACGGACGCCTCGCTGCCGATCTGGTCGACGACCGTGCTGTCGAATTTGTACTCGGCCGCATCCACGTCCTCAAAAGCGCTGTCGATGAGGGTGGTGATCTTCTGTTCGACGTCGAAATAGACCAGCGACAGCAGCAGCAGAACCACGGCATGCGCAGCCATGCTGAAGCCCCAGGCCGAGACGTCGCGCCAGCGAAAGCGGGTGGCCTCATCGTCCGGCTGATCCAATCCGGCCGTTGACGAGTGCAGAACGCGGCTCATGGAACACTCCTCCGGGGACGCACCCACGCCGGTCAGCCCGCGCGTTGGTCGCCTCTCCCCACTTTATCGGGCCAGGAAACAATCAGCAAGTACCGATTTGCGAGAACCTTAGGTCAAATCGACATTCCCCGCCGAGCGGACGATTGCTCCCCAAATCTACTCCATCAACCGACCCTCCGGCGATGGGTGCATTTCGCGATGCGGGACGGTAAAGTCGCTTTCACCGATCTCTACGACTCGTCTTTGTTCCACTGGACGTGAAACCATGCCCCGACTCAGTCCTGCAACCGTGTTGGCGGCACTTCTGGCCGTTGCGACGCAATTCATTACAATGCAGTGCTTTGCGAATGCAGATCAATCAGATCAGAGTGGTTCGACCGAACGGTATCACCGTCAATTAACCCGTTCGGCCCGCGAAACGTTCGACGTGATCCACCGCTATTGCGGCGATCGTAGCGACGCGCCGGACCACCGGACGGCAGTTCAGGATCTGTGTGCCTTGGCCCGCACCTGGGGTTGGGAGGCCGAGGCCCGCGAAGTCGTCGAACCGGTCCTCGGTTGCGACGGATTGGAGCCGGCGATCACGCGGGAGATCCTGTCCGTCGTGGCGCTGGGAGCCGCGCGGGCGGGCGACCGGGCGGCGTCGGCCGCGGCTTACGAGCGGTTCCTCCGCGCGCTGCGGTTGCGGAATCCGAATGAGGCGACCGACCTGGCCCAATCGTTGTCGCTCGTCTGGCAACTCCGCGGCGACCGGGACGCCGCCACTGCAGTCTACGAGCAACTGTCGACAGCGTTCTTCCTGAACCCCGAGGTCCGCGACTTCGCCGCCGCGCGGTCGAAGCGACTCACACTCGTCGGACAACCACTCCCCAACCTCTCCGTCAACGACCTTGCCGACCGGGAAGTGGTGCCGTCCGACTTCACCGGCAAGGTTGTCCTGCTGGACTTCTGGGCCACGAACTGCCGCCCGTGTCTCGAAGAACTGCCGCGGCTGCGGCAGATTTATCGCGATTGCCAGCCGCACGGTTTGCAGATCGTCGGCCTGAGCTTCGACGACGACCGGGCGACGCTCGAACAGTTTCTGATGCAGGAGCCATTGCCGTGGCGGTTGGCCCTCGGCCGCAAGCCGGCGGAAGAGACCTTTCACGTGCAGCTCATTCCGTGCCTGATGCTGGTCGACCGCCAGGGCCGCATCGCCGCAGCGGATGTCCGGCCGTTCGATTTGCGTCGCACGGTGGAGGCGTTGCTCGATCGGCAACCGTAGTGCTCCCTCCAAGTATCACTGTCAGGTCCGGCGGCTTTGTCCCCTCGCCCGCCGCTTCGGTGGGAGAGGGTTAGGGAGCGGGTGCCTTTCGGTTTTGGCTCGTTGCCGGGATGAAATCCAAGCAGAAGAACCCTCACCCCAACCCTCTCCCAGCGAAGCGCCGGGAGAGGGAGCCAAGCCGACGCAACCATCAGGACCGGCGATGCTCGTCGAAGAAACTCACTGGCGGACGACCGACGGACTGCAACTGCACGTCCGCCGTTATCAGCCGCGGATCGCGCCCACGACGCCGCGGTCGATGCTCGTCATCCACGGCGGCTGCGAACATGGCGGGCGGTATGCCCACGTGATGGAAAAGCTGGTCGCCGCCGGGTGGACAGTGACGCTCCCCGATCTCCGCGGGCACGGCATGTCGGAGGGGGAACGAACCGATGCGGCCGACGCTTCACAGTATCTCGCCGATCTGACCGCGATCGAGCGGGACTACTGTCCGAACGGCGTCGCGGACGTGCTTCTCGCCCACAGTTTCGGCGGGCTGCTCGCCCTGCGGTATGCGCAGACCGAGCGGCAACCGCGGGCGATGGTGCTGTCGGCACCGCTGCTGGGCCTGTTGCTGCCGGTGCCGTGGTGGAAGGATCTGGCGGGACGGCTGCTGGTCGGCATCGCGCCGACGACCCGCTTCCGGACGGGGATCAACCCGCGCAACATGACGCGCGATCCGGAGTTTCTCGCGCGCCGGCTCGCCGACCCGCTGCTCATCCGGTCGGTGACGGCCCGTTGGTTCTTCGCGATGCGGCGCGCCTTGCGCGACGTGCATCGCGACGCCGCCTTGGTCCGGTGCCCGCTGCTGATTCTACAGGGCCTCGACGACCGGACCGTGGACGCCCGCGCGGCCGGGCCGTTTCTGGAGCGAACCTCCAGCCCGATGAAGCAGCTCATCGAGCTGCCGGATCACGTTCACGAAACGCTGAATGAGGGGGACTGGTCGGCGACGGTCGACCGGATTCTGGCGTGGTTGAATACGGCGCTGGATTAAAGAGCGTGAATCCTTGGGAATTCCGTCGAGGTAAAGTTGCTTACAGAATCTGCCTCAAAACCAGATGGTTTCTACGCCGAAGGCGTTGTACCTCACAGCCCAGGGTCGCGAGTCTGCGAGCGCACCCTGGGTGGCGATCAATGACGAACCCCATACCCTGAAAGGGTTTCATCAGGGTTGGCGCCGCCGGTGATGCGACCCTTTCAGGGTCGATTTGCCTCGAACGCCATGTCCCCTGTGTGATCGAACGCCTGCGGCGTACATGACCTCCGATCAATGTCCCGCCGCTAACGGCTACAGCCAGGATTGGGTATTGAAACCGCTGCGTAGCACTCGTTCACGGCTTCGCGTCGATCCGGCAGGTCGGGCACAGATACTCGATCACCCATTTCTGCGTGACCTTGTCCTGCTCCGTCACCGTTTTCACCAGCTTCGTGCGCGTCTTCACTTCGGCGCACTTGGGAAACCAGAGCCAGCCGCGCTTGTGATGGTCGGCGTCGGGACTGCACGGTGCTCCGTCGTCACACTTCACGCGCTCGCTGGGGCCGGGCACGCAGAAATCTTCGCACTGACAGGAGTACGTCGTTTTCGGAACCTTCTTCGTTTCACAGACCAACCGACACACCTTCTGCGGCGCGCACGCGCAGCCGCAGCGTTCGCAATGACTGCGGTCTGTTCCCGCCAGCAGGACCAGCGGGATGATGCAGAGTCCGAGCGCCATCAGTCCTCGATGCATGCGGTTCATCGCGTTGCCTCCATCGTGCGGCGCGCCGGTTAGAAATCGACCTGCACGCGACTGACGAACAAGTCCGCCTGGCTGAAGCCTTTGGCCGTGTTGTCGAGCATGGCGTGAATCCAGTTGAACTGAACCTTGGCGTGCGGGTTCAGGAACCAGGTGACACCGAAGGTCGTATCCGTCAGGAGGCCGTTGCCGGCTTTGCTCGTTCCCGTAAACGTGTTGGTCGCGCTGTCGTAGTAGTGACCGTCGAGCTTGTCGGGGTTCTTCAAGTCCACGAACGACAGCCGCCCGGCGACCTCCCAGGCTCCCCAGCCGACGACGCCGTCGTTCTTGAGCGGAATGAAGTCGGTGAACGGAACGAGCCGGCCCAGCGCGCCGGTCTTCTTGTCGTAGACCCGATGTTCGCCCGTGAGACGGTAGGCCACCTGAGCATACGCCCCGTGATAGAAAATGGGGCCGACGGCACTATCGACCACCGTCGCCATGTATTCGTTGGTCAGTCCCCACGGCCCGGACTGGTAGACGGTCTCGACCCCCATCAGGTGAAAGTGGTTGGCCGCATACCGCCCGGTATCGACGAAGATCGGCGTGCCGTTAACGGCATTCCCGAAACTGCCGCCGAGCTCCGAGTAACCGAGCGGCCCGAATTCCGGAGTGGTCCGCGCCTGATAAAACGGTTCCGGGGTGCCGGCGTTGCCGTTGGTGCCGCTGCCGATGGCGTCGTTGGCCCCGAGCACGCTGAAGTTGTAGCCGCCGCCGACGTGCCACAGGTAACGATCGCCGGCGAGTTCGTCGTAGTGGAGCAGGTGGGTCAATCGGCCGGAAAACGCATAGCCGCCCAGGTCGCCGAAGTCGGTGGCGAACCGGTCGTCCCCCAGCGGCGCGTTGTTGAAGCCTCCCGAACGATACAGGCTGCCCGCCCAGGCCGTCATTTCATCCTCCGAGAGGTCGGAGAACTGGGCCCCGATCCGGCGGAACGGCACCATCGCCAGAAATGGCAGCGACCGTTCGAGGAATGTCAGGTTGCGGAATCCGGCAAACGAATCGGCGCAAAATGGCTGGCAGTATTGACCGATCTTCACCGCTCCCAGCGTGGGGATGTTTCCCTGCTCGACGAACGTGTCGAAAAAACTGGGACGGCCGGCCGTCGCGAAGTCCAATTCGAGTTGATAGTTCGTGAACTCCGCGACTTTACCGTTCACGGCCAGCCGCGCGCGGCGAAAGCCGGAGCCGTCCTGGGCGTCCCCCACGGTTGCGAGGTTCTCCGGCGACTGCGAATAGAAAGCGGTATCGAACTGCGTGAAGCCCGTGATTTTGACCGAGGGAAACTCCGGCGGGGGCTTGGCAGAATCCTTGGCGGCTTTGGATTTCCGGGCATCGGATTCCAGTTGGTCGATCCGCAGCCGAAGCTGCTGAAGCTCGCCGACCAGGTCGTCGTCGGCCGACGGCGCAGCGAGCCCCGCGACGTACGACACGATCCCTGGAGAGTCATCCACGGCAGGCGCGGGCGGAATCGGCTCCTCGGCCAACGCCGTTGCGACGAAGCACAGTCTCAGCCAGAGGCAACGCCAAATCGGGCGGTCTCGACCAGAACCCAACACAATCGTCCCCGATCAAGCGAAGAAGCGCGGGCCGTTTCGGCAATTTCCGCCGCCGAGCCAATCGCCATCGCTCGTCCGGTGGTCCGGTTAGAGAGACGTTTCCGGTTATTCCGTCCGGATATCGTTTTCTTCGTCATTTTCGGGCGGCGGCTTGAGTCTACTCAAGTCTCGCGGGCCGATTGCTACGACAGCCCGCCCAGTCGCGCCAGCGACTCCTGCGCGGCGGCGGCCACGACGGCGTCCTCATCCGTGGTCGCAACCTGCAGCGCGGTCCGGAGCGCATCATCCACGAAATCGAGTTGCCCCAGCGCCCGTGCGGCGTGTTCACGGACGAGCGGTTCCTCGTCATCGAGCGCTGCGACCAACTCGGGGGCGGCCGGGACGGAGCGCGAACCCAGCGCCGCCAAGGCGTGCGCGGCCGCTTCGCGCACGTCGGCTTGCTCGGCAGACAACAGACCTGCCAAACGCGGGACGCTCTTCACGGCGATGTCCGGCAACCATCCTGACAATCGACAGAGCGTCGCGAGCGATGTCGCTTCCGTTTCCGGATGCCGCAGCAGTTCGAGCACTGTCGCGCTCACCGTCGGCGTGATGACATCCCACGCGACGGCAGCCTCGGTTGCGGAGAGACGCACATCGGGATCGGCATCCGCCAACAAGAGCAGGATGCGTTCCTGCACATCGGATCGATGCGTCTCGGATGGTTCGATCCGGCCGCGTTCCTTTACCACGGCGATCCAGTGGGCCGCCGTGGCCCGCAGTTCGGCATCGGTGTCGGATAACACGTTCATCACGTGCGGCCAGGCGTCTTCCGGCGACAACAGCGTCGTCACGGCCGACCACGCGCGATAGCGGTCCTCGATCGGGCCGGGCGATTGCAGCTTCACCAGCCACTCGGCGACCGGAATCTCGGCGTACGGGTTCTGCGGCAGCGTTCGTCGTCGGGAGTCGCCGGTCATTGATTCAGGCCTGCTCGAACAGCCGGCGGATCGTTTCCACGCGGTTTCGGTTGACCCCCAGGTCGGACCGCCCCACGCGCGACGCCGAACGGACGTGAATCACTTGAGCCGTCGGATCGAACAGGAACTCCAGATCGTCGACGAACCGCAGGATGAGCGACGTGCATTCGATCCGCAGATACTGCCCATCATCGACCACGATCCGCGTCCGGGGCTGTGAACTGACGACGGTCAACAACCGCTCCCGCGCGGTTTCCCACGGGCCGGCGAATTTGAGCGGGGCGATGCCGTGTTCGTCGTCGGTGTCGAACGAGCAGACGCAATTCGGCGTCCCCGGGCACGGCTGCAACCGCCCGTTGACCACCCCGACATTCTTCGGCCGCACGAACCACATCCGAGCGAACCTCACCATTTCCAGTCGCGGACGCCGGCGAGGTTGCGAATCCGCTCCGTCGGCCAACTACCGCGCTGCAACTGAATGATCGTGTCGGCGGCCATCGTCAGCGTGTCGTGCTGCGATTCGTCGTCCAGCCCCGCGACGTGGCCGCTGAGCAGGACGTTGCTGAGCTTAAGCAGCGGACTGTCGAGCGGCAGCGGTTCAATCTCAAAGACGTCCAGCCCGGCTCCGCTCAATTGGCCGGAGGCGAGGGCGTCGTACAGCGCGGCTTCGTCCACCAGCGCCCCGCGGGCCGTGTTGATCAGCGCCGCCCCGCGTTTCATCTTCGCCAGGCTGGTCGCGTTGATGATGTGCTGGGTCTCCCGTGAGACCGGCAGATGCAGCGACACGTAATCGGAACGGGCGAGGAGGTCGTCGAGCGACAGCATCTCCAGCTTCCAGTCCCTGATGAAGTCCCCGTTCGGGAACGGGTCGTAAGCCACCACGCGCATACCCAAGCCCAGCGCGCGGGTGGCGACCGCCTGACCGATCCGACCCAGGCCGACCACGCCCAACGTCCGGCCCATGACCCGCGGTCCGGATTGTCGTTCCCAATGTCCGGTGCGGACGTCCTGATCGCGCTTCGGAAAGCCGCGCGCCAAGCCCATCAGCAGCGCGATCGTGTGTTCCGCGACGGCGTGATGATTGACGCCCGGCGTCGTGGCGACGGCGACGCGACGGTCATCGCACGCGGCGAGGTCGATGGCGTCGAAGCCGACCCCCGTCCGCGACAGCACCCGCAGCCGCGGCAACTGCTCGATGACGTGCCGCGGCCACGGCTCCGACCCGGCGATGACGGCGTCGGCCGTCTGCGCGGTGGCGAGCAGCACATCGTTCTGATACAGGCCGCGGAAGGTCGGCGGGACGATGACCTCAAATCCGGCCTGCTTCAGCAGCTCGAAATGCGGACCGACATCGGTGTTGAGCGCAGTGCAGAGCACATTCGGCATGGCGACGATTTCCCCCAGTGAGTTGGCGAAGAGCGTACCGTCCGCACGCGGGAAAAACGACCGTCCGACTGAATTGCAGGGATTGCCGGAAATCGCAGATCGTGGGCCGTGCAATGAGCGGCCAGCCAGCCTACAATGGTGATATTGAGACTGAATCTCAATGTTGCTAGGCATTACTCGCCGGGAGCCATCAGTGCCGCAAGTCGTTCCATTAGAATTGCTTAAGTCGGGCGAAGAGGGTCGCGTCTGTGAAATTGACGGCCGCCCGGACTTCGTTCACCGTCTCGCAGAGATGGGGCTGCGAACCGGCGCGACGGTGCGGATGCTCCGCCCCGGCTCCCCCTGCATCCTCGATCTCGATCACCAACGCTTGTCCTTCCGGGCCGATCAGGTCGCCAGCGTGTTTGTCGAAGTCGGCAACTAATTCCCACGTCCCTCGGCCACCCGAATCCCCCCCATGCCAACGCTGTGTGACTTGCCTCTGGGTGCGACTGCGACGATTCGCGACATCGCCGGTGAAGACGCCGTCGCCATCCGGTTGATGGAGATGGGGCTGACCGAAGGCGAAGCCATCGCCCTCATCGGAGCCGCGCCGCTGGGCGATCCGCTCGAATTCAGCGTGCGGGGCTACCGCCTCTCGCTGCGCAAATCCGAAGCGGCCCGCGTGCTGGTCGATTTC
>JAWXBB010000055.1:0-5485 GCA_034439795.1 Planctomycetaceae bacterium | reverse complement strand
TTCCAGGTGCGTGCGGAAATGCTTGGTGCTGCGTTACAGCCGACAATGATGGCTCAAATCGGGGGCCTCGGCGGAGGGGGTTTCGGCGGAGAAGGGGGCCTCGGTGGTGGAATGGGCGGAGGCGGAATGATGCAGTCCGTCGCGACGTCAGCCGCCGGGCCGACGCTCATCAACGTCATTCAGGAAGCGACCGCACCGGCCCACTGGGTCAGTCGAGAGGGCCAGGGAGGGACGGTCACCGAGTACGACGGCCTGCTGATCGTGCGGCACCAGCCCCGCGTGCATCACAAGATCGAAGAGCTGCTGGACCAGATTCGCACCGTCCGCGCCAACAAGCGGAGCGATGTTCCGCAGGTCGGCATCGCACCAATACCGACATTGACGCGGGATGAATTCATTGCGATCGAGCCGACAAGTGAGGCTCCGGCACTTCGACGGACGGACGCGGTGGCGACACTCACCATTGAAGCGGTGCTGGAGTTGGGCGGCGTCGATCCGAAATCCGTTCAATGGAACACCCCGGTCTGGCTGGAAACGGCCACGATGACCCGTGGCGCCGGCGACACCGTGCATCATGTCGTCAACGGTGTGGCGCGCATCCAACGGATTGACGGGCCGGGCAAGCGTCCCGATACGCTGCAGATCCTGATCACAGGCCCGGCGGCGATGCTGTCCGAGGTTCAGAAAGCGTACGGCGACCAGGGGGTGACGGTCTGGCTGAAGAAGCCGACCTCCAAGCCACAGCCACCCGCAAATGTGAAGCCCCCTGCCGCCGCTCCCGAGGGGAGTGATGTATTCGGCGACGCTCCGCAATTCCGTCCTCAGTCCGTCAGCCATGCGACATTTCCACAAGAAGACACACTGACGATTGGTGCTGTATTGGAGCTGTCGGGGATTGACCCCAAGGCTGTTCAAGCCGGCGCGGGAGTCTGGACCGACCGGGTGGAATTGCCGGTCACGGACGCCATGAAGCTGAGAATGGGAGGGCGCCACTTATCATCCGGAATGGCGATGCTTAAGTACGTAGGTGGACCGGGGGAACAATCCGGAACCCTGCAAGTCAGGATCGAAGGGCCAGTCCGCGAACTCGAGGCCCTGAAGCGAAAGGCCAACGGGCAACCCGTGCGAGTTTGGCTGAAACGCCCCTTACCAGTCGATAATCAGCCTGTCGGCTTTTGAGGCATCACTTCGCCCGCTTCGGGTCTTTCGCCAGCGGCAGCGGGACGCGCTTGCCGGTCCACGACGACTGGTAGATCGCCAGGATGATCTCCACCGCCTTGCGGCCTTCCGCGCCGGTGATCCGCGGCGGCTTGCCGGATTCGACCGCTTTCACGAAGTCTTTGAGCTGCTCCATGTGGCCGACGTAGGAGATCGCCTTGGGGTCGGCCGCGCCGCCGGTGCCGCCGACCTTCTTGGCGAACTTCTCCAGAATCGTCTTGTCCTTCGCCTTGGGCTTGGCGAACTCCCACCGCAGCACGTCGTCCTGCTCGACGATGACCGTCCCCTCGGTGCCGTGGATTTCGGTCTTCTTGAGCAACCCCGGCCAGGCGGCGGTGGTGGCTTCGATCACGCCGAGAGCTCCGCTCTGGAACTTGATCGCCGCGACGCCGACGTCTTCGACTTCGATCCGCTCATGGGCCAGCGTTGACGTCGCGCCGCAGACTTCGGCGACGTCTCCCATGAACCAGTACAACAGGTCGACGTTGTGAATCGCCTGGTTCATGTAGCTGCCGCCGCCGTCGAGCGTCCACGTGCCCCGCCAGCCCCCCTGATCGTAATACTGCTGCGTCCGCCACCATTTGACGTAGGTGTCGCCGAGCGTGAGCCTCCCGAAGCGGCCGTCGTCGATGGCGTCCTTGAGCGCGATGTTCGCCGGGCTGAACCGCGACGGGAAGATCGGACAGAGCTGCACGCCGTTCTTCTGGCAGGCGTTCAGGATGTCGTCGCAGCGCTTCAGCGTGATCTCCATCGGCTTCTCAACGACGACGTGCTTGCCCGCGTTCGCGGCCTTCACCGCCGGGTCCCTATGCGACCCGCTGGGGGTGCAGATCGTCACAATCTGCACGACCGGGTCTTTGAGCATCTGGTCGAGCGTGGCATACGGCTTGACCCCCGGATTCGCCGCGGCAAACCGCTCGGCGGACGCGGGGAACGTGTCGGTGCAGGCGATGATCTTGGCGTTCCGCATCCGCTTGATCGCCTCGGCGTGGAAGTTGGCGATCATCCCGCAGCCGACGATCCCGAAACCGGTGTGAGCCATGAACCGCGTGCTTTCGTGCTGGAATCCCGATGTTCTTCGAGGAACGACGCAGGGAGATTACAGCAGCCGCGAACGAATCTCCAGCGACCGCTTCCGTAGGGTGCAGTCGAGGCTCTGCGAGGCTCACCCTCTCTCAGGGTCGTACTGCGATCTGCTTCCACAGATCCCCCGCGAATAGATCGACCATCTTCGCCAGGCCCGCGTCGACCATTTCCTGTCCCGACACGAACCGCCCCTTCTGGTTCCAGGGGGCGATGACCTCCGGGGCACAGCCGAACAGCCCGACGAGCAGACGGTCGTGATCGGCTTCCATGAGTTGGAAGTGGCGGGTCCATTCGGCGGCTTCGTCGAGCCGGACGTGCTCCTCGCTCGACCAGCGAACGCCGTGAAACAGCAGCGTGGCATGCGGCGTGACGTACCGTTCGCGACACGCGGCGAACGGCAGCAACGCGGCCGAGCTGCATTCCCCGGCGACCACGCCGACGGCCTGCAAGCCGCGCAGCCGGATGAGGCTCGCCAAAGCCAGTCCGATGTAGGCGCTGCCGCCGCAGGAATCGAAAAAGATGGTGCCGCGCGAGTTGCGGGGCATTTCGAGCAGCTGGTCGTGCAGTTCCCCCTGCTGGTCGCTGAGTTCGCCGGCGATGACGACCTCCCACTCGTGGAGCGGCGATGCGGGGCCGCCGCCCCAGGCGGGCGACGGATACGGTCGCAACGGGCGGTGTTCTTTCGGCTTCTTCGAGCGCGGGGCCCGTTGCGGCGGACGAGGCATGAACGGGAAACTCCGATCGACGAACGACAAAGTGACCCGGACGCTCGGAGCGTCCGGGTCACTGGCTCCACAAATCGACTCGGCGTTTTACCCCATCGGGGGACTCGACGGCAAGAAACTCATGGCGGTACGATGCTGGCTGGTTAGGTCGGAAACGATTCGGTGGCTGTGACGTCACGCGGATCAAGCCTGAGATTTGAACCCGAAGGGTTCGCAGAACGTAGCCGGGGGTCGCAGCGCAGCGGAGACCCCCGGATGGCGACATTGATGAATTGCATCCCGGAGGGATGCCAGAGATTGCGGTTCTGGCATCCCTCCGGGATGCAGGCGAAGTTGCGAACGTAGCCGGTGGTCTCGCGGACTCGACCACCGGCTACGTTCTGCGACCTCTTCGAGGTCCAAACAGAATCCCGGCAGAGCTTCGATATGAAAGTCGAGCAAGCCGTTGAACAAGACACCGAACTCCCACTCGTGAGGATCGCCGCCGTGTTGCATCGTCTGCTCGCCTGCACCGTGACTGTCTGCGCTCTTAATTCCCTCGTCTGGTCGGCGGACGGACCGGCTGTCACCGCGACCACGGCGCCGGGGCTGGTCGGCATCCGCATCGGCGACCAGCCGTTTGCGGTGTTCAACCACAGTCCCGGCCTGGCGAAACCGTACATCGAGCCGCTGCGGGCACCGGGCAACCACGTCGTCACCGCCTTGGCACCCTTCGATCACAAGCACCACAAGGGGATCTGGGTCGGCGTCGAGCACGTCAACGGCGTCAACTTCTGGGGAGGCAAGTATCAGCAGCAGGACGCCGTCGCGGTCGCCCCGGCGTTGGAACGGATCGAGACCGAGAAAGTCGAAGTCAAACCGGCCGACAACGGTGCGGTCGCCTTGCACATTCAGAACGCCTGGCAGGGGGAGGACGGCAAGTCCATCGTCACCGAGAACACCGTCATCACCACGTATCCCAACCGGTTGATGGTCTACGACATCACGCTCACCGCGGCGAACGGGCCGGTCAAGTTCGAGGACACCAAGGAAGGCTTCCTCGCCATCCGCGTCGCGGCGACGATGACCGCCAAGCCCAAGGGCGTGGTCAACGCCGACGCCAAGACCGTGGGCGTGATCGTCAATGCCGACGGCGACACCGGTGATGAAGCGTGCTGGGGCAAGACCTCGCCGTGGGTCGATTACTCCGGCCCGGTGGACGGCAAGCCGGTGGGGGTCGCGCTGTTCGATCACCCGGGCAACTTCCGCAAGTCGCGATATCACGTGCGGGCTTACGGCCTGTTCGCCATCAGCCCGTTCGGCGAGAAGACGTACTCCAAAGGGGCCTCCGAAGCGCCGCAAATCACGCTCGAAAAAGGCGATAAGGTCCACGTGAAGTACGGCCTGTTCGTTCACGCGGGAGACGCCAAGGCGGGCAAAGTCGCCGAAGCGTATTCGCAGTTCGTCGAATGGACGAAGTGACCCTCGCGTTGAACGTGGCCGCGGAACCCGATCCGCAGCGTTCGTGCGGTTCCTGCACCGCGTGCTGCGCCGTGCTGGCGGTGGTCGAGCTTCGCAAGCCGATGCGGTGCGCGTGCCCGCATCAAACGCACGGCGGTTGCCGGATCTACGCCGATCGCCCCGCGAGTTGCCGGCAGTTCAATTGCGTCTGGCTGCGCGGCGGACTGCCGGCCGATGAAGCGTGGCGACCCGATCGACTGGGCGTCATCTTCGACGGCTTCACCCGCGCGACCGATGGACAGCCGCAATTGACGGCGTTGGAAGTCTTCCCCGGCGTGTTCACCTCGGACACTGGGGCGACGTTATTGCGACGAATTGTGGACGACAGTCGGCAGGAACTGACGCTGTCGTATCGCGACGGTCGCATCGCGCGACTGATGCCGGATGCGGAAGCGGTCAACTGCGCCGAGACGACATCCCGCGAAATCCGCTAAGAAGCGGTTTCAAGACCACATTTTATAACGCGAAGGCGTTGTCCCTCAAAGCCCAGGGTCGCGAGTCTGCGAGCGCACCCTGGGTGGCGATCAATGACGAACCCCATACTCTGAAGGGATGCCATAACGGGCGCTTCTGGCATCCCTTCAGGATGCTTTCGACGATTCTCGACACTTTCCGGGGGTCTCCGAAGACTCCGACCCCCGGCTACTTTCTGCGAACCCTTCGGGTTCAAGAGGAACATTGACCGCCCAAGCGGCGATTACACCCGTTCCACATCCTTGTTCCTTTCCCTCTTGGCTTGCGCCACCCGGGCAGACCATAATTATCGACCATGCCCACGAACTTCCCGCCCTCGCTGTGCGACGCATTAACCCAATCCGGCCAGGGTCCGCTGCTGGACCAGGTCCGCACGTGGCCCCACTCCGAGCAACTCGCTTTCTTAGCCGATGCGGAGCAGATCGACTGGCCGGTGGTGCAGCGGTTGTATCGTTCCGCGACCGATGCAAACGCTGTCGCTG
>JAWXBB010000054.1:0-11963 GCA_034439795.1 Planctomycetaceae bacterium | reverse complement strand
TGGGATCGACGCCGCCGCCGGTCTCGCACTGATTCGCTTGCCCGGCGTGCTGGCGGACCTTGTCGTGGTACGGCTCGAAGCGGCGGTTCAGCGTGGCGAGCAGGTTGACGCCGATCGGCCGCAGATCGAGTTCGTACAGATGTCCGCCGTCATTGGGACTGAGCAGTGCGACGAGGCGGTCCGACGACAGCCGCAGTTCCTTGCGGGCGTCGCAGTTGAAGTCATCGGCTTCGATATGCACCCAGCGACCGCGGCGGCCGCTGAGTTGTTCCAGCCGCGTGTCGGCCTGAATCAGATGCTGATAGACGGCGTTCCTGAGATGCGGCAGATACAGTCCGCCGAACGCCCCGTGCCAGTACGGGCAGTTGCATTGCGCGCGGTACAGGTCCATCCGCGCGGCGTCGAGGTCCGACGAATCCTGCGTGCGCGGATCGTTCGCCAGCAGCTCAACGCGGCGGCTGACGTCGAGCATCCGCGTGTACATCTCGTTCGCTTCGGGGTACTTCACCAGGAAGTTCCGCCAGAAGCCCGCCCGCACGAACTGCTTGAGGCGCGGCCATTGGTAATGGTGTTCGAGGTTCTCGCGCAGCTCGCGGTAGTGCAGTTGTTTCTCCGCGGGGAGCGCCCATTCGGTCATTTCGCGGTAGCTGCCATCAGGCAGATAGATGCGGTCCACCGGCGAGACGCGGTCCACGGTTTCCGCGAACGTCGTCACGTGCAGCCAGTTCTGGTTGTCGCGCAACTGTTGGAAGAACCGCCGCATCCATTGCCGGGTCCAGACGAGATCCTTGCTGCCCGGCCAGACGCCGAACTTCTCGCCGTCGTCGCCGAACACCAGCACGGCGTTCGGGAACCGCTCGGCGATGCTGCGGCAATGGTTGATGACCTCGTGCGGATCGGCGAACGGAATCAGATACCGCAGCCGCTCGCTCCCCGCGAAGACTTTGACGATCCGGCCGTCGTTCTCGGTGAGGTAGTAGCTGTGCAATTCGTCGTCGGTCAGCCCGGCGTTGCGGAAGTGCGTGTCGTCGAGCAGCGTGTATTCGAGTCCGGCTTCGGCGATGTCACCCGCGAACGCCTGCTCCCACACGCGCTCCGGCACCCACATGCCGCGGATCGCCGTCTGAAATGTGTCTTCCAACTTTTGTTTGTAGGCCCGCATCTGACCGATGCGGTCGCGTCGCGGAATGCACGACAGGATCGGCTCGAAATACGGTCCGCCCAGCACTTCCACCTGCCCGCGCGCGACGAGCGTCTTCAACCGCGCGACGTAGTCCGGCCGATGGGCGAGCAGCCATTCCAGCAAACTGCCTGAGTTGTGCAGCACGACGGGGAGTTCGGAGAACTCGTCGAGCAGATCGAGGAAGGGGAGATAGCTGTCGACGCAGGCGTTGGCGAAGACGCCGTCGAAGTTTCCGATCGGCTGATGATTGTGCAGCGCCAAAACCAGGCGGACACGGCCCGTCATCTGAAATCCTTTTCCGCGGCATCCCCGATCGCGATCCGTCGCCGCCACCGGCTGTCCGAGGGCGCCACCCGGACCGACCATTGCGGCCGACGAAGTCCGCACCGCTCCCGTGCGGGCCACCCCATCGGATCAAACCGCAACATCGGCCAGTTTAGCAGAGAACTTCAGTGATTGATTCCCGAAGGCGCGAGATTTGTTCAAGTTCGTTTCTTTCCGGTCCCCTCGCCCCCGTCTTCGGGGGAGAGGGTTAGGGTGAGGGGGCGAGCGCTCCCTGCCGTGTCCAACACCAACCCGCAGCGTCAGCGAGGGCGAGCGCTTCGATGAGTGACCCGGACGCTCGAAGCGTCCGGGTCACTGGCCGGAATGCCCCTCACCCTCGCTGACGCTTCGTGTTCGTGTTGCTGGCGGTCATCGTCGTGTGGAGTCTTTGCCTTCGGTAGGGTGCAGTCGAGGCTTTGCGAGGCTCACCGCTTTGTGGCCCAACGGGGTGAGCCTCGCAAAGCCTCGACTGCACCCTACAAAAACAAACTCGGTCCGATGTCGAATTGTCCTCGTTCGATTTGACCCGTGCGGAATCATCGACGATAGTGAATGCGTTGCTCGCCCGTGACCAATCATTCGGATGACGTCGATGGAGACCGTGTTCCGTTCGTGCTGCTGCCTGGCGGCCGTGATTCTGACGGCGTCGTCGGTGCATGCCGAGGATCAGCCGAGCGGTCTCTACGCCCAGTCCGTCAAGCCGCTGCTGACGGCGAAATGCGTCCGCTGTCATGGGCCGGACAAGCAGCAATCGGGGCTAAGGCTCGACACCGCCCGTGGGGCGATTGCCGGCGGCGACAGCGGCCCGGCGGTCATCCCGAAGAAGAGCGCCGACAGTTTATTGCTGCACGCGGTGACGGCCACCAACGGGGCTTCGAAGATGCCGCCGGAGGGGCCGCCGCTGTCGGAGGCAGAGATCCGATTGCTTCGCGACTGGATTGATGCCGGGGCGTTGGCTCCGGTCGATGAGGTGATCGCGGAATCCCAACCGACGCGCAGCGACCACTGGTCGTTCCAGCCCGTCCGACCGATTCCGCCGCCGACTGTGAAGAACGGGACTTGGCCGCAAACCGGCATTGATGCGTTCATCCTGTCGCGCTTGGAAGCGGAAGGGGTGACGCCATCGCGTGACGCCGAACGGACGACGTTGTTGCGGCGGGTGCATCTCGATCTGCTCGGGCTGCCGCCGTCGCCGGAGTTGGTGGACGAGTTTCTCGCCGACACCGCTCCCGATGCGTATGACCGGTTGATCGACCGGTTGCTCGCCTCACCGCATTTCGGCGAGCGGTGGGGTCGTGACTGGCTGGATGCCGCGCGGTATGCGGACTCGAACGGTTACACCCGCGACATGCCCCGCACGATCTGGAAGTATCGCGACTGGGTGATCGACGCGATCAATGCGAACCAGCCGTTCGACGAATTCACCGTCGAGCAGATCGCCGGCGACCTGCTGCCGGAGCCGACGCTGGCCCAGCGAGTCGCGACCGGGTTCCACCGCAATACGCTCATCAACGAGGAAGGGGGGACCGACCCCGAGCAGTTCCGCGTCGAGGCCGTCGTCGACCGCGTCAACACGACCGGGGCGGTGTACCTCGGGCTGACCGTCGGCTGCGCGCAATGCCACAATCACAAGTACGACCCGATCTCGCAGCGCGATTACTACCAACTCTTCGCGTTCTACAACACCACGGCGTTCAACGCCGGCAACCCGGCGTTGCCGATCATCGACGTCCCCACCGCCGAACAGATCCGCGGCGGCGAACCGCAACGCAAACAGCAGATTCGGGACGAGATCGCGAAGTTGGAGTCGGAACTCAAAGCTCAGACGGACGCCATCCAAGCGGCGCAGGACGCCTGGGAGCTGACGCTGACGATGGACGACAAAAAAGCCTTGCCGTTCAACGTCAAGAACGCCGTCGATCTGCCGCTGCGCGACCGGTCGGACATCCACAAGCGCGATCTCGCAGCATTTTTCCGGGGGACGAAGACCGCGAGAGAGCAGTTTCCGCTGCTCGATCAGATCGCGGGGCTGAAACAGTCCGAGCCGCAGTTCCCAACGACGATGGTCGTCGAAGAGAACGCCGAGCCGCGGGAGTCGTACCTCATGCTCCGCGGCGATTTCCTGCGGCGCGGGGCGACGGTGACGGCGAACGTGCCCGCCGTGTTGCCGCCGTTGCCGGCGAATGAAGCGAATCGGACGCGGCTCGATCTGGCGAAGTGGCTGGTGTCGCCCGATCAACCGCTCACGCCGCGGGTGTACGTGAACCGCGTCTGGCAGCGCTACTTCGGCCGCGGTCTGGTGGAGACGGAGAACGACTTCGGCACGCAGGGGGACCGCCCCACGCATCCGGAGTTGCTGGACGGGCTCGCCGCGGAGTTCGTCCGCACTGGCTGGGACGTGAAGCGGCTGCATCGGCTGATCGTGACGTCGGCGGTCTATCGGCAATCGTCGGACCAACGCCCGGATGTCGTCGAGTTGGACCCGGTCAACAAGCTGCTCGCCCGACAGAATCGGCTGCGGCTCGATGCGGAATTCATCCGCGACGCGGCGTTGTCGGCGAGCGGCCTGCTCACCACGGAGTTCGGCGGCCCGCCGGTCACGCCGCCGCAACCCGACGGCGTGTTCGAGTTCACGCAGGATAAAAAGCCGTGGACGACGGCCACCGACCGGCAACGCTACCGCCGGGGTCTATACACCCTGTTGTTGCGGAGCAGTTTATATCCGTCGATGTCCGTGTTCGACTTCCCCGACCCGAACGTGGCCTGCACTCGCCGCACCCGCAGCAACACGCCGCTGCAATCGCTGACGCTGGCCAACGACCAGACGTTCGTTGAATTCGCCCGCGGCCTCGCCGACCGCATCCTGCAGATCGAGGGGGATGACAGCACCCGGCTGCGGGCCGCCGTCAAGTTCTGCCTGTCGCGCGAACCGGCGTCGTTGGAACTGTCACGGCTGTCGGCGTTCCTGCACGAGCAACGCACGGCGTTCACCCGCAATGCCGATGCGGCGAAGGAACTGGCGACGGAAACTGCTGTGAATCCCGCTGAAACCGCAGCGTGGGTGGCGGTGTCGCGGGTATTATTGAATCTGGATGAGTTCATCACGCGGGAGTGATAGAAGCCATGAGTACATCGTCGCCATTGATGGCCGAACCAGTCCTCAAGCACGCGAACTATGACCGAGAACTCACCGACCGCGAGTTACGGTTGGTGGCAGTTTGGCGCGATCCCAAGCATCGGCGGGCCGAACTTGCCAGCCTCATCTGGCGTCGCGACATGTCCCTTTATGTCGCAATGTTGTCCAGTTTGTTGTTGGTCGGGGCTACGATTGTCGGTCTTGTGAGCGTGGTTCAGTGGCTGACGGGCCATCCGGCTTGGTTACCATTTTGGGAGTCTTCCGTCTTTTTTGCAGGGATGTTCATTTACTATTATGCAAGCTCTGCTTGGGCGACCTTGGCCATGCTTCAACGGCAGGTCACAGCGATCAAGTACATTGGTCAACTCGAGGGGCAGATCCTGGGCTAGGAATCATCGCATGCAGACTGATCGGACAGATCTCGAACATGCCTTGACCCGCCGCCACTTCCTCCGCGATTGTCGCGTGGGGTTGGGGGCGATGGCGTTGTCGTCGATGATCGCTCAGGATGGAAGCGCGACACCTCAAGCGTTGCAGCCGACGGGGTTCGTCGAGGGGAGCCGCGGGGTGCATCATGCGCCCAAGGCGAAGTCGGTCATCTTCCTGTTCATGGCGGGGGGACCGAGTCAGTTGGATCTGTTCGATCCGAAGCCGCAGTTGCAGGAACTCGACGGGCAGGTGATTCCCGAATCGTTCGTGGCGGGGAAGCGGTTCGCGTTCATCAAGCAGGATGCGAAGCTGCTGGGCACGAAGCGGCAGTTCGCGAAGCACGGGGAATCGGGGGCCGACGTCAGCGAGTTGCTGCCGTACTTCAGCCAGGTCGTCGATGACGTGTGCGTCGTCAAGTCGATGGTCACCGACGTGTTCAACCACGGGCCGGCGAAGCTGTTCGTGAACACCGGGTCGCCGCAGTTCATGGGGCGGCCGAGCATGGGGGCGTGGGTGACGTACGGCCTGGGGAGCGAGTCGCAGAACCTGCCGGGGTTCGTGGTGCTGCAATCGGGGCCGCGCGGGCCGCGGGGCGGTTCGCCGCTGTGGGCGAGCGGGTTCCTGCCGACGAGTTACCAGGGGGTGCCGTTGCGGTCGGGGAAGGAGCCGATTCTGAACCTGTCGAATCCGGCGGGAGTCGACGCCGACCGGCAACGCGACTTCACGGCGGCCGTCAACGACCTCAACCGTTACCGCCTCGAAGAGACCGGCGACCCGGAGATCGCGACCCGCATCGCGCAGTACGAGATGGCGTACCGGATGCAGTCCAGCGCTCCCGAACTGATGGACCTGTCCGGCGAGACCGAGGCCACGCTCAACCTCTACAGTGCCACGCCGGGGCAACCGTCGTTCGCGAACAACTGTCTGCTCGCCCGCCGGCTCGTCGAACGCGGCGTGCGGTTCGTGCAGCTCTATCACACCGATTGGGACCACCACGGCAACCCAGGCACGGAGCTCGGCAAGTCCCTCGAAGACCGCTGCAAGGAGGTCGATCAGGCGTCGGCCGCTTTGGTTCGCGATCTCAAGCAGCGCGGACTGTTGGACGAAACCATCGTCGTGTGGGGAGGCGAGTTCGGCCGCACGCCGCAAGGCGAGCCGCGCGACCTGATGGGCCGCGATCATCACATCGAGGCCTACACGATGTGGCTCGCCGGCGGCGGCTTCAAAGCCGGCGCGACCATCGGCGAGACGGACGACATCGGCTACACGGTTGTCAAAGATCGCGTCCACGTCCACGACTTGCAGGCGACATTATTGCATCAGCTCGGCATCGACCATCTGCGGCTGGTCTACAAGTTCCAGGGTCGGAAGTACCGGCTGACCGACGTGCATGGGGAGGTCGCGGGGAAGTTGCTGTCGTGAGGGTCATCTTTTGTAGGGTGTAGTCGAGGCTTTGCGAGGCTCACCCCGACGTGACACAACGGGGTGAGCCTCGCAAAGCCTCGACTGCACCCTACGAGAATCACCCAAAGAACTTCGCGTACTCCTCCTTCACCGCCTTCACGCCGGCGACCACGAGCTTCACGTCGTTCGTGGGCGACAGCAGCCGGCAGCCGTTGTCGACCATCATTTGGGTGTGCTGCGGGTTCCAGACGACCGCGGCGAGGTGCTTGCCCTGGTTGCGGCACGCCTTGCCGATCCGTTCGACGGCCTTCACGCACTTCTCGTGCATGAACTGCCCGGTGACGCCGAGGCTCTGGCTGAGGTCAGCCGGGCCGATGAACAGCGCGTCGACGCCGTCGATGGCGGCGATCGCCTCGCACTCTTCGACGGCTTGCAGCGTCTCGATCTGGATCAGCACGAACGTCTCGGCGTTGGCCTTGGCGGTGAACTCGGCGGCGGGCATCATCGTGAATCGCGCATCGATGCCGCCGGTATTGAGGCCGCGGTAGCCGCGCGGGGCGAACTTGGACCACTTGACGAATTCTTCGGCCTGTTTCGCCGAGAAGATCTGGGCCGCCATCACGCCGCCGGAACCCGCTTCGAGGCACCGCGTGACGGTCGCGTAATCGGTGGGGGCGACGCGGCAGAACGTATCCATGCCGTGCGCGCGGCAGGCCAGCGTGGCGCATTCGAGCTCCTGCGTCGTGAGGCCGACGTGCTCCATGTCGAGCCACACGCCGTGAAACCCGCCGGCCATGCCGACGATCTGCAGGAGGTTGTGGTGATAGACGCGCCCGGCGGCGAACGTCATCGCCGTTTCCCCGTCGTTCAACCGTTGTTTCAAGGTCCGCATGATCGTTCGATCCTGAAGAAAATGAAGCGGGAAAGATTCTCTCAGCACCCGCGGGGATGGCATCCGCCGGGCATCGCGCGACGAGGGCGTTGAGCATAGCAACCTCGTCTCGATTCGGCACGCGGAGCCGGTCGCGCGGGATTGTGAAGCCGCGTTCGCAGACTTCGCCATCGTCCTTGATTTCAAGCGCGGGTGACGGGATAGTGACGGTCGGTTCCCTGCCGGGCCTGCCCGTTTTTTTGTCCCACTTGTGATCGACCAGAGAGACCGATGGCGAAGAAGAAGGCGAGCGGCGGACTGGAGGGGGCCCGCGTCCGCGTGAGAGAGGGTGTGACTTCGCCGGAATTCCCGGAAGTGTCGCTGGCCGGTTGGTCCGGCACGGTCGTGGAAACGACGGGGAAGCCGCCCGCGGTGAAGGTCGTTCTCGAATGGGACGGCGACACGCTGGCGAACATGCCGGCGGATTACGTGACGCGCTGCGAAGTCCAGCAGCTCTATTATCAGATGGCGTGTCTGACCGAAGCGGATGTCGAACCAGTCCCGTGACCCGGTGGAGGCGGCCATGCGTCTCGCAGCGACTCGCACGTTCTCCCGCGCCCATCTCGCGACGTGGCTCGTCCTGTGGGGCCTGTTCACGATGTTGACGCTGTTGGCGACATCGAACGGCCTCACCGACAAACGTTACGTGTTGCCGGCGACTTTGGCGACTGTGCTGGGGCCGATGACGGGTGCGATCAGCCGCGGCGGTCAGGGGTGCTGTCTGCAAGCCTCGTTGGGACTGCTGCCCTACGCCGCCGCATGTGCAATCGTCGGCACGGCAGTGCAGTTCGTTCCCGCGCCGAAACACGTCGGGGCCGAAGTGGCGCGACTGACGCTGTGGTCGCTCGGCTGGTTCGTGTGGTTCGCCAGCGGCATCGTGTCGCTGGGACACGCGCTGGGTTAGCGGCGACGGGTCTCGGTGGCTGCGACGTGAAAGACCGCGAAACCGCAAGCGTGCGCCCAACCCACGCTTGCGGTTTCGCGGTCTTGTTTCTTGCTCGCTGTGTCGACTCAACCGTTCTTGCGTTTCGGCAGCGCCACGGCGTACAGCATCGTCACCGAGCCGATCGACATCAGCGTGAACGCCGCCCAGTCGGCGGGGTCGATGACCGGCCGGGCTTCGTCGGCGATCTGCTCTTTGGCGAGCATCGCCCGGATGCCCTGTTCCTCGCGGTCGGCCGGCGCGTTGAACAGTACGACCTTGTCGATGACGAGGAGGCTGGCCCCCCACATCGCGATGAACAGACCGGTGGCGAAAGCGGACGCCCGCAGCATCAACCCGTCCTCGGAAATGGAGCGCGACCGGCCGAAACCGCCGATCTGGTCTCTCGTGGTATCGGTAACGAGCGCCGGCAACTTGACCGCAATCGGGCGAGCCGGGAACGTCAGTGACCGGAGTCTTCGAGCTGCTGAAAAGTTCCGGTCGCTGACGCTCCCGGCTCGCCTGGGAAAATGCATCGATTGCTTTCCGTGCCGTCCGCAGAACCTTACAGTACGTCGTAGTCCGCAAAGTCAGCGCTCTGAAAGGTTCATCGACGTGGATGCGAAGATCGTCTTGTTGCCGGGGGACGGCATCGGTCCCGAAGTGACGGCGGAAGCCGTGCGGGTGCTCCACGCCGTCGCCCAGCGGTTCGGGCACCAGTTCACGACGTCTAGCCATCTCATCGGCGGCTGCGCGATCGACGCCCACGGCACCGCCTTGCCGGACGACACGCTCGCCGCGGCGAAGGCTTCGCACGCGATTCTGCTCGGCGCGGTCGGCGGACCGAAGTGGGACAGCCCGACGGCGAAGGTTCGGCCGGAGCAGGGGCTGCTCAAGATCCGCAAGGAACTGGGGCTGTTCGCCAATCTGCGGCCGATCTCCGTCGTGCCGGGACTCGTCGAATTGTCGCCGCTCAAGCCGGAGATCGTGTCCGGCGTGGACATCCTCTTCTTCCGCGAGCTGACCGGCGGGCTGTACTTCGGCGAATCGGGCACGCGGCCGGCGAAGGACGGCTCCGGCGAAGAGTCGTTCAGCACCATGATCTACAGCACCGGCGAAATCGAGCGGATCGTCCGCCTCGCCGCTCAGGCCGCCCGCGGTCGCCGCAAGAAAGTCACCTCGGTCGACAAGGCGAACGTCCTCGAAGTCTCCCGGCTGTGGCGCAGGGTCTTTGAGCGGGTGATGAAGGAGGAATTCCCGGATGTCCAGTCCGAAAACATCCTGGTCGACGCCGCGGCGATGTATCTGATTTCGCGGCCGACGAGTTTCGACGTCGTCGTCACCGAGAACATGTTCGGCGACATCCTGACCGACGAAGGTTCGATGCTCCCCGGCTCGATGGGGCTGTTGCCGTCCGCGTCGCTGGGGTCGTCCGGGCCGGGCCTCTACGAACCGATCCACGGCTCTGCCCCGGACATCGCGGGGCAGGGGATCGCCAACCCGCTGGCGACGATCCTCGCCAGCGCGATGCTGCTGCGGCACTCGCTGAAGCTGGAGCAGGAGGCGGCCGCCGTCGAAGCCGCCGTGCATCGCGTCTTGAAGCAGGGTCACCGCACCAAAGACCTCGCCGCCAAAGACGCCCCGTGGGTGAAGACGACCGCGATGGGGGACTTGGTCATCGCCGCGTTGGGGAAATAACGCGAATCGCTGGTCGAATCGAGCCCCGACCGTCAGGGAGGGGTTTCCCCCCGCATCGAGAGCCCGCTTCCTAACGGGCGCGGCTCCTCCAGACCGTGCATCGTGGACGGCGACGGGTTCCGCCTCGAACATCCACGCGCGAACCGGCGCGGTCGCCATCCAGACAACGACGCCCCACAGCAGCAGCGAGCACGTCGCCCGCAACTGTCGCCGCCGAAGCCGACTGCGCAATCGCCGCACGTCCGCTACGACCCGCCGCGACCACGCCCGGGCCGGCAACCCGGCCGCGAGCCGCAGCTTCGTCCAGCTTCCGCAGAACCGGGCCACCGTCCCCGGCGCGACGCCGGTCTCGCGACAAAATTGGACCAGCGTGACCTGCTGTCCCACCCGGAAGGCCAGTTCGCGCAGCTCAGCGACCAGATACTCCGCGACCGTCATGATTGGATTCCCGCACCAGGCGTCCCCGACCCGAAGCCGCGACGTTCGACCGCGGAGACCTTCGAGTCTCTCACCCTACAGGGAAACGTTGCGCGGATTTTTCGGGCGAGCCGGGAGCGTGAGTTTTTGGGAGCACCCGATGACACGCCCGACACGGCCGTGGCACACCAGCCAGCGCGGCGGTATTCTGTCTTCGTGCAACAGGGCTGTATCAGCCGTGCGGGCGCTTCGCAGGACGATCAGTTCACCCGACCGGGACACCCGGCCTGTTACAATTCCGGCACAGGAGTCGATGACATGAATCGAATGGTCGTGAAATCAACCGTCGGGAGCGATGGGGTGTTGCACTTGGATTTGCCGATGGGGCCGGATGAGGCCAATGCCGAGGTTCAGGTGACCGTCGAACCGGTCGCCAATCAACCGATGACGCCGAAGGAATGGCGGGCTTGGGTGCAATCGTTGGCGGGCAGCGTCACCGATCCGACGTTTGAACGTCCGCCCCAAGGAGAATACGAAGCGCGGGAACCGCTGCCGTGACGTATCTCCTCGATACCAATGCCTGCATCGGCTGGTTGCGAGGAAGTCAGCCGAATCTCATCGCGCGGATTCAGCAGGAAACTTCGACGGAGATCGTCATCTGCTCGATTGTCGTCGGCGAATTGTGCTTTGGAGTCGAGCGATCGTCACCGGCTCATCAAACCAACACCCGCCTGCGGGTCGGACAACTGCGACGGCAATTTGTGTCACTCCCCTTCGATGATGCGGCTGCCGAAGCGTATGGAAGAATTCGAGCGGCTCTTGCCAGTCAAGGCACTCCCATTGGCCCCAATGATCTGCTGATTGCAGCCATTGCCTTGGTGAAACGTTTAGTCCTTGTCACGCACAACACAGCCGAATTCAGCCGAATTCCAGGTTTGATGACGGAAGACTGGCAGTAGCCATTCTCACGAAACAACGCGGGTGGCCCCGGTTGTTGATCGACCGGGGCACCCGGCACACACTTCAGGATGGCGGTATTGACTGTTCACTCCATTTATGGGTGAGGTGAGGCATAAACGTCTACTTCACTTGATCTTGCGGATTTCAAAATTGCCATCGATAATCTTGGTGATTGTGATCTCAATTCCACGATCAGTCATCGTGAAATCACTTCCTTGATAAACGCTCTTGGGATCGTAGGAGAACTGAAAATAGACACTGTATTTTCCGGCGGGCACATGTGTTGTCTTCGCATTGTTACCGTGGATGATAAAATCTTCCGCGCAACTGGACCCCCTTAAGCCGACTCGAACGGCAAAATCGTTAGGATTATTGATGTGGACTGGCAGCACTCGCGTCTTGCCTGAGATATCGAGAATGGCTGTAATCCCCTGAGGCCAGCCATCTGGCAGCGTCATTAGCTTAACAGCCCGTTGAAGTATTCCACAGGGCGGCTGGGGTTGGCGGTCGAGCGGGCTTGACTCGTCGGCTATGATCGGTCGGTGTTCGGGAGCGTGTC
>JAWXBB010000053.1:0-2800 GCA_034439795.1 Planctomycetaceae bacterium | reverse complement strand
CTACCCGCCCGCCTTTCCTCCCACCGCTGAGAGATCCCGAATCGTGAGCACTCTGGCCGAACGTCAGGTTACCGCCCGGAAGCAACTCGACGCCCATACCCGCGAAACGGTGAAGTGGCATTTCAGCCCGGAGACCGGCAGCCCGTACTGGCTGGAGAAGGCGAAGACGCTCGGCTTCAACCCGTTGACCGACGTCCACACGTTCGAGGATCTCAAGCAGTTCCCGCACTTCGAGGACGACGAGCTCCGCGGCGGGCCGGTCACCCGCTGGCTGCCGAAGGGGCTCGTCGGCAAGCCGATGTACGTGTTCGAGACCGGCGGGACGACCGGCATCCCCAAGAGCCGGCTGGTGGTCGAGGACCATTGGATCGACTACGAAGTCTTCAGCGACACGCTCCCCGACAAATACTTCCCGAAAGGATCGAACTGGCTGATGCTCGGCCCGTCCGGACCCCGGCGGCTGCGGCTGGCGGTGGAGCACCTCGCCCAGCACCGCGGCGGCATCTGCTTCTGCGTGGACCTCGATCCCCGCTGGGTCGTCAAGTTACTGAAGAAGGGGAAGATCAAGGAGGCCGAGGATTATAAGGACCACGTCATCGACCAGGTGCTGACCGTCCTGTCCGCCGGGCACAACGTCAAGTGCGCCTTCATGACTCCCAAGCTGCTGGAAGCGCTGGCGATGCGGCTGATCAACGACGGCTCCAGCATCGCCGAGACCGGCATCACCGGCATCTTCGGCGGCGGAACCGAGTTCTCGCCGCAGTGGTACCGCGTCTGCTGCGAGGAGCTGCTCGGCCCGGACGTCTTCATGACCCCGACTTACGGCAACACGCTGATGGGCCTCGCGTGCAGCAAGCCGTTCGACCCGGCGGACAACTACAAGATCACCTACCACGCCCCGGAACCCAGGGCGGCGATCGAAGTCGTGGAATTCGGCGACTACAACAAAGTCGTCGGCTACGGCGAGACCGGTCGCGTGAAGCTGTACACGCTGACGAAGGAGCTGTTCATCCCCGGCTTCATGGAGCGCGACGAAGGGGAACGCGAGCGGCCGTGCGAAGCCTACCCGTGGGACGGCATCAGCGGGACCAGGCCGTTCCACGAGTTCGCCAAGACGACGACGGTGGGGGTCTACTGAACCAGCAAGGAGCGTCCCCTGATGATTCAACGATCGCCGGCGGATCCCGAGGACATCGCCCGTCGCGGCAACGCGATTTATGATCAACGGGTAGCGCCGCAAGTCACCACTCGCAACCCGCAGGACTATGTGGTCATCGACGTTGACAGCGGCGACTTCGAAGTGGCCGAGAAATCCCTCGTCGCCACCAAGAAGCTGCGGGAGCGACGGCCGGCAGCAGTGATGTGGGGGCGATATGTCGGGACTCCGATTTCGGTCCGATTCGGCGTGCTGCGATGACCGGCGCAAGAACGATGACCGGCGACGTCGCGCCGGATCTCGAATTGCTGCTGGCGGTGACGGTGCGCGGAGCCTCCGGAATCGAAGGCGAGGTCTCCGCGGTGATCGACACGGGGTTCAGCGGCGCGATGCTGCTCCCGAAAGACGTTGTCGATCGATTGTTCATGGAGCCGGGGCGCTTCGTGTCCGGCAGTCTCGCTGACGGCTCAACGACCATTGTTCCGGTGTACCTGGGTCATGTCCGGTGGTTCGACGAAGATCGCGAGATCGAAATCGTGGCCGCGGGGCAGACGACACTCATCGGAGTTCAACTTCTCGAAGGCTATCGATTGATCGCGGACTTTGAGCCGGCGGGACTCTGCCAGATTCGTGAGCGATGACGCGAATCATGGATTTCGGCCCACCGGCCTCCTGCAACTGACCAAAACCATCAGACAACGGACTACACCACATGCTCGAACTTCCGATCATCCGCTGGGGCAAGCCCTACGACAGCATGGAAAAAGCGGACGTCGTCCACTTCGAGACCGGCGAGGTGCTGGCGCGCGTCCATCAGGCCGCCGGGGCGCAGCTCGGCATGGATATTCGCCATGCCGCCCGCGCGCGGGACGCCCTGAGGCAGTTCTCGATCGACCAGCTCATCGAGATGACCGCCAAGGCGGCGGACCTGTACCTCAACGCCACTCTCCCCCTCGGCACAGGCACGCAGACCCCCGCCGAGTTCTGCCGCATGCAGTCGGCCACCACCGGCCTGCCCGAGCACATGTGCGCGGCCAACATGAAGAAGAACTTCTTCGTGCTGACCCACATGCGCGAAGTCCTGGAGGCCCTCACCCGCGGGCTGCCGTTCGACGTCCTCTCCAAAGGGTACGGCACCGAAGCCCGCGGCGTGATGCTCGGATATCAGGCCAATTCCCCCGTGCTGGGCATGGTGCTGCCGTCGAACAGCCCCGGCGTCCACACGCTGTGGATGCCGGTCATTCCGCTGCAGATCGGACTCGTCTTGAAGCCCGGTCCGCAGGAGCCGTGGACGCCGTACCGCATGACGGAGGCGTTCTTCCAGGCCGGCGTGCCGCGCGAGACGATCTGCTTGTACCCCGGCGGGGCGGAGGTCGGCGCCGCGGTGATCCAGCACTGCCAGCGGGCGATGATCTTCGGCGGCACGGCGACCGTCGAACGCTATCACGGCGACCCCCGCGTGCAGGCCCACGGCCCCGGCTTCAGCAAGATCCTGCTGGGGGACGACGTCGTCGACAACTGGCCCGAGTACCTCGACCTGATGTTCGACAGCATCGTCCTCAACAGCGGCCGCGGCTGCATCAACTGCTCGGGGATCTGGGCGTCCCGGCATACGGAGGAGATCGCCGACGCCCTCGCCAAGCG
>JAWXBB010000052.1:0-2881 GCA_034439795.1 Planctomycetaceae bacterium | reverse complement strand
GTCGGCCGACCCGCATCTCCGAGCACGAATGCGGAATCTCGACCCGGTTGTACATGAGGATGAAGAGATCCACACCACACGCCACGAGGCACGAATCGAGCGCGGCGACCGGCAGGAACCACCGGTCCTCCGATCGCGTCCCGGCGAGATTGTTCGGTGCCGCGGCGATGACCTTGGACCAACCGCTTTCGCGTTGCAGCGACAGGCCCTTGAGGCATTGGAACAGCGGGCCGTGGACCAGTTGGGCCTGCCCCTTCTTCGCGTACTGCATGGGATTGTATGGGAAGGGCGGCTTGCCCGGCGGCGGGGCGGTGAGCGGTGCGACGCTGTCGGCAAAGGCGATGGTCGCCGTTTGATAGACGGATTCCTTGGCTCCCGTGCTGACGAGCCGGCAGGACCACGCGTCGCCGGTCCGCTCCACGATCACCTTTGCCGCTTGCGGCTGGTCGTCGCGGAACTTGCACGGGCCGTGAATCTGGAAGTCGCGGACGGCGGCGAGCGCTTGTCCCGGCGACGTCAGCGACGCCGCTTCGATCATCGTCTCCAATCCAATGACCGCGGGGAGCAGCGGTTTCCCGCTGAACTGATGCTCGATGAGGAACGGATCGGCCTTCGGATCGAACCGGCATTCGGCGACCAGTTGCGAGGGTGAGGACCACACCGCCGCGTCAATCAACGGCAATCGGGCGATCTCGGCCTGACTGATCGCAGGAGACGACGCAGTCACCACCGGTGCAGATGTCATCGCAGACAGTGGACTCGGCAACGGTGCAGGCGGCGGATTTGTAACCTTGGCGGCATGAGCTTGCCCATTGCGTGCCGTCGACCGCGCGGCGGTTCCCGCCGGCAACGGAGCCGGCGCGGGTTGCTCATTGGCAATGGGCACAGTCGGTGTGGGCTTCGCGGCTGGTTGTGATGCGGCCGTGGGTTTTGTCTCACTGCCAGACGTGCCGGTCTTCACTTCGACCATCTCGTAACCGTCGACCTGAATCACCGTATTGCCGGCGGCGTCGACCATCACGAAATCGGCCCGCATCATCCGCTCGGTCCGGCCGCGGAGCCAGACCCGCAGCGTGAGCGCTTCGCCGGGCACCAGCGGCCGGGCGATGCGGATGCGGTCGAACGCATGCGGCAGGTCGGCGACGTGCAACTGATTCCAGACCAGGAAATCCGATCCGAGCAGCCCGGCGTCGATGATCGCCGACGGCAACTGCCACCCCGGGGCATTCCGCTCGCCGGCGATGACGCTGGGTTCCGGCACGACGAGCCGGGCCCACAGGCCGTTCTCGACGAGCGCGTAATCCTTCAGCGCGTGGAACGGATAGCCGTGATAGACGCGGGCCTCTTCCGGGAATTTCATCGTCCGCCAGTCGGCGACGTATTTGTGTGCCGTCCAGATTGATGGCTGTGGACCGAGTTCCGACTTCGGCAGCGGCGAATAGCTGATCGCGAGTTCGAGCGTGGCGTCCATCTGCAGCCGGTTGGCTTCCACGAGCCGGCCTTGCCGGTCGCAGAAATCGGCTTCGAGGGCGCACGTCACGCCGTCATTGGCCACCGTCGCCACCACCCGCGCCCGTTGCGGCCGGTCGGTGTGGAACCGCAGTCCCTGATGCACGGTCATATTCCGCAGTCCGACGACCTTGCGGCCGTCCGCGGCGAGCATTCCCGCCGCTTCGGCCATCGACTCCATGCCGACGACGGCGGGCAGAATCGGCACCCCTTGATGCCGGTGCTCCAGCAGGAACGGCTCGACTTTGGGATCGAACTGCGCCGTCGCGATCAGCGATCGCCCGGCGTGCAGTTCGTGAATGGTGTCGATGACGGCCGCCGCCTTCACGAGTCCGTCGCGCCGCCGATAGTCGAGTTTCTCCGCCGCGGCGGGCATCGTGCCGTCGGTGTCGATCAGGTCCGGCTTGTCGAGGAACAGCAGTTCGGATTCCGTCGCCTGGGTGAGCAACTCGTCGAGCACATGGGCCGCCCCTTCGAGCGGCGGCATGAACGCGAGGTTGCTGGCCTGCAGCGCGATCTTGCTTTCCGGCCGCGCGGCCATGCCGACGTCGGCCCACGGCGGCCAATGCAGCCCGACGGCGGCGACCTCGGGCCGCTTCAGCCGCACCGCTGCGCACAGCTTGCACAGCATGTCGGAGGCCATCGAATAATCGGCCTGACCCATGCCGCCGAATCGGCCGCTGGTCGAGCCGAAGCCCAGGAACCATTCCAGCGGATCGTTCTTCAGCAGTTCGACGAGATGCACGGCCGCCGACACCTTGACGGCCAGCGTCGCGGCGACGAGGTCGCGTTTCTTCTTGTCGAACCGGCACGCGGCTTCGAGGCCGGCGCCGTGAATCACGCCGTGGATCGGACCGTCCTGCTGTCGGATGCCGTCCAGCGTCGCTGCGAGAGCCGCCCGATCGGAAACGTCGCAGGGGTGGTACGCGGCGGTCACGCCGTCGGCCCGATAAGCCTGCAACGTCCGATCGATTTCGATGCAGCGCTCGACCTCTTTCCAGGCGTGGGCCGGCGCTTTGCCGACGGCGCGGGCCTGTTCCGAGATCGTCTTCTTGAGCGCCTTAAGTCCTTCGTCAGTCAGGTTCCGCCAGCTCGGATCGATGGCCGGCCGCGCGGTCGAACCAAGCAGATGCAGCTTCAAGCCGAACCGGCGACCGAGCTCGCGGGCCACAACGGCCGTCACGCCCCGCGCTCCGCCGGTGACGATCCACGTGCCGTGCGGCGTCTTCTTGCCGGGGCGTTGCGAGGACGCCGGTTGCGGCACCGCGCGGACGACGAACCGTTGTCCGCGGACGAGGCCGACTTCCAGCGGGCCGCTGCGATGCGCGATTTCCCGCAGCGTCGCGGCGGCGAGCTGGTCCGGATTCTCCTC
>JAWXBB010000051.1:0-14140 GCA_034439795.1 Planctomycetaceae bacterium | reverse complement strand
GAAGGCGCGCTGGGACGACTTCGGCTCGCAATGGTATCGCACGCCGCTGGAGAAACTGTGCGCCTCGTATGCCGACGATCCCGAGTTGACGTTCGTCGGCCGGATCTTCTGCCGCACCACGCTGGTGCATATCCTGACGAACCGGCTGCGCGTGCAGCGGGCCTTGCACGAGGACCCCGGCATCGTTCAGGAAATCGTCCGGCGGCCGCTGTTCGTCGTGGGATTGCCGCGGACGGGCACGACGTTCCTCTTCAATCTGCTGGCGCAAGACCCCGCCTGCCGGCCTCTGATGTACTGGGAGACGATGAGCCCGGCCCCGCCTCCGCGGCCGGAAACCTACGCCACCGATCCCCGCATCGCGCAGGCTCGCCGCCAGGTCCGGCTGCTCAAGCGCGCCCTGCCGGAGTTCAACGGCATCCACGAGTTCAACGCCGACGCGCCGGAGGAATGCACGGGGCTGTTGATGAATGCGTTTCTGTCGCCGGTGTTCGGTGGCCTTGTTCCACTCTATCGCCAATGGCTGGACGAGGTGTCCGACGCCGACGTCGAAGCGGCCTACGCCGATTACCGCACGCAATTGCAGGTGTTGCAGCGCTACGTCAAGGGGTCGCACTGGATTCTGAAGTGCCCCACGCACGTCTTCGCCATTCGCGAGCTGCTCGCCACGTTTCCCGACGCCGCCCTCGTGCAGACGCACCGCGACGTCTCGCAGTGCATTCCGTCGCTGTGCAGCCTGCATCACGTGTATCAGCAGTTGTGCTACCGGAATTTCGACCGGCGCGAAGCCGGGAAACTGGTGGCCGGCATCGTCGAGCAGCAGTTGAACCGCGGGATGCGATCCCGCGACCGGGCCGATGCGCAGGGTCGGCACGTGTTGGACATCCACTACACCGAAACCGTCCGCGATCCCGTCGCCACGGTGCAGAAGGTTTACGCGCACTTCGGCTACGATTTCACGCCGGAGTTCGAGGCCCGGCTCAAGAAATACCTGGCGGAAGACAAGCACCCGAAAGGCCCCAGGCACCAATACACGCTGGAGGAATTCGGCCTGTCTCCGGAAGATCTCCAGCAGCGGTTCGGCGCGTATGCCGAACGCTTCCACGTCGCGCCCGACGCCAAGACTCCCAAGTAGCCCCTCGCCCCACCCAAAGGTCAGCACCGTGACAACGACCGACCGGTTGTCATCCTTTGTGCCGCCACCGCCGGGGGAAACTCGCTGCGTCCAGCGCGGCACTGCGGTGATCGAGTATTTTTCGCGCGGATCGGGGTCCACGGTCGTCCTGATTGGGATGCTGAAACCGGTCTGGCATTTCGATCCGCTCATCGCCCGGCTCAACGACGCGGGCCGGCGGACGTTGACGGTGCATCTGCCGGGCATCGGACAGAGCCGGCGACGCTTTCGACCGCGACCGACGCTGTGGGATTTCGCCGACGACCTGCAGGCCGTGCTCGCCGACGCCGGCGTGCCCTCCGACGAACGCGTCGATGTCGTCGGCATGGCCATCGGCAACCGAGTGGCCCGGGCCTTCGCCACGCGGCATGCGGCGCGGACCGACCGGCTGGTGCTGCTGGCCGCCGGCGGAAAGGGCCGGGGGTGGCCCCCGCTGCGCATGATTGTTGGGTATGCCCTGTTGATGCTGCCGGGCCTCCCTTTGCGGGCCCGCCGCGCGATCCTGGAGCCTTTATGGAGCGCGCGGCGGAACGTGCTGCCGGACGAATACTGTCATCGGCCGCCGCGACGGGCGACGCTGGTCCTGTCCGCCGCCGTCCGCCGGACCGATTCGCGGCTGTGGTGGGCCGGAGGCGCCGGACCGATGCTCGTCGTTCAGGGGGAACGGGACATCGTCGCCAATCCACAGCACGCCCGCGACCTGAAGCAGGAATTTCCCGACCGGGTGCAGCTCGAAATGATTCCGAACGGCGGCCACGCACTGCTGTACGACTGCCCCGACGTCGTCATCGGACACGTGATGACGTTCCTGCAATCGCAGCGCGAACGCGGTTGAAGTATCCGAGGGGGTGGTGCCCCCGATTGCGTTCGACGCGATTCCGGCCGGTGTCTTCGAACAAAGTTCTTTGCGTCCGGCCCCCTCGCCCCCGTCTTCGGGGGAGAGGGTCGGGGTGAGGGGGCGAGCGCTCCCGGCCGTGTCCCACACCAACCCGAAGCGTGAGCGAGGGCGAGCGCTCGCCCTCGCTGACGCTTCGAGTTGGTGTTCCTGGCGGTCATCGCTCTGCGAAGCGCTCGCCCCCTCACCCTAACCCTCTCCCCCGAAGACGGGGGCGAGGGGACCAAACCGGAGGGAACAATTTGCAGCCCCCGTGCGTCCCATCACGACGCTCCCGGTGCGCGGCGGTATAATCGTCCGTGCGGACCAGGATGCGTCATTCTTTTCGAGCGAATGGATTGCAGCATGTCTCGGCTTTTCGCCAGCGCGGCGGTGGTGGGTGCGGTGACGACGGCGTTCTGGTTGATGGCGGCCGAACCCCCGTCGGAGACCGCGATGCGCACGCAGGCCCGGAAACAGTTTCAGGACGGCAACTTCCAGCAGGCGGTCGAAACCTACCGCAAGCTGCTGTTGAACGCCGACAGCGACCCAACGGCCACCGCGGACGATCTGCAACAGACGGTGCAGGCGCTGGAAAACCTCGGCAAAGTCGATGAGGTCGACAAGCTGATCGAGGACACCGTCGCGGCCCACGCCGCGCACTGGCGGGTGCTGCAAGCGGCAGCGCAGTTGTATCTCCGAATTGAAAAGTATGGACAGCGCGTCGCCGGGGTCGTGCATCGGGGTCATCGTCGCGGCGGCGGGGAACAGGTCATCTTAACCGAGCGCGACCGCAGCCGGGCGCTCCAACTGTTCGAGCAGGCCCGGCCACTCGTCGAGAAAGAGACCGTCGCCACCGATGCCGGTCGCTTCTGGTTGAACTACGCGACGGCGTTCCAGCCAGACTATTCCGGCTGCCCCGCCTGGAAGCTGCAGGTGCTGACCGATCTCGCGGTGCTCGCCGATTACGAGGTTGGATACGGGCTGATGGGACGCGGGTTGTGGGGTCGCGGCGGCGGCGAGGATCGCGGCGCGCCGGTGGATGCCGATGGCAACCCGGTGTTCTATCACGTCCCCACCAGTTATGCCGAGGCGAAGAACGACGGCGAACGCTGGCGCTGGTTGCTCGCGCAGGCGAAGAAGACGGTGCCCACATTGCGCGACGAGGCCGATTCCACCTGGGCGCGGTTCCTGCACAGCCAGTTCGGCGTGCAGACGATGGCGGGCATCCTCGGTGCGCAGTCCGATGACGACGACCAGTCGGCCGACAACGCCGGCCCGTTCGCCGTCCACACGCTCAAGGACGACGAGACGATCGCCAAACTCGCAACCGGCGTGAAGCGGTTTGCGTTGCCCGACGAGTTCAACCCGTTGAAGGTCTTCCAATCGGTCGCCGCGGATTTCAAGAACAGCCACGGCGGCGCGGCGGCGGACATCGTCGCGCAGATCTACGAAGACCGCCGGCAATACGTCAAAGCCGCCGCGGCGTGGAAGACGGCCCTCGACAAGTTCGGCGACGAAGATCACCGCCAGCAGCGCCACCAGCAGATCGTCGGCCACTGGGGCCAATTCGAGCAGCTCCAGGTGCAGCCCGCCGGACAGGGGGCCACCGTCGATTTCCGTTTCCGCAACGGCAAGAAAGTCCAGTTCACCGCCCACGCGGTCAAGCTCACGCAGCTGCTGGACGACGTCAAAAACTACATCAAGCAGAATCCGAAGCAACTCGACTGGAACCAGCTCAACGTCGGCGACATCGGCTACCGCCTCATCACCGAAGGACAATCGAAATATCTCGGGGAGCAGGTCGCCAACTGGTCGCTCGATCTCGACCCGAAGCCGGAACACGTCGACCGCCGGATCGAAGTCGCCACGCCGTTGCAGAAGGCGGGCGTGTATCTGCTGGAAGGCAAGCTCGCCGACGGCAACACCAGCCGGATCGTCGTCTGGCTCGCCGACACCGCGCTCGTCAAGAAGCCGCTCGATCAGAAGTCGTGGTACTACGTCGCCGACGCGGTGACTGGGCAACCGATCCCCAAGGCCAACGTCGAGTTCTTCGGCTGGAAGCAGGAGCCGGTCCGGCCGAATCAGAACGCCTTCCGCGTGGTCACGAAGAACTTCGCGCAGTTCACCGACGCCGACGGCCAGGTGCTGCTCGACCCAAAACAGATGCCGCAGGATCATCAATGGTTGATTACTGCGAGGACCGACGCGGGCCGGCTGGCGTACCTGGGCTTCACCGGCGTGTGGTTCGGCCGCAAGCACGACGAGCAGTACCAACAGACCAAGGTGTACGCGATCACCGACCGGCCGGTGTACCGCCCCGGTCAGAAGGTGCAGTTCAAGTTCTGGCTGCAACAGGCGAAGTACGACCAGCCCGACGGTTCGCCGTTCGCGAACAAGGGATACACGGTCGAGATCCACGATCCGCAGGGGAACAAGGTCTACGAGAAAGCGTACAAAACCGACAAGTTCGGCGGCCTCGAAGGAGAATGGCCGCTCGTCGACGACGCCAAGCTGGGCCAGTATCAACTCCTCGTCAAAGACCACGGCGGCGGCTCGTTCCGCGTCGAGGAATACAAGAAGCCCGAATTCGAGGTGTCCGTCGAAGCGCCCAAGGAGCCGGTCGCGCTCGGCGAGAAGATCACGGCGACGATCACCGCGAAGTATTACTTCGGCGCGCCGGTCACGCACGCCAGGGTGAAGTACAAGGTCCAGCGGACCACGCACACCGCGACGTGGTATCCCCCCGGCCGCTGGGACTGGTTCTACGGCAAGGGTTACTGGTGGTTCGGCTACGACTATGCGTGGTATCCCGGCTGGTCGAAGTGGGGCTGCGTGCGGCCCATTCCGCCGTGGTGGGGCCGCAGCCCCGCGCCGCCGGAGTTGATCGCCGAGCAGGAGGTGGACATCGGCCCCGACGGCACGCTCAAAGTCGAGATCGACACGCTCCCCGCGAAGGAGTTGCACGGCGACGAGGACCACTCGTATCAGATCACCGCGGAAGTCGTCGACGAATCGCGGCGGACAATCGTCGGCCAGGGGAACGTCCTCGTGGCCCGCAAGCCGTTCCGCGTCTACGCCTGGGTGGACCGCGGGCACTACAAAGTCGGCGACACCGTCCACGCCCACTTCGCCGCGTACACGCTCGATCAGCAACCAGTGCCGGGAACGGGCAAGCTCACGCTCTTCCGCATCCAATACGACGCCGCCGGCCAACCGCAGGAGACCGCCGTCCAGACGTGGGACTTGAACCCGAACGCCGAGGGACAGGCCGAACAGCAGATCGTCGCGTCGCAGGCGGGGCAGTATCGGTTGTCGTACACGGTGACGGATGACAAGCAGCGCTCCATCGAAGGGGGCTACGTCTTCGTCGTTCTCGGCCAGGGATTCGACGGCCGGCAGTACCGCTTTAACGATCTGGAGCTGATCACCGACAAGAAGGAATACGCCCCCGGCGATACGGTACAGCTCTTGATCAACACCAACCGCTCCGGCAGCGCGGTGGCGTTGTTCGTGCGGCCGTCGAACGGCGTGTACCTGCCGCCGAAGATTATTCGCATCCCCGGCAAATCGACGGTGGAGGCGGTCGCCGTCACGCAGAAGGACATGCCCAACTTCTTCATCGAAGCGGTGACGGTCGCCGACAGCCGCTACCACGAGGAGCTCCGCGAGGTCGTCGTCCCGCCCGAAAAGCGCGTGATCAACGTCGACGTGCAACCCTCGCAGACGGAGTACCAGCCGGGTGCGCCGGCGACCGTCGAGGTCAAGCTCACCGACAAGGACGGCAAGCCGTTCGTCGGCTCGACGGTGCTGAGCGTGTACGACCGCAGCGTCGAATACATCGCCGGCGGCAGCAACGTCCCGGAAATCCGCAAGTTCTTCTGGAAGTGGCGTCGGCACCATCACCCGCAGCACGAAGGGAGCCTCGACCGCAGCTTCGCGAATCTGCTCAGACCGAATGAAACCGGCATGGCCACGCTGGGAGCATTCGGCGAGGTGGGACTGATGGATGACGGCGTGAACCAGGGGATTGCGATGAACGGTGGTCTCCGCAATCGACGCACATATCCAAAGGGGACTTTTGCCGGGCTCCAGAGTCATACCTCACGCAATTTAACGGCCGCTCCGATGGCGGAGTCTGTTGCAATGCCGGTCTTTGCGGTTGATGTGATGGATACTGGCGGTGACGCAGCCGTCCAACCCACCGTCCGCAGCGAGTTCGCCGACACCGCGTACTGGAACGCCGCGGTCACGACCGACGCCGACGGCTTTGCCAAGGTCGACTTCAAGATGCCCGAGAACCTCACCGGCTGGAAGGTGAAGGCGTGGGCGATGGGCCTCGGCGCGAAAGTCGGCGAGGGAACCGCCGACGTCGTCACGAAGAAGAACCTGCTCGTCCGCTTGCAGGCTCCGCGGTTCTTCGTCGAGACCGACGAAGTCGTCCTGTCGGCGAACATCCACAACGACCTCGCCGACGACAAATCGGTCCGGGCGGTGCTGGAGCTCGACGGCGGCTGCCTGGAATCGCTCGCCGCGATGAAACAGGACGTGATGATTCCCGCCCACGGCGAACTGCGCGTCGATTGGCGCGTGAAGGTGCTGAAGGAGGGGACCGCCGTCGTCCGGATGAAGGCGCTCACCAACGTCGAATCCGACGCGATGGAGATGAAGTTCCCGGTGTACGTTCACGGGATGCTCAAGACGGAATCGTTCTCCGGCGCGCTGCGGCCGAAGGATGAGAAGGGGGAACTCGCGTTCTCGATTCCCGAGCAACGGCGAATCAACGAAAGCCGCATTGAAGCGAGGTTCTCGCCGACGCTCGCCGGGGCGATGGTCGATGCGCTGCCGTACCTCGTCGAGTACCCCTACGGCTGCACCGAACAGACGCTGAACCGGTTCCTGCCGACGGTCGTCACGCAGCGGATTCTGCAGCGGACGCAGCTCGACCTCAAGGCGATCCAGGCCAAGCGGACGAACCTCAACGCGCAGGAAATCGGCGACGCCAACGACCGCGCGAAGCAATGGAAGCGGTTCGATCGCAACCCGGTGTTCGATGAAGCCGAGGTCGCGAAGATGGTCGCCGACGGCCTCGAAAAGCTGACGGCGATGCAGCTCTCCGACGGCGGCTGGGGTTGGTTCAGCGGCCACGGCGAGCATTCCTGGCCGCACACCACGGCGGTCGTCGTCCACGGCTTGCAGACCGCGGCCCAGAACGACGTCGCCCTCGTCCCCGGCGTGCTGGAGAAGGGGGTCGCGTGGCTGAAGACTCATCAATCGGAGCAGGTCCGGCTGCTCAAGAACGCGGCGACCGAGACCAAACCGTGGAAGTCGAAGGCCGACGCGCTCGACGCCTTCGTCTACATGGTGCTGGTGGATGCCGACGTCGCCAACGACGACATGCAGCAGTTCCTCTTCCGCGATCGCGTGTCGCTGCCGGTGTATGCCAAGGCGCTGTTCGGCCTCGCATTACAGAAGCAGCAGCAGGCCGAACAACTGGCGATGATCGTGCAGAACATCGAGCAGTTCCTGGTGCAGGACGACGAGAACCAGACCGCGTACCTCAAACTGCCGGACGACAACTGGTGGTGGTCGTGGCACGGCTCCAGCATCGAGGCTAATGCCTACTTCCTCAAGCTGCTGACGCGCATCAATCCGCAGGACGCCCGCTGCTCGCGGCTGGTGAAGTACCTGCTCAACAACCGCAAGCACGCGACCTACTGGAACAGCACCCGCGACACGGCGTACTGCATCGAGGCGCTCGCCGAGTACCTCGTCGCCAGCGGCGAAGACCAGCCCGATCTGACCGTCGAAGTCTGGTTGAACGGGAAGAAGCAGCAGGAAGTCGCCATCAACAAGGACAACCTGTTCACGTTCGACAACGCCTTCGTCGTCACCGGGGACGCCGTCGCCACCGGGAAGCAGACGCTCGAATTCCGCAAGCGCGGCACCGGCCCGCTGTACTATAGCGCCTACGTCACCAACTTCACGCTGGAAGACTTCATCGAGAAGGCCGGCCTGGAGGTGAAGGTCCAGCGCAAGTATCACAAGCTGACCCGCGTCGACAAGACCGTGGACGTCGCCGGCTCGCGCGGCCAGGCGGCAACGCAGACGGTCGAGAAGTACGAGCGGTCGGAACTCGCGAACCTCGCCGAGCTGACCAGCGGCGACCTCGTCGAGGTGGAGCTCGAAATCGACAGCAAGAACGATTACGAGTACCTCGTCTTCGAGGACATGAAGGCCGCCGGCTTCGAGCCGGTCGACCTCCGCAGCGGCTACACCGGGAACGCGCTGGGGGCTTACGTCGAGTTCCGCGACGAACGCACGGCGTTCTTCGTCCGCGCCCTGCCCCGCGGCAAGCACTCGGTGAGCTACCGCCTGCGGGCCGAGATCCCCGGAAAATTCAGCGCGCTGCCCACCCGCGCGTCCGCGATGTACGCCCCGGAGCTCCGCGGCAACTCGGACGAAATCAAGCTGAACATCGTCGATCGGGACCAGTAGGAGGGGCGGTTAACCACGAAACACACGAACAGCACGAAAGAGGATTTGTAGGGTGGGACGAGTCTTCGAGTCCCACCACGTCGGTGGCGCAACGTGGTGGGACTCGAAGACTCGTCCCACCCTACGTGCTCTTCGCTGATCGTCCGAATTCCTTTCGTGATTTTCGTGTGTTTCGTGGTTAAACCTCTTCCCGCTTGCGATTTCAGCGACATCGCCGACAATCTGGGGTTATGACTCCCACCCTCTTTTCCGTCAGTTACGCGGGCTTCTGGGGCCAGCACCGGTTGGGGCTGGTGCCGTTTCTGGAGAAGGCCGCCGCGCTCGGTTACCCGGCGGTCGAGCTAATGGGCAAGCGACCGCATCTGTCGTTGATGGATGCCGAAGACGAACCCTTGTCTTGGGAAGTGCGTTCTGCGATGGAGCGGCTCGGCATCGAAGTCGCCACCATCGCCGGGTATACGGACTTCACCGCCGGCCGGTCCGCCCCCGAGGTGCCGTTCGTTGAAATGCAGTTGATGATGATTAAGCGGCTCGCGGAACTTGCCCACGGACTGGATGCCAAGATCGTCCGCGTGTTCAGCGGTTACTTCACCGACCTCGCCGATCACCAGGCCGACTGGACGAAGTGCGTCGTCGCATTGCGAGAAGCGGCCGCATTGTGTGCGGATCATGGCGTCGTCCTCGGCCTGCAGAATCATCACGATGTCGGCGTGAGCGTAGACGGGTTCGTCGAACTGCTCGACGACGTCGACCATCCGAACCTCAAGGCGATGTTCGACCCGTGGTCGATCGCGCTGCATGGGGCCGATCTGTACGCGGCGGCGAAGCGGCTGGCCCCGCGGATGGTGCAGACCACGCTCGCCGATTACGTGCGAATCGAGCGGTATCAGTATCAGTCCGCACTCGTCAATTACCGGGCCGTCGATCCGCCGGCGGTGCGCGCCGTGCCGCTGGGAGACGGCTTTATGGACCTGGACGCCTTCTTCGCGGGTCTCAAGGACGGCGGCTTCGACGGCTACGTGGCCTACGAAATCTGCTCCCCGATCCGCGGCGGCGGCAGCGAAGCCAACCTGGACCACGCGGCCCGGCACGCCCTCGAGCGCATCCGCAAGTGGTCCGCCTGATGCGCATCGGCCCCGTCAACGTCGCTCATCCGGTCACGCTCGCGCCGATGGAGGAGCACACCAGCCTGCCTTTTCGCCTGCTGTGCAAGCGGTTCGGGGCGAGCCTCGTCTGCGGGGAACGGCTGGACGCCGCCGACGTCGCCGCGCGCGACAAGCGGGCGATGAAACTCCTGCAGACCGCGTCGGGGGAGCGCCCCGCGGTGGGGCAGATCAGCGGGGCCGATCCGGCGGTGCTGGCGGACGCCGCGAAGGTCGTCGTCGAACGGGGCTTTGCCATCGTCGATCTGAACTTCGAGTGCCCGATTCAGCGCGTCCTCAAGCGCGGCGAAGGAGGCGCACTGATGGCCGACCCGCCGGCGATTGCGCGATTGGTCGAGGCGGTCGCGAAAGCGGTCGATGTTCCCGTCACGCTCAAAATCCGCAGCGGACCCGATGCGGAGCGCGAAACCGCAAGCGAGGTCGCACGACTGGCTGAAGCGGCCGGAGCCGCGGCGGTCGATGTCCATGCCCGCAGCGTGGCCCAGGCGTACGTCGGCGGCCCGGACTGGTCGGTCATCGCCCGGGTGAAAGCGGCCGTGTCGATCCCCGTCCTCGGCAGCGGCGGCATCCGCGAAGCGGCCGACGTGCTGCGGTTCCTCAAGGAAACGAGTGCCGACGGCGTCGCCATCGGCCGCGGCTGCCTCGGCAACCCGTGGATTTTTTCCCAAGCCCGGGCGCTGTTGCAGGGAAATGCCGTCGTGCCTCAACCGACCTCCAACGAACGGGCCAGAGCCTTGCTGCAACTCGTCGAGAGCGAGTTCGAATACTACGGCAACTATCTGGCCCTGAAGCGGCTGCCGCGGGTGAGTTGTTACTTCGCCAAGTTCGTGCCGGGTTTCGATGAGTTCAAAGTCGCCGTGCAGAAGATCCGCAATCAGGCGGAGTTTTCACGGCTGGTGCGCGGGCATTTCGTATGATGGGGGGAAGATCCGAGGGGGTGGGACCCCTCGGCTTCCGAGGGTGAATTATTGATGGCAGAGATCGTGCTGGCGACGCTGAATGCGCGGTATCACCACGCCGCGTTCGGGCTGCGCTATCTGCACGCGAATCTCGGCGACCTGCAAGCGCGGTCAACCATGCTGGAGTTCACGATCCAGCAGTCGCCGCTGGAGATCGTCGAGACGATTCTGGCGGCGAATCCGCGGATCGTCGGCCTCGGCGTCTACATCTGGAACGTGACCGAGACCGAGCGAGTGGTTGCCGCACTCAAGCGATTACGGCCGGACGTGATCGTGATTCTCGGCGGGCCGGAGGTCAGTTACGAGACCGACGAGCAGCGGATTTGTCAATTGGCGGATTACGTCATCACCGGCGATGGCGACGTCGCGTTTCGCGCGTTGTGTGCGGAGTTGCTCTCTCCGTCGGAGCCGGGGCGTGTCGCCCCGGTCTTGTCTTCGGACGAGAAGACCGGGGCGACACGCCCCGGCTCCCACAGAGTGATCGCCGCCCCTCTACCCGATCTCTCGCGGCTCGTGCTGCCGTACGAGCTCTACACCGACGAAGACCTCGCCCATCGCGTGGTCTACGTCGAGGCGTCGCGCGGATGTCCGTTCGAGTGCGAGTTCTGCCTGTCGGCGCTCGACATCCCCGTCCGGCAGTTTCCGCTCGATGCGTTTCTCGCGGCGATGCAGCGACTGCTCGATCGCGGTTGCCGGACGTTCAAGTTCGTCGACCGGACGTTCAATCTCAACCTACGCACAAGTCGCGCGATCCTGGAATTCTTCCTTGCCCGCCATTCGCCGGGGCTGTTTTTGCATTTCGAGCTGATCCCTGACCGCCTGCCCGATGCGCTGAAAGAACTCATCGTGCAATTCCCCGCGGGAGCGTTACAGTTCGAGGTCGGCATTCAGACGTTCAACGACGACGTCGGCAAACTCATCAGCCGGAAACAGGACAACGCTCTCGTCGAGCAGAATCTGCACTGGTTGCGGGAGCAGACTGGCGTGCACGTCCATGCAGATCTCATCGTCGGCTTGCCGGGCGAAACGGTCGACAGCTTCGCCGCCGGGTTCGACCGGCTGGTGGCCCTCGGCCCGCAGGAGATTCAGGTCGGCATCCTGAAGCGGCTCCGCGGCACGCCGATCATCCGGCACGACGCCGAATGGCAGATGGTCTACAGTCCGCACCCGCCGTACGAGATTCTGCAGAACCGGCTGATCGACTTCGCCACCATGCAGGAACTGCGGCGGCTCGCCAAGACGTGGGACGTGGTCGCCAACAGCGGCAACTTCGTCGAGACCCTGCCGTGGTTGTGGGGCGGTGACGGATCACCATTCGCCGAGTTCCGCCGGTTCGCCGCGTGGCTGTTCGCGCAGACGGGGCAGACGCACGGCGTCGCCTTGCCGCGGCTGGTGGAACTCGTGTTCCGATTCCTGACGGAGGTCCGCAGAGTGTCGCCGGACGAGGTCGCACCGGTGATCTATCGCGACTACCTCCGCGGCGGGCGGAGCGACGTACCGCGATGCTTGCAGAGTCACTTGCCGGAACGACAAAGGTCGTTGCCGCTCTCACTTCCCGCGCGACAACTGAAGCGACAGAGGCGACATCAAATGAATCGCGAAAGTTAGGAAACTTAGGGATGTGCGACGGGAATGGTAATGTCGACGTCTCCCTGTCCCAACTGGTAGTCGAAGGGAATGATGTCAAACTGTGACTCCCCTCGACGGACCAATAGAGCTTCATGTTCGCGGACAAAGCCATGTGTGATGCCGTGCCAATCTCGGTAACTGTATCCTGATCGAATCGTAGCAGCGTTCGTTCCATCGCAGGGGACATTGAGCCAGACAAATTCCGGACTATCCGGCTGTTCTTGAATGAGCTTCGCGAGATCGCCGCGAATCGGAATCACACTCACAGTTGTGGACTCAGGGCCACAATCACCAGCCATGTGAACGCGCAAGTCAAACGAGCCGTCACACACCGCCTCGATCAACCACGCCGGAGCGGACAGGACAGCCAGCAATGCCACGAGCGCGAACCACCTCCACCGCGTTCTGCGATCAATGCCTGACTCCGACATATTCAATCAGGCCATGAGAACCATCGGATAGAAATCACCAACGCGACGAATAGTGTACCACGAGATTTCCGATGGGGATCGCTCTCGACATCAGCAGTCGGAGAGCGACATCTGACGCCGTGAAAGACCGCGAAACCGCAAGCGTCGTCCGAATAACACTTGCGGTTTCGCGAGATTTCTCTTCATCGGCTCACTTCACCAGGTACGTCTTCCCGCGCATCTTCACGAGGAGTTGTTCGTCCGACTGCTGCTGAACGAACAACTGGTTCTCGTCGGGCGTGTTGGCTTGGATCAGGGCGAAGTAGGCGTCGGTGTAGCGGTCGATGGTCGTGATCTGGTCCTTGTCCTTGTCGAGATCGAGTTTCGACGTCTCCGGCGTGACCAGCAGCTTGATGCGTTGGCCGCTGACCTCGACGCCGCGGGCGTAGAGCGTTTCGCTGCCGCGATTGCGGACGGCTTGCGTGGGGACCGTGCGATCCCGCTCCAGATCCTGCAGCGCCGCGCCGCCTGAGCCCGCCGCCGGTCCAGAGATCGGTCCGTTCGAGAACTGGAAGCCCAGCTTGTTCGATCGCTGGAGGAAGGCGCCGCGGCCTTCGGCTTCTTCGAGCTTCTTCAATTCCGGCATCGCTAGGCGGAAACTGTCCGTCGCGGCGAGCGATGACGGCCGCGCGGTTTCGTCGGCGAGGAACGACGTGTATGGCGTGAGGATGCCGTGCTTCGTCGACAGCGCGACCAGTTCCTTCACCAATTCGTCGTTCTGGCCGTGGAGGTCGATCTGATCGATGATCTCGCCGATCCGCCGCGTGGCCCACAGCTTCTCGACGAAGGCGAACGAGCTGTCGTGACTTTTCGCCGTGAACTCCGCGGGGAAATCGAACTTCTTCTCCGTGGAGCCAATGCGGCCGGTGACAACGGTCTTCGCCGCCCCGGTCTTCTTATAGCGGCCGACGAGCACCAGTTGCTCTCCCTCGAACAGATCGAACACCTGCGGGGGATACTGGCGGTTGATGACCGGGCCGTCCTCGGGTTTGACGGTGTCGAACTCGAACTTCACGGCGACGTCGGTCATCACCGGCGAGCCGATGCGGTTGTAGACCTTGGCGACGTGGGCTTCGATGTCCTCATTGGGCCGGACGTATTCGCTCATGCCGAAGTTCTCCCGCGCCAGGCGGTCGAGCAGCCGGCTGTTGACGTCGAACCCGACGCCGAACGGCAGCACGCGGGCGCGAACGCCGTTGGCCGCCTTCGCCGCAGCGACGATTTTGACCTCCGATTTCTCGCCCACGGTGGGCAGCCCGTCGGTCAGAAACAGGACGAAGTGCGGCTGCTGCGAATCCTTGAGCTGGGCGAGGGCCGCCGTCAGCGAGCCGTGGATGTTCGTCCCGCCGCCGGCATAGAGTCCCTCGACGTAGCCG
>JAWXBB010000050.1:0-4815 GCA_034439795.1 Planctomycetaceae bacterium | reverse complement strand
GGCAACAACGACGTCAACATCGGCGCACACCAGTTCAAAGATGTCACCAGCAAGACGCACCCGACAAGGCCGACGCCAGAATCAAACTCAAAGCCCTGTACCCAACGCCTGACAATTAGCGATAGACGGACTACTACGACACTTGTTAGTCTACTGAGGACAATTCCATGAAGCCCAGGTGGCGCTATGTTGGACTCGTCGGCCTTGTCGGGTGCGTCTTGCTGGTGACATCTTTGAACTGGTGTGCGCCGATGTTGACGTCGTTGTTGCCAAAGCCTAGTTGGCAAACGCAGGACGAATTGTTCGCAGCATCTCGGAGCTTGGGTTGGACTGTTGTCCGACCGCCGCAAGATGGCAAGATGTATCGAATCATGGGTGCTACTAGCGATGATGTTCCCAACTCGCCTCAATCCGTCATGGAGGGAGCGTTTCGCCACGCGGATGGTCGCACGGTGAAATTCAGAATTCCGAAACCCGTCGGAGTGGAGATCGAAGTTCAAGGGCTTGAGCCCGATGACGGAGGACAACTCCAGTACGCGGTCCTCAGTCGCCCACACGATTCCAAAGTCCCGTAGGGCAGACTCGCGCCTGTCGCGGTCTTCTCCTGGGACCTCAATACTGAATACTGCCCGGGAACCTTGGGAACGGAATCACGTCGCGGATGTTCCCCATGCCGGTGATGAAGTGGACGATGCGGTCCAACCCCAGCCCAAAACCCGCATGCGGGACGGTGCCGTAGCGGCGGAGGTCGAGATACCACTCGTAATGCGTGGCGTCGAGGCCCTGGTCGGCCATCCGCTGGCTCAGCACGTCGAGCCGTTCTTCTCTTTGGCTGCCGCCGATGATTTCGCCGACGCCGGGAACCAGCACGTCCATCGCGGCGACGGTGCGGTTGTCGTCGTTGCAGCGCATGTAGAACGGCTTCAAGGTCCGCGGGTAGTTGTAGACGATCACCGGCCCCTGGAACTGCTTCTCAGTGAGGAACCGTTCGTGTTCGGTCTGCAGGTCGTGGCCCCATTCCACGGGGTAATCGAATTTCTCGCCGGACTTCTGCAGTAGTTCGACGGCGTCGGTGTACGCCAGCTGGGTGAAGGCGCTGGTGCGGAGTTTGGTCAGCGAGTCGATCACCGTGTCGCTGATCCGCTGGTTGATGAACGCCAGATCCTCGCCGCACTGGTCGAGGACGTCGCCGACGATCCGCTTGAGGAACGCCTCGGCGATGGTCATGTCCCCTTCGAGGTCGCAGAACGCCATCTCGGGTTCGACCATCCAGAACTCGGCGAGGTGCCGGGTGGTGTTGGAGTTCTCGGCCCGGAACGTCGGGCCGAACGTGTAGACGTTGCCGAGGCCGCAGGCGAACGTCTCCAGTTGCAGTTGCCCGCTGACGGTGAGGTACGACGGCCGGCCGAAGAAGTCCTGCGAGTAATCGACGACGCCGTCGGTCTTCGGCGGCTTCTCCAGATCGAGCGTCGTCACGCGGAACAGATGCCCGGCCCCTTCGCAGTCGCTGCCGGTGACGATCGGCGTGTGGATGTAGAGGAAGCCGCGCTCCTGGAAGAATTCGTGGATCGACATCGACACCCGGTTGCGGATGCGGGCGATCGCGCCGAACGTGTTCGTCCGCGGCCGCAGATGGGCGATGCCGCGGAGGAACTCCCACGAGTGCTGTTTTTTCTGGAGCGGATACGATTCCACGGGCGCTAAGCCGACAAGCGTGACTGTGGCGGCTTTGAGTTCCGTCGGTTGGCCCTGCGCCGGGGAACTGTTCACCGTGCCGGTGACGATCACGCTGCAACCGGCGGACAGTTTTTTGATTTCGGCTTCATAGTTGGGGAGCACGGCGTCGGCGACGACCTGCAGGTTCCCCTGGCACGACCCGTCGTTGAGTTCGAGAAAGCTGAAGCCGCTCTTGGAATCGCGGCGAGTTCGGACCCAGCCGCGAACGGTGACTTCGCGGCCGATGGCGTCAACGTGTCGAGCCGCGGCGACGGTGATGGTGTCCATGAGCATTCTCGTCCGTGAGCGGGGAAGCCCAGGGATAGCTATCCCTGGGCGTCTTCGGTGACCAGTTTCAACGACCTCGTCGACACGATTGTCTTCAGCAGTTCGCAGAACTTGTCGATCGGCATCGCGCCCAGGTTTTCGCCGCTGCGGAGGCGGACCGACACCGACTGCGCTTCGACTTCACGGTCGCCAATGACCAGCGTGTAGGGAATCCTGGCGATCTCGGCGTCGCGGATCTTGGCGTTCATCCGGCGGTTGCTGTCGTCGACCTCGCCGCGGAAATCGGCGGCGAGCAGCCGTTCGGCGATCTGCTTCGCGAAGTCCACGTGGCGGTCGGCGACGGGGACCAGCATCGCCTGCACCGGGGCCAGCCACGGCGGGAACGCGCCGGCGTACAGTTCGATGAGGTACGCCGTCATCCGCTCCATCGTGCTGATGACGCCGCGGTGCAGAATCACCGGCCGGACTTCCTGGTCGTTCTGGTCGGTGTACTTCAGGCCGAACTGGTTGGGGAGATGGAAGTCCACCTGGATCGTGGACAGCGTTTCCTCCCGGCCGAGCACGTCGCGGATCTGGATGTCGCACTTCGGACCGTAGAATGCGGCTTCCCCTTCAGCCTCGCGGAAGTTGACGCCGACCTCCTGCATCGCCTCGCGGAGCATCTGCTCGCCGAGCTCCCACATCGCGTCGTTCTGGACGTACTTTTCCGTGTCTTTGGGATCGCGCAGCGACAGCCGATAGCTGTAGTCGGTGATGCCCAGAATCTTGTACGCCTTCTCGACCAGCCGCAGCACGTTGGCGAATTCCGATTTGATCTGATCGGCCCGGCAGAACAGGTGGGCGTCGTTGAGACACATGCACCGGACTCGGCTCAGGCCGCTGACCACGCCGGACTTCTCGAAGCGATACATCTTCCCGAGTTCGGCGATCCGCACCGGCAGGTCGCGGTAGCTGCGCTGCTTCGAGTCGAAGATCAAAATGTGATGCGGACAGTTCATCGGCCGCAGGACGAGCGTCTCGTGCTCCAGATCCATCGGCGGGAACATGGAGTCTTTGTAGTGCGCCCAGTGGCCGGACACCTCGTACAAATCCTGCTTGGCGATGTCCGGCGTGTAAACGTGCTGGTAGCCCGCCGCCCGCTCCAGTTCCAGAATGAACTGCTCCAGTTGCCGGCGGATGACGGCCCCCTTCGGCAACCACATCGGCAGGCCCGCGCCGATCAGCGGATGATTCAGGAACAGTTCCTGCTCTTTGCCGATCTTGCGGTGATCGCGGTTCTTGGCGTCTTCCAGCCGCTTGAGATGTTCGTCCAGCTCGGCCTTGTTCCGCCACGCGGTGGCGTAGACCCGCTTCAGCATCGGGTTCTTTTCGCTGCCGCGCCAGTAGGCCCCGTTGACGCTGAGCAGTTTGAACGACTGCGGATCGAGCGCACCGGTATCCGGCACGTGCGGGCCGCGGCAGACGTCGACGAACGTGTCCTGCTGGTAGACGGTGAGCGGATTGTCGCCCGTCGGCGCACCGGTCGGATTGCCGTATTCGTCAACGCTGCCCCGCTCCAGTTCGGCAATCAGTTCCAACTTCAGCGGCTGATCGTGGAACAGCGTGCGGGCCTCGGCAGGAGTGACCTCCTTGACACGGAAGGCGTGCTTGCCCTTGATGATCCGGGCCATTTCCTTTTCAACCCACGCCAGATCTTCGTCGCTCGGATTCTCCGGCAGGTCGAAGTCGTAATAGAAGCCGTTCTCGATGGGCGGCCCGAACCCCAGCTTGGCGGTCGGGAACCGGGCGAGCATCGCCTCGGCCATGACGTGGGCCATCGAATGCCGGAGGCGGTACAGCTCCGGGTCGTACCCCTTGGGGATGTGCTTCTCGCCGTCCGCTTTTAGTGCCGCCTCGTCGCGCATCTCGCAAATCTCTCCGTCGTCGTCATCTTCGTGTGCCACGGCTGTGTCAGCCGTGCGAACGCTCCGCACCGCAGCGAACAACGCACGGCTGACACAGCCGTGGCACACAAGAAGGGCCGTTCCGTGACGGTCGAAATGATACGTCCGTTCCGGTTTGATGTCGATGCCCGCAATCTCACCCGATCGTTCTTTAACCACGAAGAGGTCGCAAAACGTAGCCGGGGGTCGGAGCGCTTCGCGCAGACCCACGGCAAGCGGCGACACGAAGCTTTGCATCCCGGAGGGATGCCAGAAATTGCACGGTTCTGGCATCCCTCCGGGATGCGATTCTCTTACACCGACGTCCGGGGGTCCGCGCAAAGCCTCCGACCCCCGGCTACTGTCTTTGACTTCTTCGAGGTCAAGGCGATGCCACTCAAGCTTTAGACCAATCAGCCGGAATCGTCTATCAGCGATGGCCCTCATTTCCCGCTTTGGGGCCGAAGAACTGTAGATTTTCACCTCGACAGGCGACTATACTGGTACGTATCCACCGACGTCGATGCGGCCGCATCGGTCGGTGTCCCGCCCGCCCTCTTCCCGCCCGTTGGTTGCCGCTTCTCAAGGCCCGCCCGATGTTGGTGTCTGTCCGTTGTGACGCCTGTGGCCGCGCATTCAAGGTCGACGCGAAATACGCCGGCCGGCGAGGGCGTTGTCCGAACGCGGAATGTCAGGCCTCGTTCACGGTTCCACGGCCGGAACTGGAGCTGCATCCGTCCGAAGTTGTGCCGCTCACTCCCACACCGAAAGTCCATTCCAAAAGCGCACGGGGTGGCCGGGGCTGGACCGACCAACGGGAGGGAAGCCCCGGTGAGCGCGCGACAGACCGGGGCTTCGCCGAAGCGGCTCCAGCCCCGGCCACCCACCG
>JAWXBB010000049.1:0-11516 GCA_034439795.1 Planctomycetaceae bacterium | reverse complement strand
TGGATCGCCTGGAAGACCGCGGCTGGATTCGCCGGCAGCGACGGGCCGACAACCGCCGCGTGGTCGACGTCGCCATTTCGGAGAACGGTCTCGCGCTGCTGAAGCAACTGGGCCCCGGCGTCCGCGACTGCCATCATCGGCAACTCGGGCACCTCGCGCCGCAGCAGTTGCAGCAGCTCGTCGCGCTGCTCGAACAGGCACGCTCCGCACTCGAGCCCGAGCAGACGGACGCCCAGGGATAGCTATCCCTGGGCTTCTTCGCGCCGCGCGAATCGCCCGCACACCCACCGCCCGGCGAGCATCGTCCCCGCAATTTCATTCCCCGTATTCAGCAGTTGATAGACCGGATCGCAACTCGCCGGATCGGCCAGCGACACGGCGGCGACATCGGCCCGTTTGCCCGGCGTCAAGCTGCCGCATTGCGATCCGCACCCCAGCGCCTTCGCGCCGGTCAGCGTGCCGAGTTTTAGCAGATCGTGCTGTGGCATGTCGGGATGCATCGCGGCGAGGAACTGCAGTTCGCGCCACAAACTCAAATCGGGATTCGTGGCCCGGCTGTCGGTCCCGATTGCGACCGTGCCGCCGATGGCGATGAGATCCTGCCACGGATGCGGCGGATGCCCGAACGCGGCGTGCGTCCGCGGGCAATAGACCATCGTGACGTGCGGCGACCGGGCCAGCATCGCCAGTTCCGACTGGTTCAGGTAGTTGCCATGAATCACCAGCGCCCGCGGCAACTCCGCCAGCGCGTGCAACCAGTCGGCAAACGTCCGTTCGCCGAAGATGCCCTCGCGCCACAAGCCGAGCGACGACAAAAACTCGCGGAACTCGCCGGAGGCATCGGCCAGCAGTTCGCGTTCGGCGGCCGTCTCCGCCAGATGGACGGCAATGGATGTCGATCTCGCTTGCGCTTCAATCAACGCCGCCCCGAGCAATTCGGGATGCACGCTGTACGGCGCATGCGGACTCAATCCCACGATGTCGAACGGTTGGTTGGCGGAACTGTGTTGCTTCGCCAACTCGATCTGCGCCGCGACCCGTTCGTCAGACAACCCCAGCAGTTCTTGAAAGACGACACATCGCGGTCGCATCGCTGCATTGGTGTAATCGGCCCACGTCCAACCGGTGGAGGCGATGTCCCCCAGCAACGTCACTCCGCCCGCCAGCGATTCCGACAATCCCTTCTGGATCGCCTGCGGCACGATGCCCGGTTGTTCCTGCCGATAACGAATGACGCGGCGAATCCAGTCGGTGAACGGCAACCCCGGCGACAGCGGCTCGGTGAGCGCGCTGAACTCGAGATGGGTGTGACAGTTCACCAGTCCGGGGATGAGTGCGACATCGCCGAGATCGGTCATCGGTCCCGGCCACTGGTCGGCGACGCGCACGATGCGGTCGCCGGAGACCACGAGCACGCCGTTCGCAATCGGTCGCGCATCGACCGGCACGATCCAGCGGGCGCGGTACGCGGTGAGGGACGTTGTCATAATCACAGCCCGGAGCGCAAGCGACGGCGTGAATTCTCAATCCTGCGTCGGGCGGGCGCTCTTCGGGCGTGTTAGAGGACGCCGTCGCTTGCGCACCGGGCTGTGATTACGCAATCAATTCTTTAATGACTTTCGCCGGTTCGACGCCGATCAGGCGTTGATCGAGCCCCTGGTACTTGAACGTGAAGCGGTCCCCCTCGAAGCCCATCAGGTGCAGCACGGTGGCGTGGAAGTCGCGGATGTGGACCGGGTCTTTGACGATGTTGTAGCTGAAGTCGTCGGTCTCGCCGTAGATCGTGCCCCCCTTGCTGCCGCCGCCGGCCATCCACATCGTGAAGCAGCGCGGGTGGTGGTCGCGGCCGTAGTTGGTCTTGGACAGGCCCCCCTGCGAGTAGATCGTCCGGCCGAACTCGCCGCCCCAGATGATCAGCGTGTCGTCGAACAGCCCGCGGAGCTTGAGATCCTGAATCAGGCCGTAGCACGGCTGGTCGACGTCCTTGCACTGGTCGGGCATGCGGCCGGCCATGTTGCCGTGGTGGTCCCAGTTGTTGTGGTAGATCTGCACGAACCGCACGCCGCGCTCGACCATGCGGCGGGCGAGCAGGACCGTGTGCGCGAACGAGCCGGACTTGTGGATGTCCGGGCCGTACAACTCCTCGGTCGATTTCGGCTCTTGCTTGAGATCGACGAGGTCGGGCACGCTGGCCTGCATGCGGTACGCCAGTTCGTACTGCTGGATGCGGGTCCGCGTCTCCGGGTCGCCGAGCGATTCGTACGTCAACTCGTTGAGCGCATTGATGCCGTCCAGCGTTTTGCGGCGGATGTCCGTCGGCACGCCGGGCGGGTTGTTGATGTACAGGATCGGATCGCCGCCGGTGCGGAACGACACGCCGGCGTGCTCGCCCGACAGGTATCCCGAGGACCACAGCCGGGCGGAAATCGCCTGCACCTGCTGCACGTTCGTGGGTTGGGCGACGAGCACCACGAACGTCGGCAGGTCTTCGTTGAGCGAGCCGAGGCCGTACGACGCCCACGAACCCAGACACGGCCGGCCGGTGTTCTGGTTGCCGGTCTGCATGTAGCTGATGGCCGGCTCGTGGTTGATCGCCTCGGTGTTCATGCTGCGGATGAACACCATGTCGTCCACGCACTTGGCGGTGTACGGCAGCAGATCAGTGACCCACATCCCGCAGTCGCCGTGCTGCTGGAACGTGTACATCGACGGCGCGATGGGGAACCGCTTCTGGCCCGAAGTCATCGTGGTCAGCCGCTGCCCCATGCGGACGGACTCGGGGAGGTCCTTGTCGTACCACTCCTGCATGACCGGCTTCGGGTCATACAGATCGAGCTGCGACGGCCCGCCGACCATGTGCAGATAGATGACGTGCTTCGCCTTCCCCGCAAAGTGGGCGAGGTTGTGCGGCAACGCGGCCGGTGGGGCGGCGGACGGCGCTGCTGCCGATGCCGTCCGGTCCTGCCCGAGCAGCGTCGCCAGCGCGGCTCCGCCTAGCAGGTGCGAGCCCTGCGACAGGAAATGCCGGCGGGTGAGGTTTGGGCGGTAGGCGTCGAAGGGGGACATGGGATGTATCTCGCTTGGGATGAACGAGTCTCGATCATCATTTCTGAATTGTCGCGGTCGTGTCCGTCGAACTTCGACGGAACGGGGGACGGGGCTGATGCGGCCGCAGCGGCGCAGTGATTTGCGGTTGAGTTTCATCAATGCGGGTGCGCAGTTCGGAAAACATGGCCGCGATGTCGAACTGAAACTGCTCGGCATCCTTGCGGCGGATTTCGTACAGTTCGTCGAGAATGGGGTCGTCGATCATGGTTCCTCCGGGGATTCCGCCAACAGACCGTAGGGCGTGCAGATTGTCGGAAACTCGAATCCCAACGTCTCCGCGACCATCGCCAGCTTCTTGAGAATATGCGGATTCGCGATATGCCGGCAATTCCAAGTCAGCAGGTAGTCCAGATTATAGGCCGTGGCAAATGCAATGTGTGCGGCGTCATTCATCGCAGTCTTCGGCAGTCCGCCTTTTGCCAGAAAGGCCGAGGTCAAGTCTTCCACGTCTGGCGCCGGTGCCAATCGGGGAATCTGATCCATGAGCGCTAACCGACGACGAGCCTGTTCCGCATCGCCTCGGCCGGCCTCATCGACGACGAGTTGCGAGACATACAATTGATAATTCCGCGATTGTGTCTCCCACCAGGACTGCGTTGCCTGCTGGCCCCCTGCCACAATCAACCTGCGGCTGATTGGTGCGACGAGGTAACTGATAACGCTCGTTTCCAGGTACACAGATTCCATCGGTCACGTTTCAGGAGGAATTGGTCAATCTACTTATTCAACACCTCGTCCAGGTTCATCAACTCGTTCGTCAACATCGTCCACGCGGCGAGTTGGGCGGCGTCAATCGCTGCGTCCGGCTTGGATTCGCCGAAGTTGATGAGCTTGCCGGCGTCTTCCGCATGCGTCTGGTAGTACGCGCGGAGATCGTTGAGTGATGCCATCACAATCGGCCGTTCGTTGTCGCGGAGCGGGCGCGACAGCAACCGGCGGGCGATGAAGTCCATGCGGCCGGCATCGTTGTCGCCGCCGTCTTTGATCGCCCGCTGGGCCAGCGACCGCGCCGCTTCGACGTGCTGCGGATCGTTGAGCGTGACCGGCGCCTGCAGCGGCGTATTGGTCCGTTCGCGGCGGACGGTGCAGACTTCGCGGGCCGTGGCGTTGAAGATGTCCATCGACGCCGGCGGGGCGGATCGCTTCCAGAACGTGTACATCGAGCGGCGATACAGGTTCTCACCAGAATCCGCCTTGTAGTTGCGGGTGTTGCTGCCGATCATCGCGACCGCCTCCCACACGCCGTCGGGTTGATACGGTTTGACGCTCGGCCCGCCGATCTTCGGTGCCAGCAGCCCGCTGGCCGCCAGGGCGTAGTCGCGGACCATTTCGGCGTCCATCCGGAACCGTGGGCCGCGCGACAGCAGCCGATTTGACGGATCGGACTCCAGTTTCTCGGCGGTCGTGATGGCGGCCTGCCGGTACGTCGCCGACGTGACGATCTGCTTGAAGAACCGGCGGATGTCCCAGCCGCTTTCGCGGAAGTCGACCGCCAGCCAGTCGAGCAGTTCCAGATGCGACGGCAACTCGCCCGTCACGCCGAAGTCGCCTGACGTCCGCACCAATCCCGTGCCGAAGACTTCCTGCCAGTAGCGGTTCACCGTCACGCGCGCGGTCAGCGGATGATTCGGTTGCAGCAGCCATTGCGCCAGCCCGAGCCGGGATTTCGCAACATCGGCGGGGTACGGCGGCAGGATGTCGGGCGTGTCGGCCTTCACCTCGTCGCGGCGCTTGTCGTACTCGCCGCGAAACAGGATGTACGCCATCGCCGGATCGGTTTTCTCGTTCATCACATGCGCGATGGTGCCGCGGGACTTGATGTCGCTTTGTTCGCGCTCCAGGGTTGAGACCTGGGCCGATGTCTGCTGAAAGGCGGCGTCCTTCGTCGGCAGCCACCAGCCGTAGAGCTCGTCGAGTTCCTTCGCCGTGCGCTGGTCGGCCGACTTGGCGATGAGAGCCGCATACCGCGTCGACTTGGCGAGCGACGCCACATCGCTCGCCGTCAATGCGCCCTCATAGATACGGATGTCGTTCACCGTCGTCCCGGTCAGCGGGCTGCTCGTGTGCCGCTGGCCGAGCTTGAGCGGGACTTCGGTCCGCGTCGTGTTCTTGAGACCGTCCGCCGTCACATTCGTCTGTTGGACGTCACCGTTGACGTAGATCTTCAGCCCGGCGGCTTTCATCGAGCCGTCGTACGTCACGCAGACGTGCGTCCATTCGTCGGCCTTGACCTGATTCTTGGACACGGCTTTGAGGGCGTCGTCCTGCCATTTGTGAATGAGGTGCATCCCGACGCGGCGGCCTTCGACCCACAAGTCCCAACCGCGATAATCGTTCTTGTCATCCATGCGGGCGATGATGGCCCCGCTGCCATCGTTCGCGGGGAGCTTGACCCACACGGCGCAGGAAAACGGTTGGTCCTTGTCGAAATCGCCCGCGTCGCCGAACTCCGCGACACCCCCCTTGGCGAGATACAACGCCTGATCGCCGGTCTGACCGGGTCGCCATTCGACGCCATCGGACAACGCGACAGTCGCGGCCTCGCCCTTGCGGACGATCTTCAATTCTTTCGTCGGCCCGTCGTTCGCCGGCACCTGCAAATGCAGTCCCGTCGAGGGCAGCGAAGCCGTCAACGCCGACGCATCGGCGCCGGCCAGCCATTGATCGAACTCCTGCCGGGCCGCTTGCCGGCGCTGTTCGACGGCCTGCTTCGCCGCAGCGATCTCGCCGTCCAGCTTGTTCCAGCGGTCGCGGTCCTGCGGTTGCGGGACGACGATGATCGGCGGCGAATCCTTGATGTTGCCGTCTTTCGCCGGCTGCGTGGTGTTGTTGAAGAACGCCGCCAATTCGTAGAACTCGCGCTGCGTCACAGGGTCGAATTTATGATCGTGGCAGACCGCGCACCCGGTGGTCAGGCCCATCCACACGGCAGAGGTCGTCTCGGTTCGATCGCGGGCGTAGAGCACCAGGTACTCCTCGTCGATGATCCCGCCTTCGTTCGTTGTGATGTTGCAGCGGTTGAACCCCGATGCAATCTTCTGATCGAGCGTCGCATTGGGAATCAGGTCGCCCGCCAGTTGCTCGACCGTGAACTGATCGAACGGCAGATTGCGGTTGAAGGCGTCGATCACCCAGTCGCGGTACGCCCAGATTTCTCGGTAATTGTCGAAGTGAATGCCGTGCGTGTCGGCGTACCGCGCGGCGTCCAGCCAGTAACGGCCGCGGTGCTCGCCCCATTGCGGCGATTGCATCAGGCGGTCGACGAGTTGCTCGTAGGCTTGTGGCGAGGAATCGGTGACAAACGCCTCCACCAGCTCCGGCGCGGGGGGCAGACCGGTCAGATCGAGACTCAGCCGCCGTGCCAGCGTGCGCCGATCGGCCTCCGGTGCGGGGGTCAATCCGGCGGTTTCCAAGTGCGACAGCACGAACCGGTCGATCGGGTTGCGGACCCAGTTCTCGTCCTTCACGGTCGGCGGCGTCGGTCGCGACGGTGCGATGAACGACCAGTGCGGTTCGTATTCGGCTCCGGCTTTGACCCAATCGCTCAGCAGTTGCTTCTGCCGCGGCGTAAGTTTTTTGTGCGACGCCGGCGGGGGCATCATCTCGTCCGGATCGGTCGACAGCAGCCGGCGGATCAATTCGCTCTCGGCGAGGTTCCCCGGCACGATCGCCTTGCGGTCCACCGCCACGGCTCGCTGATCCAGCCGCAGATCGGCCTTGCGGGCGGCGCTGTCCGGCCCGTGACAACTGAAACAGTTGTCCGCCAAAATCGGCCGGATGTCGCGGTTGTACTTCAGGTCGGCGGCAACCAGCGGCGACAGCGTGGCGAACACGCAGCCGACGGTCAGCAGCAATGTGCGAGAAGAGGACGTCATGAGTGCGATCCATTCCGACGAGCGCCGCGGCCGGCGGGCGACGATGAGTCCGTCGTCGGCACCGGCAGCGCGCGAGACCAGTATTTCATGCCCGAGATGAGATGCCGCGACATCGCCGTCGTCGCTGCCGGCCGATCCTCGGCGAGCAATGCCTCGACGATGGCGAGGTGTTCGACGGCCTCTTCGGCGAGCCGCTGGAAGTTATTATGCGCGTGATCGTGTTCCCACGCGACATCGCGGAACGCCCGGAACAGCAGCTTCAGCCGATTGAGCTCGTTCGCCAGGAAGGCGTTGCGGGCCGAAGACGCGATCAGGTCGTGCAACCGGCTGTCGACGTCCCGCGCACGGGTGATCGCACGGGCATTGGCCCGGCCGTTCAGTGACCGCAGTTTCTGCAAGTGTCCGCGCAGCTCGCGCAGTTCGGCGAGGTCGATCCGACCGCAGGCGCCGCGGACCGCTTCGCATTCCAGTGCGCGACGGACCCGGCAGACTTCACGCACTTCGCGGGCAGAGATCTGCCGAACCACGGCCCCGCGATTCGGCTGCAGCGTGACCAGCCCGATGCCCCCCAGCGTGATGAGCGCTTCGCGGATCGGCGTGTGGCTGACGCCGAACCGGTCGGCCAGTTCCTGCGTGACGAGGTGCTGCCCGGCCAGCAACCGGCCGTGAAAGATGTCGGCGAGCAAGGACTGCACAATGACGTCGCGTCGCAAACCGTGGCGACGAGACGGCGGCAGCGGTGTCACGCGAGTGGTCAAGGAAGGAGCGTCCAGGCGGGGCAACGTCGGCGGGAGTCAAGTGACCCGGACGCTTGAAGCGTCCGGGTCACTGTTTACGGTACCGACCGACTACGCATCCCTCAAGTCCGTTCTGTAGAAATCCGCCAACTTCTATAGAATCACAGCCAACGCTTGCGGTTTCGCGGTCCCTCGCCTTTTCTCCCGAATATGTGAAAACTCGCGGAATCTTCGAACACTTCCAATGGTGCGATCGGCGCGGACGGGCATAATACCGGGCGTCCGGCAACAATGTCAGACCGTACACACGGAGGTGGACATGGCTCGGATCTTCTACAGCATGGCCGGGGAAGGCCGCGGACATGCGGCTCGCGTCAGGACGCTCGTCGAACACCTGCGTCACGATCACGAACTGGTGCTGTTCGCGCCCGACGACGCCTACGAGTTCCTCAGCCGCTGTTATCCGTCGGATCGGCCCGACCCGAATGTCCGCCTGCTGCGGATTCCCGGTCTGCGGTTCCATTATACGGGCCGCAAGCTCGACCTGATGAAGTCCATCGGCAGCGGACTCTATTACGCCGGACGCGAGATGCCGCGGCTGGTGCGGGCGCTGCGTCGGCGGATGCAGGCCGAGCGGCCGGACCTCGTGATTTCTGACTTCGAGCCGGCGTTGCCGCGGGCCGCGCGACGGGAAGGCGTCCCGGTGCTGAGCATCGACCATCAGCACGTCCTGCTGGCGTACGATTTGTCGAACCTGCCGTCGGAATTGCAGTGGTACGCCTGGCTGATGGGCTTTGCCGTCCGCTGGCACGTCAGCGGTGCCACCGATGCCGTTGCATCGTCGTTCTATTCGCCGCCGCTCAAACCGGGCTGGGAACACGTCCGCCAGGTCGGACCGCTCATCCGGCCGGAAGTCGCCGCCGCCCGGCCGACGACCGGCGATTACCTGCTGTCGTATCTCCGCGTCAACACGCCCGATCACATCCTGACGATGCTGGCCGACCTCGGTCTGCCGATCAAAATCTACGGTCTCGGCGAACGGCCCGCACAGGGTTCGTTGTCGTTCCTGCCGATTCACGAGACGCGGTTCGTGACCGACCTCGCCGGTTGCCGGGCGGTGGTCTGCGCGGCGGGGAACCAGTTGCTCGGCGAGTCGCTGTACCTCGGCAAGCCGGTGCTGGCTTTGCCGGAGACGCAGCATCACGAACAACGGATCAACGCCTTTTTCCTGCAACAGATGGGCGTCGGCCTGGCGACCGAGCTGGAAACGCTCGATGCCGGACTGTTGCAGCGATTTCTGTCCGACCTGCCGGCCTATCGCGCGCGGCTCGACGACCTCCGCGGCCAGTTCGACGGCACCGCGGATGCCCTGGCGGCGATTCACGACGCGCTCGGCCGTGCGGTCGCGCGGCGAGGTGTGACTGGTGCCGTGTCGTCACTCGCGCGCTGACAAGTTTCGCGGTCATCGCACACCAGCCCGACGCGTGAGCGAGGGCGAGCGCTCGCTCACGCGTCGGGTTGGTGTTTTCTTGGCGAGCCATTCGAGTCCGACCGCATTTCCTTGGTCCCGCTGGCGACGGTTTATTCAGCAAACGCAACACAATCGTTACAACCGGCAACATCGCGCTAATCTTTTGGAACAGACCAAGCGTCCCAACCGGACCGCCGCGGACGTGTCCAATCATTCTCAACTCGTTGCACAGTCGTAGCATACATCCGGGATTCCGGTTGTAGCGATCGTGCCGGTTGCAGCGGTGGCACTCTTTCTGCGGAATCGTCCGACGTGAACGGTCGGAGGGCTTGCAACGGTTCTCCGGAAAACTCCGCCGGCCGTTCACCGCATGGCCGAGCGTCGCTGACGGACGCCGTGCGATGCGTTCCCCGTGCGTCCTTGCGTGTGGTGCGACCTGAGAGACCGCCCGTGCGCTGTGGTGTGAGCGGAGTCGGACCGGGGTGTGGCCCGGATTCGACTCGCTGACCGAATCGGTCCTGCGTGCCCGGCGAGTCGGAGACTTGCCGGGCGCGCCGGCCGACTTCGTCAATCCGAATTTCAACCAATATCGCTGTCCGACTGCGACGGCAAAGGGACTTGGCCATGATTCAATACAGGGTGTGGAATCAACTGTGGAACGACGACTCCGGCGCGATCCTGTCGGCCGAGCTGGTCATCATTCTCACGGTCGTGGTGCTGGGACTGATCACCGGGCTGACCTGCCTGCAGCAGGCGATCGTGGGCGAACTTCAGGACGTGAGCGCCGCCTTCACCGGTCTGAATCAGTCGTACTTCACGTCGGGTTTCCGCGGCTGCCTGAAGATTTGGGGGCGGACCAGCGGCACGGCGGGCTCGATGTTCGTCGACCGGCGGGCCGGTGGAATTGTCTTGGAATCGGCCGAGTTGGGCGTCGGCCGTGGCGCGGTGACGTATGGTGTGGCACCCTCGACCGTCACGCCCTCCGTGCGCTGCGATACGTGCCCGCCGGATGCGGCCCCGGCAGTCGTTCCGTGCGACAACTGCCCGCCGACGGCCGTGGCTCCGGTCCCCTGCGACAACTGCCCGCCGCTCACGCCGGGGGCGCCCGTGATTCCCCAAGGCCCAGCTCCGCAGCTTTCGCCACAAAGTTGGTAGGCCAGCTCGCAAAGGAGCGCTGCACCACGAGACTCGTCAACGAAGACGTCTGTTGAGCCCGCCGAAATCCACGTCCCGGGTCCGCAGACTTGTGAAAGTCGGAATATCCTGAAGTCCGTCGATTCACTGGTGAAACCGTTTGACAAGCCGCGTTGACAGGGCTGTCATCAGCCTGTTTCACCTCTGAAGCGATCGCCCCCCGAAATCCCCTTGCGACCGAGACCGCCCAACCGGAGGGCCGTCTCGGTCGTAACGCATTTCCCGTCCGCCGATTGCAGCGAAAATGTGGTTCAGAACCGTTCACGCAATGCGCAGGGATTAGTTGCTGCGGAACGATTGATGCGGTTGTGACGGATGCTCCAGCGTGAACTGTGCGGCTTCTCGGGCGTCGGATCTTCAGACCGGTTCCTGCGACGATCACAACGGTTCCCGCTGGCCTTGGGACTGTGGCCAACAGGAAGTCGGCTGCGGACCTGCCCGAAGGGATTCGGGGGCCGAGTTCCGGACTCGGACAACCGTGCGGCGGAGTCGCAGCCGCTGAACGGACCACACTTCCGATCGGCGTTCGTTCGCTGTCGCGTCATCGATTCGGCCAATCGGACGCGCTGGGGAAGGGACACGAATCGGCCAGCTTACACACAGCCTCGTCTCTCAGTTCCACACAGAAAGGCACGATCCATGTTCAAGCAGTTGCTGCGGGATGAAAGCGGCGCGATCATCTCCGCCGAACTCGTCCTGGTACTCACGATTCTGGTGATCGGCGTCATCGTCGGCCTCAACGAGGTCGCCGTCGCCGTCAACACCGAATTGAACGACGTGTCGAACGCCATCGGGGCGGTCGATCAGAGCTTCTTCTTTTCGGGCCTGAAAGGCATTGATGCGGGCGGCGTCGGGAAAATCAAAAGCGCCACCAGCGGCTCGCGGTTCCTCGACTTGCACGACGACTGCGACAAGAACACCAGCTGCGATCTGGTCTGCGGTCCGCCGATTGTCGACACCTGCGGTTGATCCGGCTCCGGTCCGAGATCATTGCGTCTCCCGTTCAGCCCGATGACGGACACTCGTGTCCGTCATCGGGCTGTTTTCATGATCGGCTCGAAACCGCACAGTGCCCGAAGCGCGTGCGAGGGAGTTCGAGTACGCCGCAGGCGTTCGATCACACAGCCCAGG
>JAWXBB010000048.1:0-5151 GCA_034439795.1 Planctomycetaceae bacterium | reverse complement strand
TTCGGCTTGTTGCGGGCTCTAGATAGGGTGTCCTAAAGCCCGAAGAACCTGTCGAGTCTAGCAGAACAGACGTTGAACGGCAACTCTATGCCAGAATCCGGTAGTGGGCTACTTTGCATAAAATAAAATCGGTATGCACTCGGAACCCGTGCGACTATGAGGAATGCCAAAGCCGGTTAAGAAAGCAGCCAAGAAAGCCGCGAAGCGCCCATCCTCCGACCCGATGACACGGGCCCAGCAGTTGATGGATGAGCACTTTGCGAAGGCTCAGGAAGGTTCGCCCCCCTGGAGCCAGCCAGCCCCGGCCCTGGAGTTCGACGCAGCCTACCGGGCGCACATGGCGAAGCTCGGATCGAAGGGCGGCAAGGTCAGCGGAAAAAAACGAATGGAGATGCCAGAGGAAAAACGGAAGGCCATCGCCAAGAAGGGAGCGGAGGCACGGTGGGGGAAGAAAGACGATCCGGACCAGTCCTAACACTGGCCCGGCATCAGGTGTACGATATCGGTTAGGCGACGGTGTTCACGCTGTCCGCCACGGGCCGTTCCCTCAGTTGCTTCGCGGGCGCAGAGGGTTCGGCCCTTCGTTCTTGGCCCCGACGGTCGGCTGACATGGAGTCGCCGGGGCTGCTACTTTTTTCATCGGCCTTTTCACTCCCAAGCAAAACTCATCTGCGGATCAACGACGGTCTTCTTGAACACCTTGGCGAACTTCTGCCTAAAGTCCTCCATGTCGTCGCACAGTTTCATGATGGTGACCACGCGCTGAATCTGGTCATGGACCTTTTGGCGTCCAAACTCCTTCAGCCATTGGTGATGGTTCTTGCCATGATGCGGGTTTGGATTCTTCGAGCGAAGCTCTTTTCCAATATCCTTATCGATGGCGTCGTAGACGAAGGCCATGATGTACTTGCCCCACCGCAGGGGCCGAGAGCGCGGCGAGTAATGAATCCCCTCTAGCCGCGCCAGCTCGAACCAAAATTCCTGAGGGAACATCAGCGCCCATTCCTGCATGTCCTCTGCGATGAATGCTTGTAGTTTGAGTTGAAGGTCACGCTTTTTCCGGAACTGTTGATATCCAGTCGCCTCATCAATTAGGGCAATGATGCCGACTTTCGCGCATGCCCTAGTGATAATCTCCGCTTGCTTGGCCATCGTCTCCTGAGATTTCAGCAGGACGCGGTCAACACGGGCACGGAGGTACGCATCACAGATATCCAGCAGCAGCGTTGCCTCGTAACCGATGCCGTGCGTTGGTGCGCGTGGGATGGCGAACCGGATTGTTTGGCTCATGATGGCGTCGGCATCAATATAGGGCGAGAGGTTTCCGGCTGATAGATATCGACCCAAACCCGCCGTTGTGCTTCCGTCCGTGATGATTCGTACGACCTCGCTTTGGGTGATGACGCGCTTACCGTTGTCGAGAACGTAAACCGGGAGGTTTGTTACGCCGATGACGAGATGGCCAGGGAATAGCGCAACTGGAATGCCTGGAGCGCTTACTTTTTGAGACTGTACTAACTGCGCGGATGCTTGCTCGGCATCGGCGCCGCGCCCCTCCCAACGGGCTAAAGCAGCCGTGCGAGCTATGCTCGTGCGCTCTTCGGGCGTTAGGACGGCAGAGCGTGCGCGCCCTCCCTTGGCTGCTTGGCCTCGTGGCGGAGGTGGGGTTGGCTTCATGAGTTTGGAGTGTACACGCCGAGCAAGCATCAGTCAATGCTTGTCGAGCAAGCATTGACAAACCAAAGCCGCTTTAGCATAATGGGCACATCATGAATCGCCTTGATGCTTCCCGCCGCGCCCAAGTCCTTAATTGCCTCATCGAGGGCTGCTCGATTCGCGCCACCGTCCGCATGACTGGCGTGTCCAAAACGACCGTCACGCGGTTGCTGGTGGAAGCCGGGACCGTGGCAGCCGAGTATCAGGACCGCGTCATGCGGAACCTGACGTGCCGCCGGTTGCAGGTCGACGAACTCTGGACGTTCAACTACTGCAAGGCGAAGAACCTGACGCCGGAGATTGCGGCCAAGGTGCCGGGCGCGGGGTCTGTGTGGCTCTGGGTCGCAATGGACGCCGACACGAAGGTTGTTCCATGCGCGATGATCGGCGACCGCAACAGCGGCACGGCGCATGAGTTCGTTACGGATCTCGCATCGCGTCTCCGCTATCGGGTTCAGATGACGACGGACGGTCACCGGCCGTACCTGGAAGCGGTCGAATCGGCGTTCGGTGCGCAGATCGACTACGCCATGTTGGTCAAACTCTACGGCAACGACGGTGACCCGAAGTCGGCCGAACGGCGCTACAGCCCCGGCCAGTGCATCGGCACGGTGCCGACCGTGGTGTCAGGTCGGCCGGACCCCGAGCACATCTCTACGAGCTTCGTAGAGCGTCAGAACTGGACCGTGCGCGGGACGATGCGCCGATACACGCGGTTGTCCAACGGGTTTAGCCGGAAGATCGAAAACCACATGGCAGCCGTTGCGCTGAACTACTTCAGCTACAACTTCATCAAGATTCATTCGACGCTGCGCACGTCCCCTGCGATGGCAGCTGGAGTCACGGACCGCCTGTTTGACGTGTCCGACCTCGTGGCGTTGCTCGTGGAATCCGAGAAAAAAGCCGCGTAGGGCTGGATAGAATCCGGGCCGATGGCCAAGCGCATATCCGCGGGTATCGGCAACAAACGCTCCCATGGGAAGGCGTAGAATTGAGGTTCTATGACGAAACGAGCAACGACGGGTAAAGGTGAGAAGGGCCCCGAGGTTCCGGCGATTGATCTGGATTTCACCACCACCGTAACTCGACTCCTTCAGATTCGCCCAGAGCAAACACGCCAGAAGCGGACGCCTGAGAAGATCGACGCGATGGACGCGAAACGTTCAGCCCGCCAGAGGGCGAAACGACAGGCGAAACAGCCGTAAGAAGTCTGTTATATTCTGCTCGTACCAATGCGAGCCGCAAACACCAAACCCCGCGCCAACTCGACGACAGAAAGCCTGTCGTTTTGGGAGTTCTTCGCAGGGGGGGGGCTGGTGCGCGCTGGACTCGACACCGGCTGGTCCTGCAAGTTCGCCAATGACTTCGATCTAAAAAAAGGCCGCGTCTATCAGGACAACTGGGGCGACAAAGAACTCCAGATCGGTGACGTTCGCAAGGTCCCCACCTCCGACTTGTCGGGTGTATGCGACTTGGCGTGGGCGTCTTTTCCTTGTCAGGACCTGTCGCTCGCTGGTGGCGGTGCCGGCCTCAAGGGCGAACGCTCGGGAACGTTCTGGCCCTTCTGGAATTTGATGAAGGGTGTTATCAAGGACAACCGCGCCCCGCGCATGATTGTCCTTGAGAACGTCTGCGGCACACTGACATCTCACGGCGGGAAGGACTTCGCCACGATTTGCGCGGCGCTCCACAAAGAGAACTACCGGCTAGGCGCTGTGGTTGTGGATGCGGAGCTATTTGTACCGCAGTCACGCCCTCGTCTCTTTGTCGTCGCGGTCCAGAAGACCGCGATGATTCCCGACTCACTTATCAGCGCAACGCCGATTAAGCCGTGGCACACGGACGCGCTCCAGACGGCGTACGAGAACCTGTCCGATGCAGTGAAGGCGTCATGGATATGGTGGCGTGTCGCGGCCCCAGGTAGGCGTAAACTCGGTCTTGCGGACCTGGTTGAAGATGCGCCGGATGACGTGGAGTGGTTCACCGCCGCCGCTACTAAGCAACTACTCGGCATGATGACGCCGATCAATCACGCGAAGGTGACCCTGGCGAAGGGCCTTGGTTCTCCCGTCGTCGGAGCCATCTACAAGCGGACGCGCCCGAACAAGGACGGCGAACGAGTCCAGCGCGCCGAAGTCCGATTTGATGACATCTCGGGGTGCCTCCGCACTCCAGCTGGCGGGTCCAGTCGTCAGGTGTTATTGATCGTGAACGGCCAGTCGGTACGCGCCCGTCTGATTTCCAGCCGTGAGACGGCCCGCCTAATGGGGCTGCCCGATACCTACAAGCTGCCCGACAATTACAACGAGTCGTATCACCTCACGGGCGATGGCGTCGTGGTGCCAGTGGTGCGCCATCTTGCCGCCCACCTTTTTGAGCCGATTCTGAACGCACAGCGCGCAATCGTCGCGTCATGAGCGTAATCCCGTGCCGGGCAAACGAAGACCTGAAGCTCCTGATAGCTGAGTACGCCGAGGTTCTTCGCACCGAAGGACATACGCTCGGCGCTCACGGCCTCCCCGCGGACGAGTTTTACCGCACGGTTTTCCGAGGCGCGATAGAACGCCTCCGTGGGCAGTTCTCCGCAACGATGAGCGAGAAGCGAGACTTCGCCCGGCATGTCCTCAATAACATGCAGGACCGAAACCTGATCACGGACTGGGAACCGGCTGGCGGGGAAAATCGCCACGACTACATCGTCAATATGCCGTCCGGCAGGGTCGCCGCCGTCGAACTTAAGGGCTGCTTGGATGGAAACAACACGAACATTTTCACGCGCCCTGCGAACGCCAACGAGTTCGTAATTTGGAGTGTCTGCACCAATCCGGGCGCGGACCCACGCGGCAACGTGTGGTCGGGCCTTCATACACGGCTTGGTGCTGAGATCGTCGCGAACAATATCCGCGTTGACGGCGTGGTCGTTTGGGACATGATCTGTGGGACCGTGGGCCGACCGTGCCCAAAGACCGAGCATGCCCCCGACAGACTTACGGCTGTAGGCCCGTATCTTCTTCCCCCGCCATGCCTGTATGTCTTTCCGTCCACGGTGCCGACCGTGCGGAATAACCCTCAAACCAACGCTCAGGCTCTCACCGATGTGCATTTCCTGAATGCCCTTCATACGGGTTTCCAAGGGCAGGACAGCGAGGTCCATTACGTAGATTTTTCAGTCCAACACGCCGGGGCCAACACCCAGAGGAAAACCGTCGTAAGGCGGGACGGCCAAATCGTCAAGGAGTCGCCGTTTATCGACCTCCGACGCGAGTAGATTGGGTGTGCGAAAGGCTCAATTCCCCAGAATTGTTATGCAGTCCCGGATTCAAAGTAGCCCACTACCCAGAATCCACCCTATGGTCAGACGTCTCTCAACTGCCGCGTTGCTCGCCCTGGTGGTCGCCCCGGCCCTGGATTTGGGCGCGAATCAGGCGATTCAGC
>JAWXBB010000047.1:0-6075 GCA_034439795.1 Planctomycetaceae bacterium | reverse complement strand
TCTCAGACCGGAAATGGCGGATTCCGGGGGGGTGAGCGCCGCCGATCTCCCCGCGGGTGTCGGCTCCCGCTCGAAGCAGGCGGCTATTGAGGCTGAGCAGGATTCTCTGGCGAAGTTGTGCGACGCCGTGAGTGCGTGGCTTCGGCCGACCTAGACGGCGCGTGGGCGGATCTCCTGCCGACCGGGACGTGTGGCGGCGCAAGTCTTGCGCGTTTGAGACCAAGCTGGTGCCGGTTTGTCGGAGTTGAAATCATGCCGGCGTGTTTAAATGGAACCAGAATCTCGATTGGCTCTTGACAGCCGCTATAGCGATCGGTGATACTGGCGTTCTCGTAAGCGCTGGGGTCACGACCGCGAGGTCCACAGCCTGCACTCACTCTCGTGTTGAAATTGGCGTGGAGGCACCGCAGCATGCACAGACATCGCCCTCTGCCCGGTCGTGGGGCTTACTGCATTGGCATGGTGGCGGGGATCGCTTCCGCGTTGACCTTGTTCGTTTCGCCTTGCGCGGGCCAGCCTGAAGATGTAGCCACGCAAGCGGAAGCCGACGCGAAGCCAGCGGTGGTCGCCGTTGGTGGGATATCCGTCCGTCAGATCCGCATTCGCTATGCCCATGGTTCCGATCAGATTGTGACGCCAAGCAGTGAACCGGTCGACAAGGGCGGCTGGAAGAAAGGTCGGCCGCTCGTCCGCCCGGGGCAGGGCGGCGAATCCGGAGGTGGTGTCCAGCCCGCCGCCGACAACGGGCTGCCTGCTGATCCACTCCTCAGCCAGTACGCGGCTTTGCCGCCGTTGATTGCGATGGACGAGACCGTTGTCTTGCTTTCTTCCCGCGACGGGGTGCTCGATGCACCTCGGGTGCGGCTGGTGCTCAAGAATGGCGAGACGCACACCGGTTTTGTATTTGCCGAGGTCGCGAATCGGGTGTTCCTCGCAGAGGGAGATCCATGCGACGGCAAGCTGTTCTCCACTCGTCGTGATCAGATCGACCAGGAACTGCCTGTCGGAGAGTTCGTCGAGGTGAGGATCGGCGACATCGGACGGGACGGCGCGACGCTCCTGACTTGGGACGCGATCATCTCTGTGTGCGCTGCAATCCAGTCCAGGCTGGAGAAGACGCACGGCGTCAGCGGTGCATTTGTTGCCCCGGACGTAAAGAAGGTGCCATGGCTGTATGCCGAACGCTCGCCCAGTTTTCCGGAACCTTGGCCGCCCCTCACCGCACCATCGGGCTTTCCAAACTTGGATGTTCCACTCGAGGAAGATGTTCTCCCAATCTTGGTGACATGGGCATTTCCCGCCCAAACAGATGATCGGGGTCAATCGCTTGATGGACCGTTTCGCAAGGTGTCTCATCAACTGAAGGCTCGCCTCGGCAACGATGACGCCGAGTTGTCGATCGCGCATCCTGATTTGCCTGACGACGACTCGGCGCGTGCCGCTATCGAGGACATGGAGGTCGAGCTAACGCCCACTCCGCTCGGGTACATTGCTCCAAGGGGCAACATGCCGCGAGTGCGGATCCGCATCGGAGCGATCGGAACCGGCGAGAATCGACTCTCTATCTCGGCCCTCCGAGCGATAGTGACCACAGTCCGCTCGGAAATGGAGCGGCGTTACGGGCTGATGGGGCATCTGGTCACGATCACACCGACAAACGTTGAACGCGACCAGGCGGACGTTCCGACCGAGCACACGATCCGCGTCTACCGGGCGGTCGTCGGTGACACCCGGACGGTCGCCGCGGGCGGTGGCCGGGTCGATCCAAAAGAGCAATCGATCAACCGTCCGGAGTATGTGAGCATCAAGGAGCGATCGCCGCTGAAGAACGGAGACCTGCTCCGGGAAGATCTTCTTGAACAGCAACTCGCACGGGTGAACCGACATCCAGGGCGCCGCGTGGATGCCGCGATCGGTGCAATGGGTGAGCCGGGTGAGGGTAAGGCGAGTGTGGACTATTTGATTACGGAATCCAAGCCCTGGTCTGCTTATGGGCAGGTTTCCAACACCGGGACGGAGACCACTGACGAGTGGCGATATCGATTCGGGTACTCAAACACTCAACTAACCAACCGCGATGACATCCTGCAGCTTGAGTATTCAACCGCGGGGTTTGAAGCGACGCACGCGGTGTACGGGTCGTACGACTTCCCGGTGATCATGGATCGTCTCCGCTTTGCGCCGAACTTTGCGTGGAGTGAGTACACCTCGAGTGATCTCGGCATTGGATTCGGCGATGCCTTCCAAGGGGAGAGTCTGCGGTTTGGCGGAGATTTCCGACTCAACATTGCCCAGACTGGTTCATGGTTCGTAGATTTGGTGGGGGGATTCCGATGGGACAACGTCCGCACGGACAACTTGCTCGCGGATGTCACGGGAGAGGCCGAGTACATCACGCCGAGCGCGGGTGTGATGGTTGACCGGATTCGAGACACTTCCGTCACCCAAGGATCGGTGATCTTCGACTTCGGGCATGTCACCTCTGGTGCTGACGAGTTGGCCCGCCTCGGACGCTTAGATACAGACGACGACTGGGTTGCAGTTCGCTGGAATGCGTATCACTCGTTCTTCATCGAGCCTCTCTTCGATCAACTCCGAGGTCTTTCCGGCAATGCACCGGAATCACTGGCGACGGAGATCGCCCTGAGCTTCCGCGGCCAGAACTCCCTCGGCAGCCGACTGATCCCGAACGAACAACTCGTCGCGGGCGGCTTCTACACCGTCCGCGGGTATCCAGAGTCGTTCGCGGCCGGGGATAACGTGTACATCGGCTCGGTGGAGTTGAGGCACTACCCGATCCGCGCGCGGGCCCCGGGTCCATACGACTTCAACCTGCTTCAGGACCGAGCCCAGCGCTCCGGGTTTCGCTGGGAGCCGACGCGCCCCTATGGCAGCGCGGACTGGGATCTGGTCCTGAGGGCGTTCATCGATTTTGCCCGTGTCGTGAATGATGGCCGTCTGAGCTTTGAGAAGGACGCGACGCTGGTGGGCACGGGGGTTGGGGCCGAACTACGACTTCTCGACAATCTGAACCTACGTCTTGATTGGGGCGTTGCAGTAACAGACGCTGAGAACTCATCAGAGTCGGTCGAGGCTGGTGATTGGCGGCTCCACTTCGCCGCGACACTTCGATTCTAGTTTATGTTCACACAGGGGCGATGCACCATGCGACCGATCCGCAACTCCAAACCGGGATTCTCGAGCCACCGCACTGTCGCAGCGAGAAGCACTCGCGCACTTGTTCTCGCGGCAGGCGCAGCGCTGTCGCTCAGTGCGAGCACGGCCATGGCCCAGGAACGACAGATTGTCAGCGTTCCGGCGGGAACAGTCACGAGGTCTGATGATGGCCTCACGTTTACTGCCTCCGATCGCAGCATCGCCAACTTCAGGTCTTTCAATGTTCTGAACGGGGAGACAGTTCGTTTCGTACAACCCAATCCTTCGGCGCGAACGCTGGCTCGAGTCGTGGGAGACGGTGGAAGTATCACACCCTCCGACATCCGTGGCCAGCTCCGGGCGAATGGACTTCTGTACCTCGCGAACGAAGCTGGAGTCATCTTCTATGGAGGATCAATCGTTTCGGCTGCGGGTTTCGTGGCCGCCGCGTCCCGCATTGAGGACAATGACTTTCTCAATGGCATGGACCGATTCTCGAGCGTCGCTGGATCGGTATCGGTCCTGCAGAACTCCCGGATCGAGGCCACGGCTGGCGATATTTTCTTAGTTGGCAGTCAGGTGCGGATAGAGGGCGAAATTGTAGCAACCGGCGCTGTCGTGGTCGCGACGGGTCCAGAAGTCCTTGTTGTTCCGCGCGATCCAAACATCCTCAACAACCGCATCCAAGTCCGAGTACCCGACGGTGCCCTGTCCAGTTCGCTTGGAGGCGGCATCGCGGCGGGCGGCTTGGGCTCCGCCGCGATCTGGCATTCCGGCACCGGTGAAGTCACAGCGACTGAAGTGAACTACACGTCTCTTGCCGCCGACTCGACAGTCACAGTCAACGGACGAATCAATGCGTCATCAACAACGAACGATGGCGGCATCATCGGTCTGTATTCCGCGGGCTTGATCAATGTTCGCGATGAGCGCGATGGAGGCATACAGTCGCTGCTAGATGCAAGCAGTTCGATGGGGGTCGGCGGAAGCATCGAAGTTGTCGGCCAAACCGTGTTTGTGGACTACACCCCGCTTCGCGGTGGCCCACCTCCAGCTCCAGAGCCGTTGCTTTCGGCAGAAGGGCGCGACGGAGGGGGCTCGATCGTCATTGGCGGCGACAGCGGTGGTGGGCAGCTCGGACCCGTCCAGGTTGCCGACACCGTGTACATTGGCTCAAATGCGTGGATCAGTGCAAGCGCGACGACCGCAGGTGACGGTGGCCGCGTACGCGTGAACTCACTGTTTCAAACGGAGATCGCACGATTGAGTTTCGATTCCGTCGCCAGCCTGGAAGCCAAGGGCGGCGGCTCCGGAGACGGCGGACTTGTTGATATCGCCTCTGGGGGAACGGTGGATCTTCGCTGGGCCGATGTGAGTGTCGCACGTGGAGTATCGGGGACGGCAGACGGCACGCTCAGGATCCAAGCCGAGTCCATCACCATCGCCGACCGCGACGGGTTTGGGAATGTGCGCGGCGACATAGCTTTCGTGGCAGCAGAGGTTCTGGAGGGCTCCGAAGGCAATATTCTCCTGCTCGCCGATTCCGACGTTTCTATGTGCTGCCTAGGTTCGCTGACTCTGGACAATCAGCGCGGCGGGGAGCGAGTCGTCTTCCAAGCCGGGCGCGATGTTTTCTTCGGCGAAGGTACTGTGATGAACATCGCCGGTGCGGACTTGTGGCTGGAGGCCCACTCACGGCACGCACGTGGCGTGGGTACCGACTCCGAATACTCGTCCGGCAGCATCGTGCTCGGGGCTGGTGTGCAGATCACACTCAACGAAGATGCGGCCTTTGACAGGAGCCCGATCGCTCGCTTGCTCGGATCGTCGATCGAGCTTCTCGAGCCGGGTGACGGGGGTCCGAACGGCCGCGGCGACCCCTTCCCCCTCGCGCTGCTGACAGTCATGGGCGACGGGGCTGCGGCTGATGAGAAGGGCCTTATCGAGATCGCGCCGTCTCGGGACAATGTTGACTTCCGCGTTGGCACGCTTCCCACGGACCAACTGCAAGTCAGCGATCTGAGCCGGTTTCATGCACGGCGGATCACGATCGGTGAGTCAATTACTTCGGGGCCGCTTGGCGTTCCGCACCTGGTAAATCCCATAGTGGCCAGCGCGAAGACGCTGTGGGTTCATCCGATCGAGTTCGGTGCCGAGTTCGGCGTGGATATCGCAAAGCTCTCCGCAGCGGGCGATGTGTTGGTGGGGAGTATCACGGTCAGTCGCAATGATGCCATGAATCCGTTGGGCAAGCTGATTGTCTCTTCGACGGCCGGGAGCATCGGCGACCTCGGTAGCGACTCGATCCTTTGGGCCAGGGACGTCGAGCTTTACGCCGGCGGCTCGACCATCGGCACGGTTTCGCGCAGGCTGGGCTTGCATACGGACAGCCTGCTCGTAGACGCCGAGGACGCCGCGGTCTATCTGGGTGAATACGACGGTCTGACTCTGCGGAACGTTACTGCGAACCGGTTCGACTTTCTGGCGTCGCGTACCGCATCGGGCGCGATCGTCCAGCAGATGGATTCAAAGATTGAAGTCACGGGCGAATCGTCGTTCGATGCAGGGGGCAATCAGGACATTACGCTTAACGAGACCGAAAATGATTTCGGCAGTGCAGTGAGCCTACGTGGACGAAGCGCACGGATCCGTGACAAGAACGGCATCACGCTTGGAGACGTTGATCTCTCCAAGAACTTCGTGGTGAACGCAGGCGGCAGCATCGGTCAAGCGGACATGACGAAGGTTGAGGTGGACGGAACTTCCACATTCAACACTGGGCGAGTCTTTGATGTTACGCTTAACGAGACCGACAATGATTTCGGTGGTGCGGTGAGCCTGTCGGGCGGTGCCGCGGCGATCAACGACATCAATGATCTCTTGCTGGGGACGGTCGGCGTCGCGGGTCTCACGGCGACG
>JAWXBB010000046.1:0-3082 GCA_034439795.1 Planctomycetaceae bacterium | reverse complement strand
GCGGCCATGCGCCTCGTCCGCGACGCCTTCCACGGAGACTGGAACTACACCATCAAGACACGCTCGAAGTAGCACTTATTCGTTGACGGACCCTTAGCGGCCGCCGCCACCGTTGCGGCCGCCGCCACCCGTTCAGCCTTCTTGCCGGTGAAGCCTTCCCACCGCTGAACGATCACATCGCAGTACGGTGCATCCAGTTCCATCAGGAACGCCCGCCTGCCGGTCATCTCGGCGGCGATGAGCGTGGAGCCGGATCCCCCGAACAGGTCCAGCACGTTCTGGCCGGGGGTGGAGGAGTACTCCATCGCGCGACGGGCCAGTTCGACCGGCTTCTCGGTCAGGTGGACCATGCTCTGCGGACTGACCTTCTTGATCGACCACACATCGGGCACGTTGTTGGGGCCGAAGAAGTGGTGGCCAGCGCCCTCACGCCAGCCGTAGAACGCCCATTCGTGGTTGCCCATGAAGTCCTTGCGGGTCAGCACCGGATGCCCTTTGGCCCAGATCACCGCCTGTGCGAAGTACAGCCCGCAGCGCTTGAGCACGGGCGGGTAGTTGCCGCAGTTGGCGTACCCGCCCCAGATGTAGAACGCTCCGCCCGGAACGAGCACCCGCGCAATGTTGCCGAACCAGGACGTCAGCAATCGGTCGAACGCCTCGTCGCTCACGAAGTCGTTGGCCAGGGGGCGGTCCTTGGCCCGCATCTTCTTGGTCGTCGGCTTGGACTTCTCCGGGTAACGTCCGATGTCGGCGCTCTGCTGGTGGCCGGAGAATGCCCACCGAATGAACTCAGCCCCGCCGCGATGGCGTTGTTGCTCCGCGGTTCGACCTTCACGTTATACGGCGGATCGCTATTGACCAGATGGATGACCGCGCCATCGAGCAAGCGATCCACGTCCGCGACGATGCTGCTGTCGCCGCAGAGAAGCCGGTGATTCCCGAGGATCCACAGATCCCCCGGCTGCGTGATCGCCGCATCCGGCGGCGCAGGCACATCGTCTGGATCGACGAGACCCTCGTTCACCGCCGGCGCGAAGATCGTGGTGAGTTCATCCGGCGACCAGCCGAGTTCGTTGAGATCGATGCCGAGTTCCTTGAGCCCGAGCAGTTCGAGCGGCAGGAGTTCGTTGTCCCACTCGGCGATCTCGTTGGTGCGGTTGTCGGCGAGCCTGTACGCCTTGGCCAGCTCCGGCGAGAGATCCGCCACGTGAACCGGCACAACGGCCATGCCCAGTTTCAGGGCCGCCTTCCAGCGCGTGTGACCAACAACGATCACGCCGTCGGCATCGACGACGATCGGCTGGCGAAAGCCATACTGCTGGATGCTCTTGGCCACCGCGTCCACCGCGCTGTCGTTCTTGCGCGGGTTCTGCGGGTACGGTTTGATCGAGTCGATTGGACTGAGCGAGACTTCCATGTCTTTGACCCCGACAGAGGTGCCGACCGCAGTCCGCGTTGGACCACTTCGGCGTGATTGTACCCGTAAGCACACATTGTTCCATCTTGCAGATCCGCTTGGGCAGCCCCGCTATCGCCCGTGTCAGCCGCTCGGACTGCCTCCAAGTATTCGCCTCGAACCGTGCTGTTGGTCCCGATGACGGTTTCCGGCCACGCGGTTGGAGTCGCGCTGTTGAGCTTGAGCCAGATGTTTCCCAGCATCCGAGACCAGCGGCCGTTGCCGTTATTGAACGGGTGAATGCGGACGGCTCCGTGATGGAGCCGTACCGCCTGCTCCAGCAGTGGCATGCCCGTGGTTTCCCACGCTCTCAGATCATCGAAGAGAATGTGCAACTCGGGCTCGACCTGATACGACGCCGGACCAAGGTTGAACTCCCGCTTGCGGAGCGTGCCCGCCCATGCCCAGACCGCTCCGAACATTTCCTTGTGCAGACGCAGAGCCCACGGCACATCGAACCGCGCGATCCGCCGGTTCGGTGTCCCGGCCAGATACTTCACGGTCGCCTTGCGGATGTTCTCCGCCTCGGCGATGTTGAGCTCGGCCTGGGTACGGATGCTCTTGTCCAGGAGACCCGAGATGTCATCCAGAGGCGTCTGTCCGGGCAGTGCGGGTTCCGGGAGCATCAGGCTGACCAAAGCCTTCGCGAAGACCCGGCGAGAAGCTCGTGGTAAGTCCTCTCGACAAGTCGCTTCACGGTCTGCTCATCGACCGCCTGGCTTTCCAGAGCGCTCGTGCCTTGGACCAAACGAGCAACAGCTTCGGCTTTCTTCATCGCCTGATTTCGGCGCAGCTCTTCCGGGTCCGTCTCGCCAAACTGGATGCTCACTCCAAGTGCGATAGCTACGGCTTTAACCTTGGCGAACGAAGCATCTTCAGCCTTGCCGCCGAGCATGCGCTTAATGGTCGGTTCCGAAACACCACTGCGATGAGAGAGCGCGGGAAAGGTCATTGCCAGCTCACGCCGGCGCCGCTCCAACCGCTGAGGGACGTTGAACGTGGTAGTCATGGGTCGAACCCCCTCTCAAACAGGAAACTGACGCCATTGATGGAATAATCGTATCGTTTAAGATACGCTTCGGCAATACAAATGGTTCACTTGTGATGTGAATAGGGTTATCCAGACCAGTTCTCTCGAAAATGTCAGCGCTTTGTACGGATTTGAAAGGAAACCAAAACTGTCGGAAGAGCGAGTTCCTATGCGCCATTACACCGGGGATAGCAGTGCTGTATTTCTTCACCCATGGGCGAGCAAATTCCGAAGGTCTTGTGTATCTGAAACGCCGCGACACCAGTGCCGTGTTGCTTTTCAGAGAACCCGCACGCGCTCCCGGTCGGTGCCCCCCGCACATACGACCCCCCCTGATTCTGTGCCTGAGATCACCAGCGCGCGCACAAACGCGCTCGCCCGCGCAAGCGCGCCGTGATTTTTCTCACTTTTTTTCGCCCTTATCCCACAAGCACTTGCGCGCTCCATACCCGAACGCGAAGCGCGCCGCGCGCACATTTGCGAGGGCGATCGGTCCTTGGTTGAGTCCCGAAGGGACGCAAGTTCGTTGCCACCCGCGCAAGCGGGTGGAACGTCAGCGCATCCCCAAAGCCCTGCAAGGGCGACAGTCCGTCCAG
>JAWXBB010000045.1:0-4319 GCA_034439795.1 Planctomycetaceae bacterium | reverse complement strand
GCTCAATCATCGCCCCCGCGAGCGCCTCGGCTGGCGCACTCCTCACGAAGAGCTATTCAGACACATTGCTGGTGCAACTCAGAGTTGAGAACACCATTCAAAAAGTGTCAAAGCGTGCCCGTGGGCTTCCTGACATTTCTCGGATGTGCGGATTTTCGCCACAACTCGAGAAGCATCGCCGCGTTGATCAGTGAGATTCCCGCCTTGGACAACGAGGAGGCCTCCCATCAACCCCGCATCGACATGGACCAGATTCGACGCTTGCCCTTGTCATCCACTGATCTCTTGACCGAAGGCGGTTTGACGAATCATTTGTGGAGCATCAATGGAGCCGAACGGGTCGTGAGGCTTTGGGATCAATGCACCTCGGGTGCACGCATGTCTCAACCGCAGCGGATCTACCACGATACGCTCGCCAAGATCGAACCGGGAAAGTACCACACGGGATCGCTGACCGCGGCACTGCCCGATCTCTTGTCCAAAGTTGTTTAGGGCCGGTTCCACCAACTTCAGCGGCGCAGGACAGCTTGGGCTTGCGAGTGCGTTCGGAGGCCTGAAGTGGCGGCCCCTGCCGCACTCTGCACGACCGACCCGAAAAGACTACTTCGCCCTTGACACATCCGGAATCCGCTTCAGCCGCTGCAGATCATTCCCGGTTCGCGGCGGATCAAAAAGGACAGCAGCGGGGCTAAGAGCGAGGAGCCCCGGGTGCCACTGGCGGCGGCATTGGGCCGCCAGTGTCTTTGCTTCGTGCCCCGCTGATGTGACACGACCTCGCTCCTGAATCGACAATACCACCGGCGGCGAAGCCCTCGCCAGTAGCACTCAGCGGACGCTTATCGATCACTCGACCGCGGCGGCTCGCCCAGACGGTTGAGTACGTTCGCCGTGATCCGCTCGACGTGCGGGTCTTTGCCGCGTAGGCCGTGGGCCCAGTCGGTGGTGCCGACGGTGACCACGGTCCCGCCGCGGGTGTAGGCGCCGAAGACGGCGGCGCCTTCGCGGTCCTTGGGGAAGCGGTCGTACCACTGGCTGTCGTCCGGGTGCCAGCGCGCGGGGCAACTGCCGACGATGACGAAGCCCGCGGGGGTCCCATCGCGATGCGTCGGCACGGGGAGGCCGTCCTTAAGCGTGAACTCGCAGCCGTCGCATTCGTAGCCGACAATCGTGTCTTTGCCGCCGAAGGCGTCGCCGGTTTTCAGGCCGGTTCCCTCGAACAGCCAGTGATCGGGCCGATGGACGGTGAACGCCGCAGGACCGTCCATGTACTGGCCGTGACTGCGATGGTATCCGCCGAACAGGAACCCGACCCCCGTCAACTGGTTCTCGGGGCGCGCGACGAGATGGTGGCTCCAGGCCGTCGATAAGAGTCGTTGATCGCCGGAGGCGAAGACGGGGTCCATGACGAAGCGCTGCTTCCACGAGACGAGGGCCGCCCCCTGGTCTTCGGTGCGGACCTGCCAGCAGCAGGTGTTGCCGCTGAAGAAGGCGACGTTTCCGCCTTCGCCGATGTAGGCTTCCAGACGGTCGCGCATCGGGGCCGACCAGTATTCGTCGTGCCCGACGCTGAGCACCAGGCGGTAACCGGTCAGCAGTTCTGGATGCAGCTCCAGGTCGCTGTTGGCGCAGTAGTCGATGGCGTAGCCGTGATTCTCCGCCCAGGCGGCGAACGGCTGCTCCCAATTCGCAAACTGGCTGCTCGCCGGCCGTCGGAACGAGACGCGATGCCCCTGCACGTTGGCCCGCCCGTGATAGGCGTACAGCGAGAAGCCGCCCCAGTTGTTGTAGGCGTTGTAGGTGTTGGTCGCGAGTTGCAGCAGGATCTTCGCCTGCTGGCTGGGCGACTTCGGCCGCACGACGAAGTAGCAACTGCTTTCCACGGTCCGGCGATTGCGCTGGACGAACTTGCCGCCGTTGTCCGCCGCCCGCAGCGTCACTTGGTAATACCCCGATCGCCAGGTGTCCGGAATCGGCAACGTCACCAGTGCGGGCCAGCCACAGCCGTGAGAGGATGCGTGTTCCGGGATCGGCGATTCGACGCCGGCAAGGTCGGCCTGCTTGTGGACGACCTGCGACGTGCCACCGAGGCGGGTGATCTCCACCGAGAATTTTTCCGCCGATGTGGAGACGTGCAGCGTCGCCGTGTCGCCGGGGGCGTAACTCACCTGCCCCGCATAGCCTTCGAGAAACAACGGGCGGGGATCGGTCGCATCTGCGCAGAAACCCAGGGTTGCGGACAGCCAGAACGTGAAGGCAAGCATCAGGCGGCCCATCGGGTTCACTCCGGATTTGCGGATGATTGTGTCGGTCCTGATTGTGGCGAGCATCATAGCAGCCCGAAGAGTGGGTGCGGTGTCTAATTGGTGTCTACAGACGTCGCGGTCAACTGCCTTGGCAGCCCCGCTAAGGGCGACCGGGCTGTAGCCACGGGTGGAGCGGCGCGGCGGCGGTAGCCGCCGGACGCGGAACCCGTGGTCGGATTCCCACCCGACGAATTGCCCCGGCAGGGGCAACGGAAGTGCGCGAGCCGAGAACTTCCGCCGGCCCTCCGGGACGGGACTGATGATCGCATCCGTTCCACGGGTTGCGCTTTGCCCGAAGCGGGCTGCGCTCCACCCGTGGCTACACTCCGTGGCCCCTGCCGGGGCCAAAAACGAAAACATCCCAACCAATGTTCTCCACCAATCGACGACAACACCCGCATGGAGACCGACCCGGCGATTGCTGCCGGTGTGGAGGTCGCCCGAGTTGATGGGTAGGGTATAGGCCGATGCGAACCAACGAAATTCGTGTCGTCGCGTGGGAGTCGTCCGGGATGAGAATCTGCCCAATGATTGCGGCGGCGGTGTTTGCTCCGCTGAGCCTTGCCGTCGCACAGGGTTTGGCTCCCGAAGACGCCGTCAAAGCGTTCACAGTCCCGGAGGGGTTCACAGCTCAACTCGTGGCGAGCGAGCCGCTCGTGCGGCAGCCGGTGTGCATTGAGTTCGACGACCGCGGCCGGTTGTGGGTGATTCAGTATCTGCAATATCCGAACCCCGAGGGGCTGAAGCGGGTGCAGGTCGACCGGTTTTCGCGAACGAAGTACGACCGCGTGCCGGAGCCGCCGCCGCGGGGGCCGAAGGGGGCGGACCGGATCACGATTCTGGAGGACGTCGACGGCGACGGCCGCATGGACCAAGGCCGCAATTTCGCGAACGGGCTGAATCTGGCGACGGGGCTGGCGTTCGGTCACCACGGCGTGTTCGTGCTCAACGTGCCGTACCTGTTGTTCTACCCCGACCGCGATCGCAATGACGTGCCCGATGCGGACCCCGAGGTGTTGCTGACGGGCTTCGGGATGGAGGACGCGCACAGCGTCGCCAACTCGCTGACGTGGGGGCCGGACGGCTGGCTGTACGGTTGCCAGGGAAGCACGGTCACCGCGCAGATTCGGGGCATCGAGTTTCAGCAGGGGGTCTGGCGATATCACCCGCAGACGCGCGAGTTCGAGCTGTTCTGCGAAGGGGGCGGCAACGCCTGGGGGCTGGATTTCGACCGCTTCGGCCGGCTGCTCTACAGCACCAACTACGGCGGCTTCGTGCTCGTGCATGGCGTGCAGGGGGGCTACTTCGTCAAGTCGTTCGCCAAGCACGGCGCACTGCACAATCCGCACACCTATGGCTTCTTCGACCACGCGCCGCACGCCGGCTTTCGCGGCGGACACGTCACGGTCGGCGGCATCGTGTATCAGGCCGACGCCTTTCCACCTTTCTTTCGCGACAAGTACATCGCCGGCGATCTGTTGGGGCACGGCGTGTACTGGCACGACGTACAGCCGCGCGGCTCGACCGTGCAGACGGCTCACGGCGGCGAGTTGCTGACGGCGAGCGACACGTGGTTCGCGCCGACCGACGTCACCGTCGGGCCGGACGGCGCTGTCTACGTGGCCGATTGGCACGACGCGCGGACGGCACACCCCGATCCCGACGCCGAGTGGGATCGCACCAACGGCCGCATCTTTCGGATCGCCCCGCGCGACACGCCGCGATCAAAGCCGTTCGATTTGGCCAAGGTCACGACCGAGGAACTGCTGGCTCTGCACACTCATCGCAATCAGTGGTTCGTGCGGCGCGCGCGGCAGGAGCTGGTCCGCCGCGGCGACGCGTCGGTGGGGGCACGAGTGACCGAGCGATTCATACAGTCTGGGGACGAGCCCACCGCTTTGGAGTCGTTCTGGACGCTGCTGTCGCTGGGGCTGGTGGATGAATCGCTGGCCGGGCGGGCGTTGGATAGTTCGTTCCCCTGGGTGCGGGCCTGGGCGGGTCGCGCGCTGGGTGATC
>JAWXBB010000044.1:0-27398 GCA_034439795.1 Planctomycetaceae bacterium | reverse complement strand
TAAGGAGCGGTCCCGCCGCCGAAGCCCCGCGCCAAAACGGCCGGGACAAACCGAGTCCCAGCGCGAGCACCGCCAGCATCCGCAGCGCGAGCAGAATCAGATCGCGCAGTTCGAGCACTTTGCGTTGCCGCTGCATCGCCTCCCGCAGGAAGTCCATCGGCCCCCACGCCACCACGCGGTGCCGTCGGCGATTCAGCAAATGCACAATCACCGGCCCCGCCGCGGCGAGCAGTCCGGCAATCGCGAACGGCGGTGTGGTGAAGTCGAGCATGGGAAAACCAATAATCACGAAACACACGAAAGGACACGAAAATCGGTTCAATACTGATCAGGGTTTGATTTGGTTAGCCGCGACCCGGAGGCTTTGCGGAGGGGAGCGCTTCATGGAACGCACAGTATGTGATGCGCGCTCTGACAGAGCGCTCCCCTGCGCAAAGCCTCCGGGTCGCGGCTAACCAAAACCATCTTTTTTCGTGCGTTTTCGTGTGTTTCGTGGTTAAACGCCTTACGGTTTCGTCGCGCCGCCGAACGATTCGCGAAGGCCCTCGATCTTCCCCTCCTGCAGGATGGGGAGATAGCGGTTCGGGATCGACAGCACGAAGCAGCCCACCGCGGTGCCGTAGAGTTGGCCCGGTTTGCCGTGGACCCAGCGGGTGTCGCGCCAGGAGCCGTCGTCGCCGGGGTTTTCGGGACGTCGTAACTGCGTCTGCACGAGTTGATCGCGGAGGATCGGATAGTTGGTCCGCCACGCCTCGCCGCCGACCTGATAGAGCGCCTGGCCGACGTAGTACAGCGTGTAGGCGTCGAACGGGATTTCGCCGTTTCCCTTGGGGGACCGCAGCCGTTCGATCTCGCGGGTGATGGCGTCGAGGTTTTTGGCGATCCGCCAGTCGTCGTACTGGCCGAATTCCTGCAAACAGACGACGCCGCAGGCGGCCATCGCCAGCGTGGTGCGGTTGCCATCGTAGGTGAACTGGCCGGGGCCCGTTTGCGCCTGCTCGTCGAAGCCGCGCGCGCCGGCGTCGGACTTGTAATGCTCGCGGACGCTGCGGATGGCGAGCCGGATCACATCCCCGCGGACCTCGAACCCGCTGTCCACTGCGCTGCGGAGCGCCTTGGCCTGCATCACCACCAGCGACAGATCGTGCCCGCGCTGTTGCCGCCGCGCGCGGTAATCCCACCCGCCGTCTTCGCACTGCGTCTGCGCGATGAGCTTCAGCGCCTTGTCGAGCACGCGGCCGAGCTCGGGGTCGTCCGTCATCCCGTAGGCCTGGCCCAACGCAAACGCCGCGAGGCCGTGGTTGTACATGTCGCGCTGTCCGTCGGCGACGTTGAGCAGTCCCGACGGCTTGACGTTGTGCAGGACGTAATCGAGGGCGCGATCGACGGTCTCGCTGTACTTGCCGCGCCCCGGCAGATGCCCCGCCGACAGAAACGCCAGCGCCCCGAGGCTGACGAGGCCGAGGTCGTTGGACTCCCAATTCCCCTGGGCCGTCTGATTGCGGGCCAGCCACGCGAGTCCGCGTTCGAGCGCCAGTTCCCCTTCGGGCGTGACTTCCCACTCCCCCTGCGCACGCACCGACGCGGCGGGCAGCATCAGGCTGATCAGCCCCACCCAGACCACCACGGCCCAACGAAATCGCCGAGAACGCATACCCGCCTTCACCCGAACAGCCTCGCCGCGAATCACCGATTCTGAACGATGATTGACGGCAATTGGAGGCTGGTTACGGGGATTCAGGCCCATTTTTGCGATGACATTCCGCCCGGACGGTCATGGGGCGATTTGGACATGCGGATAGGCCCGGATGGCGCGGTCCAACGTCACCAACTTCCAGCCATACAGCCGCGCCGTCGCCACGATCATCTGGTCGGCCGGGTCGCGGTGGAACGGCTGGGGCAGCCGCGACGACTCCACCGCCACCTCCGGCGTTAACGACAGCAACTGCACTGGCGATTGGAGCGCCTGTTCGACCCACTGATCCAGTGGCAGGGCCAGTTGCAGCCGGCCCAACTCGACCAATTTGGCGACTTCCCAACAGGAGATCGCGCAGACCCCCGGCCCCTGCGATTTCTCCGCCTCGACGTAGGCCAACACGTCGGCAGGGAGTTGCGCCCCGCCGTCAACCCACCAAACCCAGATGTGGGTGTCCAAGACAATCACCGCGGCGCGTCCCAGTCTCCCTCCGCGACCGGGTCGGTCGGGCAGTCGAACCGCAAGACGGAGCCGTGCAACGAGATATCATCCGGCGCGACTTGCAGATCTTCTTCAGCATAGGAAACGATCTGGCGGCCGCCGTCTTGCTCGCGCTCTTTCAAATCGCGAAAGATGGCCCGCAAGTCGTAGTTAAAGCGGGCAGCGTAGGCTTCGCGCGTTCGCCGGACTTCATCGACAATCGGGTCTGACCACGTCATGGGTTTGTCTCCATCATTTCTTCCGGGGTGCAGATAATTGGTGCCTTGTATCCTCGGCTGAGGCAGATGCTCTCGATCTGGACCCGGATGGTGGCGTTGGCCATGTGCCGGCAATTCCATGTTAGCAGATAGGGAACGCGGTGAATCGCCGCAATTGCGATGTGCAATGCGTCGTTCTCGGCTTTCGACGGCAAGGCTCCCCCTTGGACAAGTTCTTCCGCCAGCGTTAACGCCGTTTCCGTAATTTCCAGCACCGTCATCGTCGCCAGTTGGGCGAGACGTTCTTGGGCGGCCTGGGTATCTCCGTCTCCCGCTTCTTGAAGCACCAGTTGGGAAATACAGAGCTCATAGCTCTCCCGCTGCCCATCCCACCAGTCATGAGTGGATTGCTGATGACCGGCAACAACCACGTCGCGGCTGGGGCGAGCCGTCAAATAGCTGACAAGCGTCGTTTCGATGTAGACTCGTTGAAGCATGGCTCGTTGGCCCCGGTCCTGTACATCGCCGAGACAGCATCAGCGTTTAGCACGGCGATTCGTTTTGTTGTCAGTCTCTTGGACCTTGCGAAAAGCCGGCACCGGAGCGCCGCGAAGCAGGCCCTCGGTGCTCAGGTCTTCATCGATCTCCGGCCAATGGATGCCGTAGCCGCCACCCGCGATGCGCCAATTCTTGCGTTGAGCCGCGGTCGCGTTGAACAAACGCGGATACCAGGCCAGCGGGACGGTGATGGTCCGCCCGTCCCGCAGCGCGACGCTCAAAGTATCCCGCGTGATTTTCACCTCTGTGACCCGCTCATCAGCCGGCAGCGGCAAGATGCCCACTTCAGGCCTCCAAAGCTCGTAGGACGGGTTACTTTACTATGTGACGGCGTGTCGAGCGTTGCTCGTTGCAATGGCAGACAGGGGTCTGCCCTACACGACGATCCATCTCACAATGGCAAATGAATGACCTTTCCCAGCCATTCCAATTGTTCGCTGCACTGCGACATGAGCAGGATTTCTTGAATGGCCCGACCAACTGGAAGTCGGTCGGATACGAGGAACACTCCCGGCATCCGGTCCCCAACTGCGACGCGCTCGTCGGCAAAACCTGCCATCGTGGCAAGGTCGTGCGACAGCAGAATGCGGTTGACTGTCGCTGCCCAAACCAGAAGGTCCGGATCGGCGGCTCCCAACAGTCCCACATCCTGGATGCGAACAAGGTCCAGATCCGATTGACGGAGCAGCAAGCCCCGCACAATGTCGTTATTAAAGTTCTCGTCGGCGAGCAGGCGCAGCATGCCACGTCCCTACTGCTGCTTCGGACGCTGGGCATTCAACCGGTCACGGATGTCGCTCAAGTCTCCCTGTCGGCTTCCAATCCGTTGTCGGACTTCTTCGGCCAGTTGCTCGCGCTGGGTCAAGTAACCCTCGACCTCGCTCCGATGGCGCAAGTAGTAGGCGATGACTGCGTACACGTCAGAGAGTGCCAGCGTCGAGTATCGCTGCACGATCGTCTCGGGCGTGGCCCCGTCCTGAAACGCTCGAATGACCAGTTCCAACAGCACGCGCGACTGGCCCACGCGCAAGGCACCGTCGGCTTCTTCGCGCAAAGGCGGCGCTTCGACTTCAACGGCGAATGACATCGTGGACTCCTACGATTGCTGCCTACTCCATCTTCAACCTTACCCCAATCTCCTTCAGCGTCGCCAACTGGGCTTTGCTCGCGTCGTTCAGCGGGTTGCCGCCGAGGTACAGGTTCCAGTACGGGGCGAACCGCTTGTCTCCCGCGGCGTCTTTCTTCGCGGCTTCCACCAGCGGGCTGATGTCCTCGATCTTGTTGCGGTCGAGGAACGTCCACCGCAGCTCAGTCAGCGCGGCGAGCGGGGCGACGTCCTGCACCTGGTTGTCGCGCAGATCGAGGTTGGAGAGCCACTTCACCGACTTCAGCGGCCCCACGTCGCTCACCTTGTTCTTCTCCAGATACAGCGACGTCAGCTTCTCCAACGGCGACAGCGGGGCCAGCGACTCCACCTGGTTGCGGCTGAGGTACAGCGCCGTCAGCGCCTTGAGCTGGCCGAGCGGCTCGATGTTCTGGATCTGGTTGTCATCGAGTTGCAGGTATTGCAGCTTGACCAGCTTGCCCAGCGGGGCGACGTCGGCGATCTGGTTCTTCGCGAGGTCCAGATACTGAATGTTGCCGCATTCGGCGAGCGGCGTGACGTCCTTGATATTGTTGCCGGTCAGCTTCACCAGCTGGAGATTTTTGCATTTCTCGACACCGGCGAGGCTCTCGATGCCGCGGTTCGGGGCTTCGAGGAAGAAAATCGTGGCGACGTCTTCGTCGGTGATCTTCTTGCTCTTGTCGAGCTTGTCGATCTGCTTCTTCTTGAGGATTTCGCGGATGACCTGGTCGAGGCTGGCGTCCGGGAACTCGATGTCGGCGGACCACGCGGCGGCGGACAGCGCGAGGACGGCGGCGAGGGCGGAGCAGACGAGGCGCGGACCGAACATGAAAACGTCTCCCGGCGGAGGGTCGAAGGTGGGCGGAATCAGCAGCGATTGTCGATCTGTTGTTCTAACCGACCGGGCGTGGCGTTGACAAGTTGACACGCCGCGCCGGTGCGGCGACGATCAACGTCGTCGTCCCAGCCCCGAGCGTTGCACCATTTGCAGCGAAGGCGGAAAAGACCGCGAAACCGCAAGCGTGGGACCGATCGTCGCTTGCGGTTTCGCGGTCTTCTCAGTTCGGCGGGGCAGCGACCGCTTGTGATTAAGGATCCCTTCGCTCATGGAGCGCGTCTTACCCTCCCCGTTTCTGTTCCGCTGGTCGTTTCCGGCGCGGTTCGTGCCGGAATTGCCGAAGCGGCTCGGCGACATGACCGGTTGGCCGGCCGAGTGCGTGCTGCCCGCGGCGGGCCAGCTCGATGAAAGCTCGCCGCCGTTCGCGACGTGGTCGGTCGCGTGGAATGAAAACGGCATCGCCGTCGCCGTGCAGGTCCGCGGCAAGCGGCAACCGCTGCATGCCGACGCCCAGACTCCGACGCGGTCCGACGGCTTCGACGTCTGGATCGACACCCGCGGCACGCAGAACGTGCATCGGGCGACACGGTTCTGTCACCGGTTCTGCGTGCTGCCGCGCGGCACGGGCCGGAAGGAAGCGAAGCCGGTCGTCATCCCGATCCCGTTTGCCAACGCGAAGGAAACAGTCTCCGCCAAGACGCCGCCGGAGTGTCTCGTCGAATCCGACATCCGCGACGACAGCTACGACCTGGCCGTATGGATTCCGGCCGACGCCCTGTTCGGCTTCGATCCCGAAGCCAATCCGCGGCTGGGGTTCTACCTCGTCGTCCGCGACGCCGAACTCGGCGAACAGTTTCTCACCGTCGGCCGCGAGTTTCCGATCGAGTTCGATCCGAGTTTGTGGCAGATGCTGGAGTTGGTGAAGAAAGTCTGAATTCGGAAGTAAGAATTCGGAAGTAAGACGGCGCGGGGCATCGCTTTACTTACTTCAGCCTTCCGACTTCAGAACTTCAGCCCCGGTAGGGGCGACCCGAATGTAGCCACGGGTGGAGCGGCGCGGCGGCCTTGCCGACCGACGCGGAACCCGTGGTTGGGTCGAACGAGTGAGACTTGCCCCGGTAGGGGCAAAGGCAGCGTGCGTCAGCGAACTTCTGCCGGCCCTCCGGGACGGGCCCTATCAATGCACGATGTCCACGGGTTTCGCTCCGCCCGCAGCGGGCTGCGCTTCACCCGTGGCTACACTCCGCGGCCCCTGCCGGGGCCAAGACGGCGTGCGGAGTCAACTAACCGTCCGCGCCAATTGACGACCACCACGCGGGTGGTTTGCCGCGCAACCGCGTACTCTGAAGTGACCCGGACGCTCTCAGCGTCCGGGTCACTGGCCCGATCTTGGATACCGCCCTCACATGGCCCGCTGGCCCGATAACGCCCGTGCGAACCTCATCGGCTTCGCGCTCATCTTCCTGCTGACGCCGCTCCTCTGCTGGCTGTGCTGGTGGTGGCTGACGGGGCCGTAGGCTACGATGACGTCGCCCAAGGAAGCCCAGGGATTGCAATCCCTGGGCTTCTTATTGCCGCCCCGCCCCCGATGAGATCCTCCGTGACGCGCTCTCCGCTGTTCATCATCTTCCTGACGGTCTTCATCGACCTGCTCGGCTTCGGCATCGTGTTGCCGCTGTTGCCCCGGTATGGCGAACACTTCGACGCCGCGGGGTGGCAGCTTGGATTGCTGATGGCGTCGTTCTCGGCGATGCAGTTTCTCTTCGCGCCGGTGTGGGGGCGGTTGTCGGACCGCATTGGTCGCCGGCCGGTGCTGCTGGTCGGGCTGCTCGGTTCGACGCTGTCGTATGCGGCATTCGGCTGGATCACGCAGCTCGGCAATGCGGGGCCGATTCTCGGTTTCAGTCCGCTGACGTGGCTGTTCGTATCGCGGATCGCCGCGGGGATCGCCGGGGCGACGATTCCGACGGCCCAGGCGTACATCGCCGACGTCACCGACGCCAAGAGCCGGGGCAAGGGGATGGCGCTGATCGGCGCGGCGTTCGGCATCGGCTTCACGTTCGGACCGATTCTGGGCGCACAATTTGTTTCTGATACCGTCGAAACCGCACCGAGTCCAATGCCCGGCTATGTCGCCGCGGCGCTGTCTGCCGCTGCGTTTTTCGCCGCGATGTTCCTGCTGCCGGAATCGCTCAAGCCGGGGAGCGCGGGCGGGCATGGTCGCAAATGGTTCGATCGGGCGGCCATGCAGGCCGCATTGGCGCGGCCGTACATCGGCTGGGTCTTGCTGACGGTGTTCCTGACCACGCTGGCCTTCGCCCAGTTCGAAAGCACGCTGTCGCTGCTCACCGCCCGGCTGGGACTGAGCGACCGGCACAATTTCTACGTGTTCGCGTACATCGGGTTCATCCTCACGCTGGCTCAAGGCTTCCTCGTGCGACGGTTCCTGCCGAAGCTGGGCGAGTTCCGCATGGCGCTCATCGGCGTGACGCTGATGACCGCGGGCCTGGCGCTGATCGGTTTTTCGAGCGGACAGACGTCGTTGACGCTGCTCTACTGCGTGCTGCCGGTGACGGTGATCGGCTTCTCGGCGACGACGCCGTCGCTGCAATCGCTGCTGTCGCTGAACACGTCCGACGACAAGCAGGGGGGCATCCTCGGCGTCGGCCAAAGCGTGTCGTCGCTGGCCCGCATCCTCGGCCCGCTGCTGGGGCTGTCGTTGCAGGACTACGACATCGCCTGGCCCTACTGGTCCGCCGCAGGGCTGATGGCGGTCTGCGTCGCCCTCGTGTGCGGCTTGCGCGGCGCGGGAGTGTCGCGCGACGTTACGCCGCATCCCGAACCCGCTGCGGTGTGACATTGTCCCCCCAGAAGCCGACGGGTTCCACCCCGTCGGAGCATTTCCAAATCCCCAATGACCTCTTCACCGACACCGCCGCGCGATCCTGCCCCCGTCGGTTTGTGGGTCTGGCTGGTGTTCGGCTTGAGTTGCCTCGCCCTTCTCAGTTTCGGAACAATCTGGCTGTTCGCTTGGATGTGGTCACGGGAGCTTTGGCTGCCCTCGGCCGCAAAAGCCCCGTGGATATGGCCACATCAATACTTCCGTCAATTAATGTGGGCAATTGCTGTCTTTCAACTCGTCGCGTTTTACTCGTCCGCGTTCGGGCTGTATTGGTCAGTTCGGAAGCTGCGTCACCATTGGAAATCTCCGCGGGGGTGGGACCCCGCGGCTTCTAAAAAAGTGTCTTGACCCTCAACCATCAACTCCCGACTTCCCCATGACTTCCCTCAGCGTTAACCTCAACAAAATCGCCCTCGTGCGGAACAGCCGCAATTCGGGGATTCCGTCCGTCACCCGTGCGGCGACGATCTGCATCGACGCCGGGGCCGACGGCATCACGGTCCATCCGCGGCCCGACGAACGCCACATCCGCCGCAGCGACGTGCGCGAGTTGAGGCAGATGTTGGCGGTCGAGTTCAACATCGAAGGGAACCCGCTCGAACCGGCGTTTCTGGACCTCGTCCGCGAAGTGCGGCCGACGCAATGCACGCTGGTGCCCGATGACCGCAACCAGCTCACGTCCGACCACGGCTGGAACCTGGCGACACAGGCCGAGACGCTGCGACCGATCATTGCGGACCTGCATGCGCACGGCATCCGCGTGAGCCTGTTCATGGACGCCGATCCGTTGGCGATGACGGCCGCGAAAGCCGTTGGAGCGGATCGCGTCGAACTCTACACCGGGCCATATGCGGAAGAATTTCACGCCGGTCATCGCGAGGAGTCGCTCAAGAGATACGCGACGGCAGCGCAGGCCGCGCTCGACGCCGGGCTGGGTGTGAATGCCGGCCACGACCTGAATCTCGACAACCTCGGCCCGTTTCTGGAACACGTCCCCGGCGTGCTGGAGGTCAGCATCGGGCACGCGCTGATCGCCGACGCGCTGGAAATTGGGCTCACCGAGACCGTGCGGCGCTATGCGGCGATTTGCCGCGCGAAGTGACTCCTTTCTTCGTAGGGTGCGGTCGAGGCTTTGCGAGGCCCACCCCGTTGGAGTCCAGCCTTTAGGCTGTCTTCGTTTGACGCACACGAAGACAGCCTAAAGGCTGGACTCCAACAAAGAGGTGAGCCTCGCAAAGCCTCGACTGCACCCTACAAAGGCGGCGGAGATGACCGGATCGTCCCCACGGGGTAAGCTGGAAGAGCCGCACACGAAAACTCGTCTTCGGACCGACGATGAACGGAAAAGCCTTCTGGGAGTGGTATCTGGGACACCCTCCCACGGGGGCCGGGGAAGCCACCCAGTGGCGCTGGGCGTGGCAGACGCCGTGGCCGGTCGAATGGCCCGCGTGGCTGGGCTGCGTCGCGGTCGCCGGGGTGATGGCGGCCATCGTCTGGTCGTACCGGCGGGAATCGTCCACGCTGAGTTCTGTGCAACGACTGACGCTCACCGGACTGCGTCTCGCGGCGATTGTCGTCGCCGGGCTGTTGTGGATGCAGCCGACGTTGATCATCGCGCGGTCGGGCTTGCCGCCGGTCGCCGTGCTGCTGGACACTTCCGCGAGCATGGCGAGCCAGGATCAGGCCACGAAGTCCGCCAGTCCGGGGGACGAACGCCGCTGGGACCAGGTGCTGCGGGCGGTCTCCGCCGACAACGGGCGGTTCTTCCGTGGCCTCGCCGACAGCCATCCGTTGCGGGTGTTTCAGTTCGGCACTGCCGCCGTCGCCGTGCCGGGCGACGGAGCGGACGTCGCCGCGTTGCTCGCCGCCGTCCAGCGGTTGCAGCCCGATGACCTCCAGACCCGGCCCGCCGAAGCCGTCCGCCAGGTCTTTGCCGAACTCCGCGGAGCGCCGCCGGCGGCCCTCATCATCTTCACGGACGGCATCGCCAGCGAGTCCGACAACGACAAGCTCTCGCAGGCCGCCGAGCTGATCCGTCGTCGCGGGACCGAACTGTTCATCGTCCCCGTCGGCAGCGACGAACCGCGGCGCGACCTCGAACTATTCGACGTCGTGATGGACGACGTGGCGTTTGTGGGCGATCCGGTCGTCATCGCGGGCAAACTCAAGGCGACCGGCGTCGATCTGCCGCGGATTGTCGTCGAGGCCCGCATCGACGGCTCGGATCAGACGCTCGCCGAACAGTCGGTGACACTGCGTCGCGACGAGCAGGGAGCGCGATTCGAGCTGCTGTTCACGCCGGAAACAGCCGGCGATTTGCAGATTTTGATCTCCGCCCCCCCCCTCGACGGCGAAGTGGACCGCGACAACAACCGCGAGCAGCGCGCCCTCAGCGTGCGCGACGAAAAGCTGAAGGTGCTGCTCGTCGAGTCGGCCCCGCGATATGAGTTCCGTTATCTGAAGCAGTGGCTGGAGCGCGACAAGTCGATCACGCTGCAGACGCTGCTCATCGACGCCGACCCCGAGTACGCCCGCGAAGACCGCACGGCGATCGCCTACTTCCCGGTGCAGCGTGAGGAGTTGTCGAAGTACGACGTCGTGATTCTGGGAGACGTCTCGCCGACGCAGCTCGGCAGCACCGCGGCCGACTGGCTGTCGGCGTTCGTCCGCGAGCAGGGAGGCGGCCTCCTGCTGATCGGCGGGGTGCGACACAATCCGCAGGCGTTCGCGGGGACATCGCTGGAACCGTTGTTGCCGTTCCCGCTCGATGCCGCCGACAACGCCGCGTGGGAGCAATCGGTGTCCGACGATTTCCGCCCGCAACTGACGCTGGACGGTCAGAAGGGGGTGCCGATGTTCCGGCTCGCGGGGAGCGAGGCGGAGAATCAAACGGTCTGGAACAGCCTGCCGCCGCTCTATGGGCTGCTGGCGATCCGCGACTTCAAGCCCGGAGCGCGGGTGCTGGTCGAACATCCGACGTTGAAGGGCCGGACCGACCGGTTGCCGGTGATCCTGATGCAGCAGGTCGGCGCGGGGAAGGTGCTGTATCACGCGACCGACGAACTCTGGCGGTGGCGGTTCCGCACCGGCGACACGTATTACGGCCGGTACTGGAGCCAGGCGATCCGCTACCTCAGCCGCGGCCGGCTGCTGGGACAGGACCGGTCCGCCGAACTGGTCGTGGACCGGCAATCGTTCCTGCAAGGGGAACCGGTGCTGCTGCGGGTCCGGTTTCTCGACGACCGGCTGACCCCCGCGCGGGACGACGCCGTCCGCGTCGTGGTCGAACGCCCCGACGAAGGCCGTCGCGAAGTGACGCTCAATCGGTTGCCGTATCTGCCGTCGGTGTTCGAGGCGACATTGAACGGACTGACTGCGGGATCGTATCACGCCTGGCTGTCGAGCCCGTCGTCGGAGCGCTCGCCCCCCGCGGCCGATTTCCGAGTGGAATCGCTGCATCGGGAGTTGCAGCGCCGCGCGGTGGACCTCGCCGACCTGCAACTGACCGCCCGCAAAACGCAGGGAACGATCGTGCCGCTCGCCGAAGTCGCGAGCCTGCCCGCCCGCATCCCGACCGGTCGGATCGTGCCGTTGGAACAGGGCCGACCGCTGCCGCTGTGGAGCCGGTTCGAGCCGTTGCTGATGATGATGGCGCTGCTGATCGCAGAATGGGTGCTGCGGCGTCGCTGGCGTCTGGTATGATTGGGGAAATGCACCCGATGACCGCCCCCACAGACCCCGTCGACGACCGTCTCGCGGCGATTCGCCGTCGCGTGCGGCGTCTGGTCTGGTGGTCGGGCGTCAGTCTCAGCCTGACCGCGTTGTTCGGCGGTTTGATTGTCGCGGGCGGTCTCGACTGGCTGATCCGGCTCGATGATGTTGGCTTGCGCGTCCTGCTGGCCGTGACGGTCTGGACGCTCGTCGGCGCTACGTTGTGGCGGTCGTTGTGGTCGCCACTGCGGTTCGGCTTGTCCGACGGCCTCGTCGCCGATCAGGTGGACCGCCGCTATCCGGGGCTGACCGGCCGGTCGCGCTCCGCGGCGGAATTCGCGTCGGCCGGCTGCGATCCGCGATGGGGATCGTCCGAATTGCAGGCGCTCGTCATCCGGCAGTCGCGCGAGGATCTGAGCCGCGTCGAGCCGGCGGACATCGTCGAGCCGCGCCGCCTCGGCCCCCTGCTGTGTTCCGCGTGGTTGACGTGCGTCGTCGCCGCGGTGCTGCTGTTCGCCTACCCGCTGGAAGCCGCGACGGCGATGCGGCGGCTGGTGTGGCCGTGGGGCCATCAACCCTGGCCGCAGGCGACTGTGCTGCAACTGTGCGACGCCGCTGGCCAGCCGCTGACGTGGGATGCGGGCGACCCGTTGCGGGCCGTGCGCGGCGAGACGCTCAAGCTGCTCGCGAGCAGCGTCCGCGGCCGATTGCCCGACCAGGTCTGGCTGGAGACGCGGCTCGATCCGCACGCCACGCCCGAAGTCAGTCTGCTCAAACAGGAGTTTCGTGAAGTCGCCGAAGGGACATCGGAGCCGATCGGCATCGTCGAGATTCCCGTCGCCCGCGGTCCGCTCGAATTTCGCGTGACCGGCGGCGACGACCGTTCGATGCCGTGGTATCGGCTGGAGGTCGTCGAGCCGCCGACAATCGCCGATCTCGAGATCGCGCTCGTGCCGCCAACGTACTCCGGCTTGCCGCCGCAGACGTTGCCCGTCGGCGTCACGCAGATCCGCGGCCTCATCGGCACGCAGGTGACGGTGGCTGCCCGATCCACGAAGCCGTTGAGCGGAGTCAGTCTCGCGCAGCGCGAAACCACGCCGACTCCCTTGACCGTCGCAGCCGACGGTGTGAGCTTCGTCGGCGCGTTGACCATCTCCAAACCCGGGACGGCGGTCTTCTGGTTCGTCTTGGCTGATCGTCAGGGATTCCGCGAACAACAGCCGCTGGAGTTCGAGCTGCGCGGCGAGATCGACACCGTCCCCGAAGTGCTGTTGTCGCAACCGGACAGCGACCGCCTGGTCACGCCGACGGCCGTGGTCCCTTTAGAGATAGACATTCGAGACGACCGTGGTCTGACGGAGTTGCGGCTCGTATGGCAGCGCGATGAATCGGAGCCAACGGTGCGCGGCCTCGCCGCGTGGGACGACCGCCCGTTGCAGTTCGAGCACAGTGGCGAGTGGTCGCTGGCGAACCTCGATCTGACGCCCGGTCAGCGGCTCGTGTTCCGTGCGGAAGCGCTCGATGCCTGTGACGTCGGCGAACCGCACATCGGCAAGAGTCCGCCGCGGACGCTGCTCATCGTCTCCCCCGACGAGAAGGCCGCCGATCTCGCACACCGCATCGGCGAACTGCTGGACGATCTCGGCGACGCCACGAAGCAGCAGGCCCGGCTCGAACAGCAGGCCGCGGAACTCGCCACGCAGTTGGAGGCCGTCGGCTCGCTGCGCGGCGAAGACCGCGATCTGTTGAACAGGGTGCAGTTCGATCAGCGCCGGCTCAACGCCCAGCTCACCGATCCGCAGCACGGCCTTGCTCAACGCGCCCGCCGGCTCCGCGGCGAGTTCCCCGAGAACGGATTGACCGACCCCGCGACCGAACCGCAACTCGAGGGGATCGCGGGGGCGCTCGAAGAACTGGCGATGACCGCCTTGCCGCAGATCGACCAGCAGCTCACGCAGACCGCCAAGCTGCTCGATCAGACTGAGCAAGCCGATCCGGCCGCTGCGCAGCAGGCGCTCTCCGCCGCCCGCCGCGGGCAGTCCGAAGTGCTGGAGACGCTCACCGAGCGGCAGGCCGAACTGGCCCAGTGGCAGGACGAGCGCGAACTCACCGGCGAGCTGCAGACGCTGCTCGACACGCAGAAGAAGCTGAACGCGGACACAGCCGACGTCGGCTCGCAGACAATCTCACGCGCCCCGGCGGAACTCATGCCGCAGCAACTGGCCGAACTGCAGAAGCTCGCCGCGCGACAGCGCCAGCAGGCCGAACGGCTGGGCCAATTCCAACAGCATCTGGAACAACTCGCAAAGCGGCTGGAAGGCGACGACCCCGCCCGCGCCGCGGAGGCGACCGAAGCCGCGGAACAACTCCAGCAGCAGCAACTCGACGCCTTGCTGCGTCAGGCGGCGGACGATGTCGCGGCCAACCGGATGGGGAGTGCCGGCCCCTTGCAGCAGCAGGCCGAACAAGCCCTAGAGAAATTGCAGCAGACCTGGAACGAACAACTCCCCGACGACGCCGAGCAACTCGTCGAACGCTTGCAGCGACTGGAAGCCGCGGCCGAGCAGATGGCCGAGCAGGCCGAGATGCTGCGGAAGAAATCCGAAGAGGAAACGCTCTCCGCCGACGATCGGGAGACGCTCAAGAAACAGGCCGAAGAACTCCGCCGCGACACCCAGCGGCTCGAACGGCAACTCGACCGGATGCGGATGCGCTCGGCGGCGGAATCCGCCCGGAAGGCCGCCCAGGAACTGCGTCAGGCCGAAGCCGCTGCGAACGATGCCGACGACCCCGAACAACTCCGCAAGCATGCCAAAGAGGCCGAAGAGGCACTCAAAGAATTGCAGAACGAAGTTCGCAAGGACCGGCGTCAGGCTGAGGCGCGGCTCGTTCAGGACGAACTGGAACGGATCGCGTCCAAAATCGAATCGCTCAAAACCCGGCAGGACGGCGTCGTCGCCGAGACGATCCGGCTGGAAGATCAGCGCCGCGAATCGGGCCGGTTCACCCGCGGACAACTGCGGTCGCTGCAGGATCTCGCCGCCGTCGAACGCGAACTCAGCGCCATAGCGGGGGAGCTGCGCGACCAACTGGCGACCGCCGTCGTGGCGGAAGCTGCACTCGCGGGCGTGGTCCGCAGTCTCGACTGCTCCGCCGAGCGGTTGACCGAACGGCAGACCGACGCCGTCACGCAGCGGCTGGAGAAGGACGCGGCTCAACGGCTCGCCCGCATTCTCGCCGCGTGGAACCGCAAGCCCGAGGAAGCCGATCCGACAGAGTCGCAGGGTCAACCGCCGGGCGAGAACGAGAAACCACAGGAGGCTGGTCCGCCGGGCGAAGCGATTCCGCTCCAGGTGCAACTGGCGCTATTGCGTGAGCTGCAAGCCGACTGCCTGGAACGGACGGCGTCTTTGGAGCAGCAACGCCAGCCGGACGGCACATTGCCCGTCGATTTGACGCCTCTGGCGACGGATCTCGCCGTCGAGCAGGGGGAACTGGCGACGCTGGCGCAGCAACTGATCGAACTCGTCAGCCAGTCGGCGCAGCCCGCCCCCGCAGCACCGGAGAAACAGCCATGACGCCGCATCCGGTCTTGTGTGCCACGGCCGTGTCGGCCGTGCGAGCGCTCGTTCCCGCTGGGATGCCCCGCACGGCCGACACGGCCGTGGCACACAGGAATCGCGCCGTTCAATTCCTCATCGCGTTATTGATTGTGCTGACGGGATCGCTTCCGGCCGATGACGCCGTGCCCAAGGCCGAAATCGTACAGCCGATGCCGTCGCCCGCCGCCGGTCCCGAAGCCATCCAGCGCGCCGTGCAGTCGATGAAAGCGGCCCAGGCCCAGCTCGCCGAGGGTCAAACCGGCACGGCGACGCAGGATCTGCAGAAGCAGGTGCTCGCCGCGTTGGACGAACTGCTCAAGACGCCGCCGAAACCGCCGCAGCCGAATCCGTCGGGCAACAGCGGCGGCGGTCAGCAGCAGAACTCGTCCTCGTCGCAGTCCAATTCCCAGAAGCCAGACGACGCGAAATCATCCGCAGGTCAGCAACAGGGTTCGGGCTCGCAACAACAGACCGGTCAGCTGCGCGATCGTTCTCAGGCCGACGACAGCGAAGAGCGCACCGGCAACCGGCGTGTCGGCGTGGCCGCAACGCTGCCGCGGCGGCGGCTGGAGGTCGACGTCTGGGGCCATCTCCCCGAAAAGGTCCGCGAACAGTTATTGAACGGCTACGGCGAGCGGATGGTGCCGCAGTACGAAGCGCTGGTCCGCAAGTTCTACGAATCGCTCGCCGACACCGCCGCGGAATCCGACCGCACGTCGGTTCTCCGGCGTCCCTGAACCGGTTTGACGCCGGAGTCTTCGCCGGGCTATCGTCGCAGCATGTCCGACCCCGCACCGCCGCCGAAGCTGACCCGCGGCCAGCGCCTCCGCCGCTGGGGCCTGTGGTGCGCCTGGGCGTGGCTGATCTACACGCTGTCGATTGGGCCGATGTTCTGGTCGTGGTACGAGTCGATGTACATCGACGGCCCGATGTGGATCTCGGCGGTCTACCTGCCGCTGCTCGTCGCGTGCGAAGTCTGCCCGCCGTTCGGCTGGCTGGTGAATTCGTACGTCAATTTGTGGATCGTGTGATGTCGGCCGCCGTCATTCGCCGCTCAGCGCCGCCGTCAGCTTCTCGCGCACGGCTTGGGCGTCGGCTCCCTTGAGCTCGCGCATCACCTGGCCGATCAGCGCGCCGATCGCCGCCTGCTTGCCGGCGCGGTAATCGGCGACCGCCTTTTCGTTGCGGGCGATCACCGCGGCGATCGCGGCATCGATCGCACCGTCGTCCTGCACGATCGCAAGTCCCTTCGCCGCGACGACATCGTCGATCCGCACAATCGAGGGCGTGGCCTCTGACTGCAACAGTTCGACGAACACCTCGCGCGCCGACTTGATCGTGAGCTGCTTCTTGAGCACGCGCGAGACCATCGCGGACAGCACCTCGGGGCGGATCGCGAACGCGGCGATCGTCTGCTGGCGTTCCTTCAGTTCGCGGAGGACGTCTTGCGTCATCCAGTTGGCGGCCTGCTTGCCATCGCCGCAGCCTTTTGCGACCTCCTCGAAGTACGTCGCGAACGGTTTCCCCTGGGCGATGATGACGGCGGTGTCGTACGCCGAGAGTTGATAGTCCCGCTGGTAGCGCTGCCGCATCGCCGCGGGCGTTTCGCCCATCGTCGCGCGAATGGCGTTCAGTTCGGCCTCGGTGATCGTGACCGGCACGAGATCGGGATCGGGGAAGTAGCGGTAATCGGCCGCCTCTTCCTTTTCGCGCATCGGGTACGTGACCCCCCGCTCGGGATCGAAGCCGCGGGTCGATTTCGGGGCGTCCTTGATGGTCTGCCTCGTCCGCTGGTACTCGCGCCACTGCCGGTCCACCTCGAACAGCACGGCCTGCTCGGTGAAGCGGAAGCTGTTGAGGTTTTTGATCTCGACGATGGGCGTGGCGATCTTCGGGCCGTCGGGCTGATGCACGTGCAGGTTCACGTTGGCGTCGCAGCGCAGGCTTCCCTCCTGCATGTTGCAGTCGGAGACTTCGAGGTACGTCAATAGCGCGTGCATCTCTTCCAGAAACGCACGGGCCTCCTCGGCGGACCGCAGATCAGGCTGCGTGACGATTTCCACCAAAGGCGTCCCCGCCCGGTTGAGATCGACGCCGCTCGCGCGGCCGCGGCCCGATTCGTCGTGCAAGTTCTTGCCGGCGTCCTCTTCGAGATGCGCCCGGATGATGCCGATGCGCCGTGTCGCGCCGGTGTCGGCGTTCAGAATCAGGTCGATGCCGCCGTCAACGCTGAACGGCAGGTCGTACTGGCTGATCTGATACCCCTTGGGCAGATCGGGGTAGAAATACTGCTTGCGGTCCCACTTCGTGAACGTGGCAATCTGGCAGTCGAGCGCCAGCGCGGTCTTCACCCCCAACTCGTACGCCTTCTTGTTCAACACCGGCAGCGACCCCGGCAACCCGAGGCAGACCGGGCACGTCTGCACGTTCGGCTGGTCCGGATGAAACGCGGTGTTGCACCCGCAGAAGATCTTTGTCTGCGTCTGCAGCTGCACGTGGACTTCGAGACCGATGATGATGTCGTACATGGAGAGCTAAGGGCTGAGGGTTCAGGGCTAAGGGCCAAACGCTATGCGTCAACAAGAACGATTTCCAACACACGCTTGCGGTTTCGCGGTCTTCTCTTCTCTTATCGCGCCATCTCCGGCGCGCGGCGATTCCAATCCGTCTCCCGCTCGTACATTCGCGCGGCCCGCAGCAGTTGCTCCTCCTGCCACGGGGCGGCGAGCAGTTGCAGGCCGATCGGCAAGCCGCCGGGCGTGAACCCGCAGGGAATCGACATCCCCGGCAGGCCGGCGAGGTTCGCGCTGATGGTGTAGATGTCCCCCAGGTACATCGCCAAAGGGTCGTTCGCCTTCTCGCCGATCTTGAACGCGGCCGTCGGCGTCACGGGGCCGGCGATGACATCCACGTCGGCGAACGCGGCGTCGAAGTCCTGCCGAATCAACCGCCGGACGCGCAGGGCCTTGACGTAATACTGGTCGTAATAGCCGGACGACAGCGCATAGGTGCCGAGCATGATCCGGCGTTTCACCTCGGCCCCGAAGCCTTCGCCGCGGCTGCGGGCGAATGTCTCCAGCAGCGTTTTGGCGGATTCCGCCCGGTGCCCGTAGTGCATGCCGTCGTACCGGGCGAGGTTGCCCGACGCTTCGGAACACGCGATGAGGTAGTACGTCGCAATGCAGTATTTCGCGTGTGGCAGCGAGATGTCTTTGATGACTGCCCCGAGCGAGCGATAGACGTCGATCGCCGACCGAACCGACTTCGCGACCTCGGCGTCGAGGCCCTCCGCGAAGTGTTCCTTCGCGACGCCGATCTTGAGGCCTTTCAATGGTTGATCAACAGCGGCCGTCCAGTCGGGGACCGGGCGGTTCACGGAGGTCGAATCGCGCGGATCGTAGCCGGCGATGGCCTGCAACAATGCCGCGGCGCCGGTGACGTCGGTCGAGAACGGGCCGATCTGGTCGAGCGAGCTGGCGTAGGCCACCAGCCCGTAGCGCGACACGCGGCCGTAGGTCGGCTTCATCCCGACGACGCCGCACAGTCCCGCCGGTTGCCGGATCGAGCCGCCGGTGTCGCTGCCGAGCGCGACCGGCGTCATCCGGGCCGCGACCGCGGCGGCCGACCCGCTGCTCGATCCGCCGGGAATGCGCGACGTATCCCAGGGATTGCGGGTGATCTGGACGGCGGAGTTTTCGCTGGAGGAACCCATCGCAAATTCATCGAGGTTCGTCCGCCCGATCAGCACTGCGTCCGCCGCCGAGAGCCGTTCGATGACGTGGGCATCGTACGGCGGCTGAAACCCGGCGAGCATCTTGCTCGCGCACGTCACCGGTTGCCCGCGCGTGCAGAGGACATCCTTCACCGCCACCGGCAATCCGGCGAGCAAGCCGACCGGTTGACCGGCCTTGCGACGGGCGTCAATCTCCGCCGCACGGGCCAGGGCCGCGTCACGATCGACGTGCAGAAACGCGCCGATTCGGGAGTCGCGGGCGGCGATGGCGTCCAGCGCGGCCGTCGTGGCCTGCGTGCTGGTGATCTCGCCGGCTTGCAGGTGTCGCCAAAGCTCCCCCGCCGTTGGTTCCCCGCTCCCCATGCTCGCCGACTTTCCCCGAATCATCGCTGAATGATGCCAATCGGCAGATGGTAACACGGCGGGCGATCAATGTCGCGTCGGCCTGATTTGGTAGGGTGCAGTCGAGGCTCTGTGAGGCTCACCCTCTTCGTTGGAGTCCAGCCTTTAGGCTGTCTTTGATCGACTCACACGAAGACAGCCTAAAGGCTGGACTCCAACGGGCTGAGCCTCGCAAAGCCTCGACTGCACCCTACACAAGAGGGGCGTTGGCTACAGAATCGCCGGCACGAGGAAGCAGCGGCCGTCGGTGCTGGGAGCGTTGGCGAGAGCGTCGGTCCGTGAAAGCGACGGTTGCACCACGTCGTCTCGGAAGACGTTGGCGACGTCTTCGACATGCACCATCGGCTCGACGCCGGACACGTCGAGTTCGTCGAGCTGGGCGACGTAGTCGAGAATCGCCCCCAACTGACCGCCGAAGAGTTCCACCTCGGCGTCGGTCAGCTCCAGCCGGGCCAGTGAGGCCACTTTGACAACGGTCTCACGGCTGAGAGCCATGCGGCACACCCGATCCCGGCGGACTAGTTCTTGGCGGCGGCTTCGGCCGGCAGCGTGAACGGCGCCCGGACGACCTTCTTGATGACGTCGCCCGACCGCAGGCACTTCACGCAGACGCGGACCTTTTTCGATTCGGTCCCTTCCTGGATGCGGATCGACTGCAGGTTCGGCTTGAACAGCCGCCGTGAAATCCCCGTGGTCTTGCGGCCGTTGCCGCCGAGGTACTTCGCCTTGCCCCGTTCGACCTTCGTGTTGCCGAACACGGGCTTCTTCTCGCACAGATAGCAGCAGCCACTCATCGGACTCATTCCGCCTGGGTCACATCACCAAAAACGACCACCCCGGCCTACGAGCCGCGGCGGATGGGAACCGGACAGTATAGCCGTCGAAAAAATGGCTGCAAGGGATGGTGCCGACACAGTTTGAGGGATCACAGAGATGATTTCCCGGGGCAACCGCGGAATTGGCCGGGAAAACCGGGACGATATTATCGGCCATCAAACCTCATCCTCTCATCTGATACCAGCGACAACATGAACGCCAGCACAGTGGACCAGATCGCCACGACGTGACACTCTGTGCGCTTCCATAGAGCTTTGGTCCACAGATTACGCCGATTTCGCAGATTGAAATCAAATGCGTCTAAGTTCGCCGTATTAAATCTGCGTCATCTGCGAAATCTGTGGATCCAGTTCTTCTCACCTTGCACAACTCCGCGGACAACGTCTGACCGATCCCTCGTCATACCTGCGATGAAAGTTCACCCGCCATGTTTCACCCGATGCTTCGCCTCAGTGCCGTGAGCCTGATCCTCGCCGTGGGCTTGTCGAACGCGATGGCGGCGGAGCCGGTGATCGAGTCCGAGTTGGTGTTCCCGCTGCATGACCAGCACAACCACGCGCCGGGGATTGCGGAGTTAGCCGATGGGTCGCTGTTCGTGTCTTGGTATCGCGGCTCGGGGGAGCGGAGGGCCGATGACGTCGCCGTGTGGGGAACGCGACAACAGACCGGAAAACGCGATTGGAGCGAGCCGTTTGTCCTCGTCGACACGCCGGGCTTTCCGGATTGCAACACGTGCCTGATGGTCGATGCCCGCGACCGGTTGTGGTTGTTCTGGCCGGTGATTCTGGCCAACTCGTGGGAATCGTGCCTGACGCGGTTTCAGGTCGCCGATCAACCGACCGGAAGCGGTTGTCCGATGTGGTCGCGGGACGGGACGATCTTCCTTAAGCCCGACGACTTCAGCGCCCGTGCGAACCAGATGCTTGACGACTTTCTACGCGGCTTGCCGCAACCGCTCGTGGAGCGCGCTCAGGCGGAAATCGACGCCGCCCGCTTGAAGTTGAGCGACAAACTTTCGCAGCGGCTGGGCTGGCAGCCGCGCTGCAAGCCGACGGTGCTCCCTTCCGGCCGCATCCTGCTGCCGCTGTATTCGGACACGTTTTCGTGTTCGATCATGGCGATCAGCGACGACGAGGGCCGCACGTGGTCGGCGTCGCAACCGCTGCTCGGCTTCGGCAACATTCAGCCCAGCGTGCTGCGTCGCGACGACGGCACACTGGTGGCGTACATGCGCGAGAACGGCGTCACGAAGAAGATTCGACGATCGGAATCGAGCGACGACGGCGTCACTTGGAGTCCGGTCGACGCCCTCGACCTCCCCAATCCCGGCTCCGGCCTCGACGCCGTCCGTCTCAAGAGCGGCGCTTGGCTGCTGGTGTACAACGACACGCTGAACGGCCGGAACAGTCTGGCGGTGTCGCGGTCCACGGACGAGGGCCGCACCTGGCCGGTCACCCGGCATCTCGAACGGGCCGAGTCTGGCCAATACCACTATCCGGCGATCATCCAGACGCGCGACGGCCGCATCCACGTCGTTTACAGCTACTTCGTTGCCGAAGGGAAAAGCATGAAGCACGCCGCGTTCGGGGAAGACTGGCTGACATCAGTGCCGAAGTGACCGCGAACGCATCGCCAAGAAGCTGTTTCAAAACCGCATGATCTTTACGCCGAAGGCGTTGTACCTCACAGCCCAGGGTCGCGAGTCTGCGAGCGCACCCTGGGGGGCCGATCGATGACGAATCCCATACCCTGAAAGGGTTTCATCACGGTTTGAGGCCGCCGGTAATGCGACCCTTTCAGGGTCGATGCGCCTCGGACGCCATGTCCCCAGGGTGCGCTCGCAGACTCGCGACCCTGGGCTGTGTGATCGAAACGCCTGCGGCGTACTTGACCTCCGACCACTGTTCAGCCATCAACCGCAACGACCATGATCGGGTTTTGAACCGCTTCCAAGCCGCGCGTCGTGTGTGCCGTCCGGTCGAAACCCATCCCACGAAAATAACGCCCGGAGACGTGGTCTCCGGGCGTTCGTCATGGGATGTCAATGAGTCGTGGCTACTCTTCGGCAACGTAGGGCAGAAGGCCCATGTACCGGGCGCGGATGACCGCATCGCGAACGGCCCGCTGATACTTCGCGCAGCAACCGGTCTTCCGGCGGGAGAGCAGGTTCCCTTCCCGGTCGATCACCGACCGCAGCGTCTTCAGATCCTTGTAGTCCACGAAGATCGGACGCGGCGGCTTGTCGCAGCCCTGCGGGCAGAACCGGCAACGCAGTTTCTTCTTCAGCCGCTGCCGCTTCTTGCGGAGTTTTTTGATCTCGGTCTTGTTCAACGTCGCCATGAATCGCATTCCTCTGGTGGTGGTTCCGCGATGGGGAACCCGTCCCGACCGGGCAGTCGCCGGCAAGGACGCAGAAGTGAGTGGCCGTCGGGACAAATCCAACGCCCAACCGTCGCAGCCGCGCTGCGGGAAGGGGAAGATTATGGCGACTGCCGTGCCGTCCGGCAAGTCCGCCGACATCGTATCGAGCAGGCATTGGATGGCGTTGCCTAGATGAAAGACTTCGCCAGAGGAAAAACTGACGATGTCATTTCCGAGGGAAGATGTCATTGTCATTTTCGAGGGAATTCAGTGCCGGTATTCGTCGCCAAGCTGTAATTACAGCCGCCGCCCGCAGACAGTTCTCACCAACCGGTTCCTTGAATCGCTTCACGGCCACAGCGAATCGCGTCGATCTTATGGGTCAACAGAAAATCCCGACGGAATGCTTGCTGTCCGCGATGTCGATCCGTATTCTTCTGACCTGAGCAACCTGACAAGCCCAGGTGGCGGAACTGGCAGACGCGCTAGGTTCAGGACCTAGTGGTAGTAATACCGTGCAGGTTCGATTCCTGTCCTGGGCATTGTGAAGTAAACGCAAGCCGAATCGAGACTTACGATACCCGCGGGTGTTCCGTGGTGCGGCAGAAACGACTGAACGAATCGTGGTAGTGCTACCACGAAACGACAGGAGTGCCACACCATGCCCCGCCCGAAGTCTCTGATTCCCTCATATCTGCTGCACAAACCGACCGGGCAGGCCCGCGCCAGGATCGACGGCCGGGATTTCTATCTCGGCCCGTTCGGCAGCGACGATTCCCGCCGGAAGTTCGGCGAACTGGTCGCTCAGCATTGCTCCGGCCGGATCGTCGATCCCCTCGCACGGCCGGGCACTACCACTGTTCCTACCACGATTGACGACCCCGGTCCGTCGATGGCGGAACTGTGGCTCGCCTATCTCGACTTCGCCGAGCGGCATTACGTCAAGAATGGGAGGCCAACGGCGGAACTCGACTGCCTCAAATCCGCCATGCTCCCCGTCGTCCAGTTGTACGGCCTGCTGCCGATCCGCGACTTCGGTCCGACGCAACTCAAGGCCGCACGCAACGCGATGGTCGCGAAAGGCTGGACGCGCGGCTTCGTCAACAAGAGCGTCTGCCGGGTTCGTCGCGTGGTCCGCTGGGGCATCGAAAACGACATGGTAGAGCCGGTGACGCTGCAACGCCTGGAAGCCGTCGCCGGGCTGTCCGCCGGCAAGACCGAAGCAAAGCGGGAATCCGTCCCCGTGGCGAACGTGGACGCCGTGAAGGGGTACGTCTCCCCGTTGGTCCGCGACCTGATGGACCTGCAACTGCTCACCGGCTGCCGGCCGGGTGAACTGTTGATGCTGACCACGGCGATGATCGACCGCACCGGCGACGTGTGGACGGCGACGCTCGCCGATCACAAGACCGTGGGGCACGGCAAGACCCGCCGGCTGTACTTCGGCCCGAAGGCGCAGGCCGTGCTCGCGAAGCATCTGAAGGCCGACCAGTCCGCGAAGTTGTTCAAGATCACGCGGTCGCATTACGGCAATCGCGTCACGACGGCGTGCGACAAATTGGACCTGCCCCGATTCTCCCCGCACTGGCTGCGGCACAACGTCACCACGACGGTCCGGGACACGTTCGGGATGGAGGCCGCGCAGGCGCTCGCCGGGCACAGCAAGCCCGACATGACGGCGAACTACTCGACCAAGATGGACCGGCTCGCGGCCGACGTGGTCGCGAAGATCGGTTGAACGCAAAATCCGACAAACCGGCGCACACCGGCTTGACCCCGTGCGCCGGTTGCTTATACTGATACCCAGACCGCGACCAATGCAGCATTTGCTGTCGCACGCGGATACAACCTAGATGATTCGGTATCGGGCGGAGGGAATCATCCCTTTGACCTGATGACCAAGACAGACGGTCTCGTCGCACCAGCGCGGGAGTCTGCTGACGAATGGATTAGCCATTTCGTCGGCGGATTTTCCCGCCGCTTTCGTTTTGCGGCATCCTCCGGCGAACAACCGGAGGACAACGATGATCGCGTCTCTCTCTCAGGACGACCGCACGCAGGTCGATCCCCACATCGCACTGGACGATGCCTGCCACTGCTTTCCCGGCAGGCCGCACCGCGCCACGCTCTGGCGGTGGGCGCTTCACGGCGTCTCCCGGAACGGGGAGCGAATCCGCCTCCGCACCGTCGTCTCTGGATCCCGGCGATACACGCAAACCGCGTGGTGTGAAGAATTCCTGCGGGCGCTGAACGCGGACAACCCGACGCAGCAACCCGCCCCCGGTGCGGCTCGTGTTCGTCGTCAGCGGCAGGCCGCGGCGGCGATGACCGCTCTCCAATCCCGCTAACCCCCCGCGCAAGCAAAAACGCCGGGGCGGCGACCAACCATACCCCGGCGTTCAGTGAAAGGACGCCACCATCATGGGCATCAAGCCCGACACAATCAAGACCCACGCAGCGGAGGTGGGTCGATGAAAATGCAGGACGCACAAATACTGAGCGACAGCCCGCGGCCGGCAGCGCAGTGGACCACCGTCACACCGTCCGACCTATGCGCGATCTGCGGCAAGGGAGATTGGTGCGGTCACGACGGCGACACCTACCGCTGTATGCGCGTCGCTGACGGGGCCACGTCGCACGACGATGCCGGCGGGCATGTTCACCATACCGGCGAGCGAAACGAGAAGCCGGAGATTCCCGCAACGACATCCGAGCTCGCCGGGCCGGGTGACCGGCACGCGGTCTATTCTGCGCTGCTCGCCGAATTGCCGCTGTTCGGCTATCACAACGACGCGCTAAAGGCCCGCGGCCTGTCCGGCGAGCAAATGGCGCTTCGGAAGTATCGCAGCGTCAAAGCGGGCGTTTCGCGCGGCATCTTCGCTCGGCTGCTGGAGAAGTTCGGCACGAAGTTGATGCAGGTTCCGGGGTTCATTCGTCGCGACGGCCGTTATGGGCCATTCCTCACGCTCGCCTGCCGGGACTGCATTCTGATTCCCGTGCGCGATGAGCAAGGCCGGATCGTCGCCCTCAAATATCGCCAGGATAAAGTCAGCGGGAAACAGCCGCGGTATGCCTACCTGTCTTCCAAGAAAAACGGCGGGCCGGGGCCGGGCAGCCCTCCGCACGTTCCCGTCGGTGTGGCCTGGCCGATTCCGCGCGCTCGAGTCACCGAGGGGGAATTGAAAGGCGACGTCGCAACGTGCCTCAGTCCCCTGCCGACGATCGCTATCGGCGGCGTGGCGAGTTGGCGCGGCGTGCTGTCTGTTCTTCATGCACTCGGCGTCAAAACGGTTGTCGTCGCATTCGATGCCGACGCGGCGACGAACGCCACGGTGGCCGACAACCTCTGCAGGATGGTCGCCGGGTTGCGGAAAGAGGGATTCGTCGTCGAGGTGGAGACGTGGCCGGCGGAACAAGGCAAGGGAATCGACGATCTGCTCGCCGCGGGCGGCGTGCCGACGCTGCTCACCAGCGAAGCGGCCATCGACGCACACCTGGCACAGCTCCCCACGAAAGGGTCTGGCCTGGCGACGATCAGCGAAGGCGACTCCCGCCCAACGATTGTGATCGGCACGGATGAACACCGCGTCAACGATGAATCGGTCGCGGCGCTGTCCGCCGATCACGACTTGTATCAGCGGGCCGGGTCGCTCGTGCAAATCGTGGCCGACGGATTCAGCGGCGACGGCATCGAACGGCCGGCTAGTGCGCCACGGATTGCCGCCGTCGGCCCGGCAACGATTCGCGAACGGCTCACGCGGCACGCTCGCTACGTTCGCCTGGAAGGGGACGCCGAAGAACCCGAAGAGAAGCCGGCACATCCGCCCGACTGGAATATCAAAGCCGTCTGCGGCCGTGGGCAGTGGGCCGGAATCCGTGCACTCGACGGCATCACCACGGCTCCGGTGCTGCGCGGCGACGGCACGGTCCTGACGCTGCCGGGCTACGATCCGGCGACCGGGCTCTATCTCGACCTCCGCGGGCTGGTGGTTGAAGTCGCCGAACATCCAACGCGAGACGATGCACGGGCTGCAATCCGCATTCTTGAGGACGTGACCGCCGATTTCCCATTCGAGCGGCCGGAGCACGGGGCCGGGTGGCTCGCGTTCGTACTCACGCCTCTCGCACGCCCGGCGTTCAATGGGCCGGCCCCGCTGTTTTTGGTTGACGCCAACGTCCGCGGTTCGGGCAAGTCGCTGCTGTGCGACACCGTCGGCATGATCGTAACCGGGGACGCGCTCCCCCGGATGAGCAACCCCAACGACGACGACGAGGCCCGGAAGCGGATCACCTCACTCGCCATCCGCGGGGACGCCCTGTGCCTGATCGACAACATCGCCTCGCAACTCGGCTGCGCTTCGCTCGACGCCGCCTTGACCGCGACCCGCTGGCAGGACCGATTGCTAGGCAGGTCAGAAATGGTCGACTTCCCCCTCCGGCTGGTGTGGGGCGCGACCGGCAACAACGTGATCCTCGCGGCCGACACGTCGCGCCGCGTCCAACCGATCCGGCTGGATTGCAAAATCGAGCGACCCGAAGAGCGTAGCGGCTTCCGGCATCCGCACTTGGTCGACCACGTTCGCCGCAACCGGGGCCGATTGCTGTCCGCGGCTTTGACCGTCCTCCGGGCGTTCCACGTCGCCGGCAGGCCGTCACAGCGGTTGCCGGAGTGGGGATCGTTCGAGGGGTGGTCAAACCTCATTCGCAACGCGCTGGTGTGGGCAGGACAACCCGACCCGGCGGCCGTGCGGCAAGAGTTGGTCGACCGCTCCGACGTTCAGGCCGCGGCTTTGCGAAGCCTCATCGACGGCTGGGATGAAGTCGATCCCACCGGCGACGGCGTCACCACCGCGAAGTTATTGACGGTCCTCGCCCGTGACGCCGTCCGTTGCGAAGCCGTTCACACCGCCATCTGCGAACTCACGAACGCCAAG
>JAWXBB010000043.1:0-2937 GCA_034439795.1 Planctomycetaceae bacterium | reverse complement strand
TTGCGCGCGGGGACATAGATGCAAATCCGCATCGTCGGCAGCGGATTCGTCGCAGCGACGGCGGCGTACGCCGTCGTGAGGCGCTTCGTCGCTCCAACGAATCCGCTGCCGACGATGCCGATTTTCATCTTTGTCCCCGCGCGAAAAGAAGAACCGCGGGATGGCTATCCCGCGGCTTCTGACGATATCGCGGGTGGGATCAGCCGAACAGTTCGCGGATCGGTTGGCCGCCGTCGGTGGTGGGGACGGGGCGGTCGCCGGCGTAGAGGGGTTCGTGCGGGTCGATGCCGAGCGCGGCGTAGATCGTGGCGTGCAGGTCGGGGACCGAGACCGGGCGGCTGACGATCTGCATTGCCAACTCATCCGTTTCGCCGATCGTGACGCCGTTCTTGAGACCGCCCCCGGCGAGCGCGACGGTGAAGCATTTGCCGTGGTGACCGCGGCCGCCGCCGCCGTCGAAACCGGCCGGGCGGCCGAACTCGCCAGCGACGACGATCAGCGTCTTGTCGAGCAGCTTCACCCGTTCGAGATCGGTGACGAGCGCGGCGAGCGCCTGGTCGAGTTCCAGGATCAACTTGTGCTGGTTGAGAATCCCCTCGTTGTGCACGTCCCAACCGGTGCCGTTGAGGAAGTTGAGATTGTGCGAGACCTCGACGAACCGCACGCCGGACTGCAACAGGCGGCGGGTGAGCAGGCACCGCTGGCCGAACTCGCCACCGTAGTCGTCCCGGAGCGAGCCGGACTCTTCCTTGAGGTTGAAGATCCGCGTGAACTCCGGGCCGCCGTACCGCAACGCCTCGGCAATCATCGCGTCGTAGTTCTGGACCGGCAGGCTGTTGCCGCTGCGGGCGAGGTACTCCTCGCGGACTTTCGCCAGCAGCGCTTCGCGACGGGCCTGCCGGTTGGCGGTGATGTCCACGGGCCGCGCCAACCCGGCCGGCCCGGAGTTGGTGTCGGTCAGATAAACGTAGTTCCCCTTCGCCCCCAGAAAGCCCGGCCCGCGCGTCGTGCTGGGATAGCCGATCAGCACGTACGCCGGCACCTGGTCGCTGACCGGTCCCCGCTGGTACGCGATGACGGAGCCGATGGACGGATAGACCACCGTCTCGCTCGGCTGCCGGCCGGTGTGCATGCGGTTCGTCGCCGCGGCGTGCTCGTCGATGACGTCGTGATGCACGGTGCGGACGAGATTGAAACGGTCCAGAATCTTCGCACACCGCGGGAAGTGTTCGACGATCTGCGTGCCGGGGATCGCCGTGTCGATGGCGTCGTAATACGACCCCGGCGTCTTTTCTTTCGGATCGCCGCGGCGCTTGGGGTCCCAGGTGTCAATCTGCCCGGCCCCGCCCCCCAGCCAGACGACGACGCAATGCTCGGCCTTCCCACGCGGCGAATCGCCCGCGGCCGGCGCGTCCTCGGCCGACGACCGGACGGTCATCGAACCAGCCGCGAGGGCGGCGGCCGACTGGGCGAGAAAATCGCGACGAAGCAGCATGGAGCGTCTCCGGGTGAGGTTGACTCACCGCGAATTGTCAGACTGGCGATCCGGAACAGACCATTCCACGAACCTCCACGAATTATGCCAGATTCCATCGGCATTCACGAGGGAAACCTTTTCGGTCTTCGACCTCCGGGTATGCGTCCCGATTCTGGGTGGATTTCCCCTCCGGCCCCCTCGCCCCCGTCTTCGGGGGAGAGGGTCGGGGTGAGGGGGGCGATCGCTCCCTGCCGGGTCCAATACCAACCCGAAGCGTAAGCGAGGACGAGCGCTCCTTGCCGCCTCGCTGGCGCTCGTCTTGTCCTCGCTTACGCTTCGGGTTGGTATTGCACCGAGCATCGTCCTGCGAAGCGCTCGGCCCCCTCACCCTATCCCTCTCCCCCGAAGACGGGGGCGAGGGGACCGAACCGAAGAGCAACCCAGAATCGAGACGCACACCCTTGACCTGCCGTCCGTCGAGCGTTCCCTTCTGTCGAAGCCGCTCTCGCCGACCTCCTCAAAGTGCAGGGAATTCCGGGTTGAGGGTTTTCTGGCAAGCCCTTCGGAATCCGGCCGTTTGCGACGTTCGCTTCTGGAAACCCGGCAGAGAACGATTACACTTTGAGCAGCGGATCGGCTCGCCATCAACGCGACAAGCGAGCTGCGATTTCCGTCCTCGCGAAGTCTCCCAGCCAACTCTCATCGATGGCGTGAGTCAGGAATGGAAAGGGCGATTGCGATGCCCGAAACATTGCCGCCGCGGATTTTCGCCATCGACGACGATCCCGCCATCCTGCGTTTCATCCAGGCGGTCATTGAGAACAACGGCCTCGCCATCGACTGTTTCCCTTCCGGCGAAGAATTCTTTCAGCATTCGTCCGACGCGAGAGTCGGGTGTGTGATCATCGACTTGAACCTGCCGGGCATTTCGGGCGCGGAGATTCAATCGCGGCTGTTGCAACTGGGGAGCGATCTCTCGGTGATCATCGCCTCGGGCGGGGCGAACATCGCCACGGCGGTGCAGATCATGCAAAACGGGGCCGTGACTCTGCTGGAGAAGCCCTATTCCTCGGCCGCGTTGATGGCGGCCGTCCGGGAAGGGCTGGACCGGAGTCAGGAGGCTTTTGCCCGACGGCTGCAGACGAACTCAGTCCAGGAACGGCTGGCGACCCTGACCTCGGACGAGCGGGCTGTCCTCGACGGCCTGATGGCCGGATTCGCCAACAAACTGATCGCTCAGAACCTCGTTTTCAGCTCCCGAACCGTTGAACGGCACAGGAGTTCCGTCTTGCGGAAGATGCAGGTGAACTCGCTGGCGGAACTGGCAGCCGTCCTCTCGACTTTGACGGTTGCGGGGAATCCCCCCGGAGTTTGATCGAGATTGGCGGAAATCCGCCAGCTCTAGGCGGCGGTTTTTCAACGATAATTCGACAACGGGCCGTGTTCGTCCGGTTGTCGTC
>JAWXBB010000042.1:0-21428 GCA_034439795.1 Planctomycetaceae bacterium | reverse complement strand
GCACCGACTCGACGAGTTCGCCGAGCGCGAGCCGTCGGTTGATGTCCGCCAGCAGTTGGCGTCATCGGCGGCGCGGCTGCCGGCGGGACAGGCGCTGCCGATCATCAATGCGAACATCAACCGCGATCTCAATCTCGATGACCCGTATGTACCACTGCTGTGGTGGTGGGCGGTCGAGCGGCACAGCGTGACGGGTCGCGAGGAAGTGCTGAAGCGGTTCGTTCGTCCTTCGCTGTGGAAATCGCGGCTGGGCCGGGAATTCCTGCTGACGCGATTGATCCGCCGCTACGCCGCCGAAGGGACCGCCGCGGGTGATGAGTCTGTTGTCCGCCTGCTGAAGGCCGCTCCGAACGATGCGGCGCGCGACACGCTCTGGCCTCACGTCCTGATGGGATTGCAAAGTGCCGCAGAGACATCGACAGCGCGGCAGGAACTGTCTGCGTTGGTGTTCGCGCGCTGGCAGCGTCGTCCCGAAGACCCGACGTTGCTGCAACTCAGCATCGCGCTGGGGAATCGAGCCCCCTACGATGCGGCGCTGCGCGAGGCACTCGATCCGCAAGCCGCGCCCGCTCGCCGCGTGTTGCTGCTGAACATGCTGGAGGGACGGTACGAGGCCGCCGCGCTCGACGATTTGCTTTCACTGGTCGCATCGAGTCAGCCGGAGGCAGTCCGTAGTGCGGCGCTGAAGGGATTGAGCCGGTTCGACGATCCGCGCATCGCCGCCGCGCTGATTGCGGAGTCGCAGAAGTCTACTTCTCCGGCCTGGCAAGCGCAGATTCGCAGCGTGATGTTCGGCCGGGAATCGCTGGCCCGCTTCTGGTTGCAGGCCGTGGACCGCGGCACGGTTCCGCCCGCGGCTGTACCGCTCGATGATGTCCGGCGGATCGCGTTGTTGGCGAATCCCGAACTGGACGCGCTGGTCACGAAACATTGGGGCCGGCTGCAAAGCGCCAGCCGCGAAGAGAAGTTGGCCGAGGTCCGCCGGCTGAACAACGACCTGCGCGCCGGTCCGGGCGATCTCACCGCCGGACGAGCCGTGTATAAGAAGCACTGCGCCAACTGCCATCAGATGTTCGGCGAGGGAACGAAGCTCGGCCCCGATCTGACGACGGCCAACCGTCGGGATCGCGACTTCCTGCTGGTGAGCCTGGTCGATTCCAGCAGCGTCATTCGCAAGGAGTTTGTGAGCGTCGTCGTCGAGACGGTCGACGGCCGCGTCTTGACGGGACTGGCGGTCTCTCGAGATGATGCCGGCGTCACGCTGGTCGACGCGAAGAACCAGCGGACGACCATTGCCGCTTCTGAGATTGCCGCGCTGCGCGAATCGGAAGTCTCGTTGATGCCCGACGATCTCTATCGCCAACTGAAACCGCAGGAGCTGCGCGACCTGTTCGCGTATTTGCAGTCGTCTCCCCCCGGTCCCTGACAGGAGTGCCTCTCGTGACCCATGCGATTCGCCTGCTGGCCGTCGCCGGTTGCCTGTGCGGCCTCGTGAGGGAAGCCGCCGCGCAGGAAGCCGTCGCGAGCAAGCGCACTTACCAAAACAAGCTGACGCGCATCGAGCAGCCGCAGCCGCTGCTCGCCGACTATCCGGAGTTCTTCGAGCCGATCATCGAGCAGGCGCACTTCGAGGCCCCGGCGATCGTCGACGATCCCGGTGCCGATCTGCACGTGCGGGCGTGGCGGTTCTCGTACAACGCACGGGGCATCATCGAGATGCCGAACCACCTGCGGGCGTCGCAGACCGCGGTGATCATGGTCCATCCGTGGGGGATCGACGACGGTCAGGGCTGGGAAACGCCCGAACCGGCCGGCGTCGCCGACTTCTGCACGAAGGAGAAGAACCACCTCGCCGCCCGGCACACCAAAGAGATCGTACGGCCGTTCATCAATTCTCTGCGGGGACGGGCGGCGCTCGTGCTGTACAGCCTGCCCGGCGAGAAGGACGCCATCCGGCACAAGTTGTATCGCTCGTTCACGCACAAGCCGAGCGATGAGGATCGCGCCGCGGGCGCGAAAGAGCTGGCGACGCGTCTGAAGACGTTCCAGTATCTGGGAGAGCCGTTGCCCCCGACGTTGCAGTTGTCGAATGACCGGCCGGTGATCGACTATTTCCTGCAGTTCCCGGGGCTGGACGCCACGGCGAAGTACAACAACGCCGGGTTCTGGCAGTTGCCGATTCCGGTCACCACCGACGTCGACGTGCATCCCGATGACGTCGTGATTTACGACGCGGAAGGTTACGCGCCGCTGAAGGCGTTCCTGCAATCGCAGGGCATCCGGCACGTGCTGCTGACCGGGTACGCCACCGACATGTGCTTCTGCCGCACCACGGCGGGGTATGAGAATCTGTCGAAGGACTTCAACGTGTTTCTGGTGGCGGATGCGTCGCTGGCGACGTTCCCGGCGAACACCAGCCCGCGGTTCGCCGTCAACGCGGCGATTTCGTTCGCATCGCTCAAGCAACTGGTGACGCAAGTCTCGTGGGTGAAGTGGGAGTAGCAACTGATGGCACTTCAACGACTTGGCCATGTGATTGAGGAAGAGGTGATCCACAGATTACGCAGATTTCACAGATTCAGTACCAGAAGCAAAGAGGAAGAGAATGAATGATTCTTTTTTTGCCTTAGAATCTGTGTCATCTGCGTAATCTGTGGACTGATGTTTTCTGCCTTTAACAACAATCGTGCATGAGATGGGGAGCCTTGAAGAATGCGGCTGATGACCCCCGTGCATACTCGCCGCGAATGGTTGCAACGGGCCGCGGCCCTCGGTGCGGGAGCGCTGGCGTTTCCGCGAAGTTCCGTGCAAGCCGCGACTGCCGACGTTGCCCACGTGGCAATCACGCTCGATCTGGAAATGAGCCGCAATTTCCCGACGTGGGACGCCACGCACTGGGACTACGAAAAGGGGAACCTCAACGAGGAGACGAAACGGTACGCCGTCGAAGCGGCCCGCCGCGTGAAGGCGGCCGGAGGCGTAATCCACTTCTTCGTCGTCGGCCGGGTGCTGGAGCAGGAAAACGTCGACTGGCTCACGCAGCTCAGTCGCGACGGCCATCCGCTGGGCAATCACACGTACGACCACGTGAACGTCACCGCGAAGACCGTCGAAGACCTGCAGTTTCGCTTCCGTCGGGTGCCGTGGCTGCTGCGGGACCGGTCCGTAGACGAGGCGCTGCGCGAAAACATTGTGCTAACGAATGTCGCCATGAAGTCGCGGCTGGGAATCGTGCCCGCCGGGTTCCGCACGCCGGGCGGATTTGCCGACGGACTGCGCGATCAACCCGCCGTCCGGGCGCTGCTGCGGGAGGTCGGCTTCGACTGGATCAGCAGCCTGTATCCCCGGCATCCCAACACGGAGCCGATGCAGGCGCCGACGACCGCCGTGATTGACGGCATTGTCGAAGCACAAGCCGCGGCACAACCGTTCGCCTATCCGGACGGACTCATCGAAGTGCCGATGAGTCCGATCAGCGACATCGGCGCGTTCCGCAACGGGCGCTGGAAGCTGCCGTGGTTTCTCGACGCCGTGCGGGCCGCGGTGGATTGGGCCATCGAGCGGCGCGCCGCGTTCGATTTCCTCGCCCACCCTTCGTGCCTGTACGTCGCCGACCCGGAGTTCCAGACGATCGACCTGATCTGCGAACGGGTGCGGGCCGCCGGGTCACGGGCGGCGATCGTCGATCTCGGCACGATCGCCCAGCGCGTTGCGGTGTAGCGGTTGATCCGTTGATCGGATTGGCCGTGACGCCGTTCAATCGGCACCGAGCGGCAGTGCGCCGCGGAGATTTACCCCAACGGGGTTGCATACCATAGCCCAGGGTCGCCGTTGCGGCGCACCCTGGGAAGTCTTGCAATGGGGAACACCAACCCCGAAGGGGGTTGCATCATTCGGCACATGATCTAACGCCTTCGGCGTAAGCACGCGTTTTCTGCAGGCAACCCAGGGTGCGCTGCGCGACCCTGGGCTATGGTATGCAACCCCTTCGGGGTAAAAACGCGACGGAAGTTCTGCGCTAACGGTTAACCGGTCGTCGCGATGCGTCATTTGGCCGCGGAATCCCCATCCGGCATGAGCAGCGCCGCGATGACCTGGGCGTAGACGCGGTGGCCGAAGTCGTTGGGGTGGTTCACGCCGTTGCCGGTCTGGTCCCAGTCCTGCTTGAGCGTCAGGAATTCGGTCCAGACGGCGGTCAGATCGGCGAGCGCAACGCCCGGCCCGCAGAGTTCCTGGAGTGCGTTGCGGTAGGCGGGGAACAGTTCGTGCTTGAGCCGCACCCAATCGCGGTTGCCGAGCATGGAGGCGACGAGGATGAACTCGACGTTCGGCAATTGTTCGCGAATGCCGGTGATCGTCTGCTGTGTCCTGGCCCGATAGTCCTCGGCCGTTCGGCCGGCGACGTCGTTCATGCCGAACGCCAAGATCACCAACTGCGGCTGCGCTTCGACGACGCTCGCGACCTGGGTCACCCCCCACGCCGTGTCTTTGCCGCCGACGGCGAGGTTCTTCAGCGCGACCGGTCTTCCGAAGCTGGCCTCCAGATGCTGCCGCAATAGCTCCGGATAGGCCGGCTGGTTCGGCGGGGCCGCGTACAGGGCGGAGGCGTTGGCCCCCGCCGAAATGCTGTCCCCCAGGACCACGATCGACAACGGCTGCTTGTTGCGCAACCGGTCCACCGTCCGCGGCAAGGCCTGGGCGTCGAACTTCGGCACTGGGGACTTCCACTGGTCCGGCGCGTGCGCGTAGGTGATGCAGGTCTGCATCTCCGCGTACTCCAGCCGTCCGCCGAAGAGGATCTCGCCGTTGCCGTCGCGGTGCGTCAGCGCGTACGGCTGCGACTTCTCCGGACGTCGAAGTTCTTGCGGCGTGCGCGACGGAATCCGCGAACCGGCGGGGAGCGTGATCTCGCGCGACTCCGGTTTCCAGACGTAGTCGCGGCCCTCTTCGTACGTGACGTCGCTCGCCGAATTGCGGACGGACCGCACCTGCTGAATCGGAAACAACACCGACGCCTTCGCCTGTCCGGTCGTGCCGTCCCTGATGAACAGCACCGATTCCCCTTCGACGACGGTCCCCCGCCAGAACGGCCGCATCAGTTCAGGCGACCATTTCCAGGCGGATAGCGCGGGCTTGTCCGGCAGATTGGGGACCAGCGTCGGATCGTATTTCGACCCCGCCGCGACCTGGACCATCGTGATCCGCACCTTGGTCGGGAAGAACTTCTCCGCGTCGGCCCGCTTGTGCGCATGCCCGCCGCCGCCGCTCCCGTCCTTGATCACGAGGTCCATCTGCTTGATCCCCTCGGACCAGACGATGGAATCGTTCTCCCAGAACGACTTCATCGACACGTCCTGCTCGTAGACGCCCGGCTCGCGATACAGCTTCGTCCCCGTGCAGCCGTAGCCGTTCTTTTGCCCCTTGTTCGGGATGTAGCACAGCGACCATGTGGTGGGCTCGCCGCCGGGGGGCTTCTCGATGACCTCGGTGCGGATGTGGACGGTCCCATTGCGATAGTCCACCGGGGCGGTCCAGTCCTTCGGCCGGTTGGCATTGAGCTGGTCGCGGACGTAATAGTGCGACTTGCTCGGCTTCGAGTTGTCGGCGTCCGTCTTGGTGTAGGTGAACGTGACGTCGAACAGCACGAACTGCTCAGCATGGCTGATCGCCGGGCATAGCATCAGTCCGAAGAACAACATGACCGTGACGATGTCGAACGTCTGCATCCACCGAGTGTGTGTCATGATGCCTCTTGCTTGGTCCCCTCGCCCCCGTCTTCGGGGGGAGAGGGTTAGGGTGAGGGGGCCGTGCGCTTCGCAAGGCAATCACACTAACCCGAAGCGTGAGCGAGGGCGAGCGCTCGCCCTCGCTCACGCTTCGGGTTAGTGTTGGACACGGCAGGGAGCGCTCGCCCCCTCATCCCGCCGCCGCGGCGACGCGCGCCGCCGCCAGTTCGCGCGGATGCGGTTGCACGGCGCGGCCCGGCAATGACGTGAGAACGACGCAGATCGTGTCCGTCGCGGGGTCGGCCCAAGCCAGCGTGCCGGTTGATCCCGTGTGCCCGAACGTCTGCTCGGAGCACCCCGGACTGCCGGCCGCGGAGCCGATGTTGAACCCCAGCCCGCGCGGCGTGATCCCTGGACCGTTGTGATTGCCGACCATCAGTTTCGCCGTCGCGGGTTTGACGACCTGCCCCTTCGCCAACAGGAATTCCGCGAGAAACCGCCCCACGTCCGGTGCGGAAGCGTGCGTGCCTCCCCACGGCGCGCCGAGCTTGCGCCAGTAGGGGCTGTTCCAATCCCAATCCTTGGCCGACGGATCGCCCGCCCCCGCTTCCGGGGCCGCGAACTCCGTCTGAACGGGAACCATGTCGTCGAGCGCGTACCGCCCCAGCCCCTGCGCGGAGTGCTTCATCCCCAGCGGTTGAAAGACCGAGCGGTCCACGAACTCGCGGATGTCCGTCCCGGAAATCCGTTGGGCCACGTCGGCCGCCAGCAGGATCGCCATGCTGGAATACTGATACTGCGAGCCGGGGGCGAAACCCAGCGGCGTGCGAACCGCATGGTCGACGAACTCCGACAGCCCGGCGTGCTTCTTCCGCAGCGCGTCGTTGTCCAGCAGTTGATCCGGCAGCCCCGAGGTGTGCGTCAGCAGATGCCGCATCGTCACCTGGTCCCGCCGGTCGCCCATGAACTGCGGCAGGAACTTCTTGAGCGGATCGTCGAGGCCGAGTTCCCCCCGATCGAACAGCGTCATCAGCGCGGTCATGCAGATCGGCTTGGAGATTGACCCCAGCAGAAACATCGCCTCGTCGGAGGCCGCCCGACCGAACCGGCGCGTGAACGACATCTCGCGTTGGGTGACGTGCAGCACCGCCGCGGAGACCTGCCCGCTCGCCGTGGCTTTGGCCAGCACGTCGGCTGCGTCGTCCAGCCGTTCCTGCCGCAACGCGGCCAGCAACGGCGTGCCGAGCGCAGCCGTCAATCCGCCTTGAAGAAAGGTGCGTCGTTTCATAGCGGGGAGTTTACCGTGGTGCAGACGCCGGGACGAGTCAACGTCGCCAGCGATGCAGGTCAGCGAGTACAGTCGATGGTTGGTGATCGTTCTTCAGCCCCAGCGGGGCGACAGATCGTAGCCCCAGGCGTGAGCCTGGGGAACGGGATCGCCCCTCTAGGGAAGCCCCGGAGGGGCGGCAGAAATCGAATGACCGCCGACATTCTGTCGCCCCTCCGGGGCTTGCTGCCACGATCCGATCTATCCCCCAGGCTCACGCCTGGGGCTACGATCTGCCGCCCCATTCGGGGCTAAAACCTTCCTTAACGGCGCGCGAGATCGTTTCGATCAGCGTTTCCATGCAGCCCGGCGACGTGGCCGCGATGATTTCCTGATAGATGCCATAACCGTACGTGCTGGCCGGGGGAATGTAGCCCGGCTGCCACTCGTTGGTCAGCGTGGCGATGACGACGGGACGCGGCGCGAAGCGTGCCCGCAGCGCGATCTGAAACGCCTGATACAGCTCGCCGGGGAGGAAGATCCAGACAGCATCGCCCAACAATCCCAGATGGACCACGAGCGGATACGCCCGGCCGGGCACCAACGCCGCCAGCCGCGCGAGTTGCCGGGTGCGCTGCTCCACTTGTGCGCGGCAGCCGCGCAGGCGGTCCTGATCGCCGGCGGCGCGAGCGCGGTTCTCCTCCGTGAGCCAGTGGTCGCGCTCGGCGGTGGTCTGTTCGACCGTGGGGAGATCGTGCCGATACGGCAGCTCGACGGTCAGTTGCTCCCACTTCCACGTCGTTTGTTGATCGAGGTCGTCGGCGCTCAACGGTTGATGCTGCCACGTGCCGATGGTCGCGCCGGACAGCACCGGCCCCGTGTAGCGGTACTCGGTGCCCGGCGGCGGCAACGCGGTGAGCGTCGACAGCACGACGTAGCCCACCTGCTGCCCATTGCGATCGGCGACCGCCGTGTCACCGACGAAGCCTTCGCGCGGGCCGAGATCCCCCGACGCCCCTTGCAGGAACAGGCACGGAGCGTTCGTCGTTTGTTCGACAACCGCCCGCATCGCCCCGACCCAGTCGGGACTGATGAGCGTGTTGTCCCACGCGAGCGTGGTGGGATGGCAGGCATAGTTGACGAGCGTCGCCAGCGTCTGCCCTGTCTCGCCGGTCACGCGGGCGATAAGCAGCGTGTCGTCGGCCGGGCCGTCGGGATTGAAGCCGCACACGTAGCCGCCCTGTTCGACATCGAGATAATCGCGATGGGCGGCCAGCGAACAACGTCCGCTGCCGTACACGACGGTCGCTGTCGCCAGACGCGGTTGCGCCTCCCGCACGAGGTTGGCGAGCTGTGCGGCCAGCCCATCGAGATACGGGCCGATCAACTCACCGCCGGGCAGATGATTGCGCGTGCGGGACATCCAGCCGGACCCGTGAGTGTGCGACAACGAGACGAGGACGTGATCGACGCCGACGCCCGTCGCCGCGGCGATCGCCTGCCGAATGTTGGCCTGTTCCACCGTGTCGAGAATGCAGTGATCGAGCGCGACGACGATCTGCGGTTGCCCGGTCGCCGGCGACTGCGGTGCGAGCCACAACAGCGTCGCCTCCAACGGGCGATGAACGCCCGTGGCCCGATCGTGCAATGCAGCTCCCCACATGCGGTGGTAGATGCCGACCGGCGGCGTGATGTCGCATCGGCCGACGGCGGCCCGGCAGCGCGACTGGGGCGTGCTAACGCAGTTCATCGGCGTCTCCGAAGAGTGTCCCCTGGGGATTGAGCAAGGCCCAGCAGACGGCGTCCACCGCCATGATCCCCGCAAAGAGAAATAGTATCAGGTTCCAGTTCCCCGTCCGGGCCACCAGCCAGCCGGCCGTGATGGGAAACAGCGCAGCCCCAATGTTGCCGCACATGTTCATCGTGCTGAAGACCGTCGCGACGTGCTTGCCGCCGAATTTGATCGCGACCGTGTAGCCGCTCACGCCGCCAAACGTGGCGCAAAAGGCTCCGAGCGCGATCAGGATGATGCTGTGGCGAACATCGTCAATGAAGTAAGAGGCCACGATCAGACCGGAGCAGGCCGCCATGCCGACGACGGCGATCCCCTGCCGGCTGAGTCGCGAGTTCCCGGTCCGGCGGAGCATCCAGTCCGACACAAAGCCACCGCTGAGGCTGCCGAGGACGCCGCCGATGCCAGCGACGGTCGTCAGCACGCCCGACTCTAGCGACGACACGCCGCGGGTCTTCTGCAGAAACGTCGGGAACCAGGTGAGAAAAAAGACCATGCCCGCCGCGCGAAAGAACTGCTGCGCACACAACAGCGCGAGTGAGCCGCTGCGAAACATGCGCGTCCAGTCAACCGGTCCGCGCGTCTCCGTATGTGATCGGTCCGAAGGAAGTCGGCGGGACGGAATGAGCGTCAGAAACGCGACCGTCCAGAGAATGCCGGGGATCGCATAGGATGCGAACAGCAGCCGCCAGCGCGCGGCGTGCAGCGTCGTCGCCAGCGGTGACAACGATTCCAGCAACAGGCCCGTCAGAACCGGGGCGACCGCGCCGCCGATCGCCATCCCGCAGGCAAGCAGCCCTGACGCCCGGGCGCGTTCGGTATCCGGGAAGAGTTGTCCGATCGCTTTCGCCGCGCAGGGGAACGCCCCGGCCTGAGCGGCGCCCATCAGACCCCACAGCATCAAGAGCGACACGAAGTCGGTCGCGAACCCGCTCAGCAGCGTCGCGCACGACCACATCACCGACAGGATCGCCAGTGCCAATCGGCTGCCAATCCGGTCCACAAACCAGCCGCTGGGCAACTGCATCAGGGCATAGCCGAGATACCACGCCGACTGAATCGCGCCCATGTCCTGCGCGAAGTTCGTGAACTCCAGATCCCCCGCGATCTCCGCCGCCGGCACGCTGATTGCCGCCCGCTGGACGTACGCAATCGCCGCGATGACGCAGAGCAACGCCAGCACCCGATAGCGGCCGTTGTGGACACGCACAGCGTCGTCGTCAGGATCGGACATGCGCGCCTCTAGAAGCGGTTTCAAAGCTCAATTCGAGTTGTCGCCGTTGGTGACAGACCATTGGTCGGAGGTCACATACGCCGAAGGCGTTCCATCGCATAGCCCAGGGTCGCGAGTCTGCGAGCGCACCCTGGGAGATATGGTGCCCGAAGTGCATCGACCCTGAAAGGGTCGCATCACGGGTGGACTCAAATCGTTATGAAACCCTTTCAGGGTAGTGGGCTCGTCATGATCGCCGCTCAGGGTGCGCTCGCAGACTCGCGACCCTGGGCTGTGTGATCGAACGCCTTCGGCGTAAAGATGATGTGGTCTTGAAACGGCCCTCTAACGATTGACGGCGAGTGTCTGCTGCAACAACGCGAACAACCGGTCCACCTCGCGGGCGGTCTCTTCGTCGAGCGTCCAGCCGTGTGGCGTCCGGCGGCGGTCGGAGGTCCACAGCCCGCGCTTCACCAGCAGGTACTTCTCGATGGCAAGGAAACCGTCCAGCCCGGCCTGCAATTGTAGCGCGACGAGGGCGCAAATTGGAAAGTAGACCGCATACGCGGCCGCATCGTCGCCCCGTTCGAGGGCGTTCCACAACGCGACGATGCCGTCGAGCAGGTCCATGCCGGGCATCGTGCCGGCGATGCCGCGGCGGTAGCTGTCGATCAGCAGAATGCCGCCGGAGCCTTCGTAGATGCGGGCCTTGCCACCGGTCGCATCGCGGAGCGCCGACAGATTGGGACCAATCGGCGCCGCTTCGGGTTTGAACAGAATCTTCTCGTCGCCGTACCTCTCCAGCAGTTGCCGATAGACCTCCAACGGGATCGCCCGGCCGACGTATCCGGAGGCATCCTGCACGATCACCGGCAATGCAATTCCGTCAGCGAGTTCGCGGTAATAGTCCAGATGCGCGGCAACGGAGAGGCTCGTCGTGAACGGCGGAGCGGCCATCACCGCATCGCACCCCGCCCGCTCCGCGTGCGTCGCGTAGTTCAGCGCCTGCTTGCCGCTCTCCGCTCCCACGGCCGCGAACACCGCCCCGCGACCGGCGCTGCACTCGACGATCTGCTCCGTCAGCTCCCGCCGCTCGTCGTACGTCAACCGCAGAATCTCGGACACCATGCCGGTGCCGAGCCCATCCGCCCCGACGCTGTACGCCCAGTCGATCTCGCGCCGCAGGGCGGGCGCGTCAATCCGGTCATCATCAGTGAACGGCGTGTGCACAATCGGCAATACGCCTCGCAACGGTCGCGGCATCAGAAGGGTTTCCAAGTGTGACGCGGAACATTATCGATACTTGAGGACAATTGGTTGGTTTTCACGGTTTCAACGCGACCTTCTTCTACGCCAAAGGCGTTACATCTCAAAGCCCAGGGTCGCGAGTCTGCGAGCGCACCCTGGGTGACGATCGATGACCACGCCCATACCCTGAAAGGGTTTCATAATGGTTTGACGCCGCCGGTGATGCGACCCTTTCAGGGTCGATGTGCCACGGGTGCCATGTCCCAGGGTGCGCTCGCCGACTCGCGACCCTGGGCTGTGTGATCGAACGCCTTCGGCGTACTGGACCTCCAATCAATGTCGCGCCACCAACGCCAACAACCAGAATCGGGTTCTGAAACTGTTTCCCAACCAATGACCAATGACCAATGACAAAGGACCAATGACCCCCAACTCACCAGTCCCCCACGCTCCCATCCGGATGAAACACCCGCTGCAACAATTCCTGCTCGAACGGATGCTTGCGGACTTCGGCTTCGTTGATGGTGATTCCCAAGCCCGGCCGCGTGTTGGGGCGGACGATGCGGCCCTGGGGTTCGACGGTGAAGCCTTCCTGGACGACGTCGCGCCGCCAGGGGACATCCTCGTGGACGGTTTCGCAAATGACGTAGCTCGGTTGCGAGAAGCCGAACTCCAGCGACGCGGCCGTGCTCACGGGGCCTTGCGGATTGTGCGGCGCGAGCGCGATGTGGTACGCCTCGGCGAGGGCCGCGACGCGGCGGGCCTCGGTCAGGCCGCCGCAATGCGTGATGTCCAGTTGGCAGACGGCACACGCCCGCGCGGCGAACAGGTCGCGAAAGCCCGCCAGTTGCGTGACGCGCTCGCCGGTGGCGATGGGCGTGGTCACCGCCGCGGCGATCGCGGCCAGGCCGTCGACGCTTTCCGGCCAGCACGGCTCCTCGAAGAAATAGAGACCATACGGTTCGAGCGCCTTGGCGAACTGCAACCCCATCGCCGGGGACGGGCGCGCGTGGCAATCGACCATGATGTCGATCTGGTCGCCGACGGCGTCGCGCATCGCGGCGACCGCGGCCTCGGCGGTGCGGATCGGCTTGAGGCCGTCGAGCGGCATCGTCGGCGGGACGGCCATCGACTTGAACGCCGTGAATCCGTCCGCGACGGCCTGCCGGGCGAGATCGGCGAACCGCTTGGCGTCATCTGCGGATGTTTCGTAGAAGTCCTCCATCTTGCCGCCGCCGAGATGGCAGTACGTGCGAACGTAGTCGCGAACCGGGCCGCCCCAGAGCTTCGAGCAGGGCAGCCCCGTGATTTTGCCGAGGATGTCCCACAGCGCCAGATCGATCCCGGCGATGGCGGTCGAGCGGACGATGCCGTGACCATGCCAGAAGTGCTGGCGGTACATCATCTGCCAGAGGTGTTCGATGCGCGTCGGGTCTGCGCCGATGACGAGCTGCGACAGATCCTCAATCGCCGCAACGACGCTGCGGGTATGCCACTCCAGCGTCGCCTCGCCCCAGCCGAACAGCCCGTCCTGATCGGTCAGCACCTTGACGAATATCCAGTTCCTCATGCGGGCGTGACAGACGAGCGTTTCGATGCGGGTGATCTTCATCGGATGAGGGATTCCGGGGCACAGAGAAATCGTTAAGGAATGGATTGATTCTTAGACATCAACGTTCACTCCTGTCATATTAGCGTCAGCGGATGTGATTCGGAACGTTGCTGGCGGGAGGTTTAATGGTCACTGACCTGGCTAATGGCGACCGAGTGCTTGCCAGTCGGATGCGATGGTTGGCCATCCTCTTCAGTTTGTTGGCAACCTCGGCGTCCTCGGCCGACCAGCCTCAATACACGCTGGGGGATGTCCACATTCCCCCGGCAACGGCGGACGAGCCGGTCCGCAATGCGGTCTCTCTAGAATTGGCCGGTCGCTACCTCGAACAGGGGGCGTTGGCCTGGAACACCGGCCGCAAGTGCATCAGTTGTCACACCAATGGGACGTACATGGCGATCCGGCCGTCGCTGGGGCGGCCGCCGGATGACACCCGCCAGTTCTTCGTCAGCACCCTGAACGTGATGCTCGGGGAAGAGAAGGAATCGCTCACCCGTTCGACGCGCCCGGCCCAGGCGATTTATCTTGCGGCGGGGCTTGCCGAATGGGATGCCCACGTGACCAAATCGCTCTCCCCGGAAACGGAACAAGCGATAGCGTTGATGCTCGACATCCAGACGGACCAGGGGTCCTGGGGCACGCTCGATTGTTGGCCTCCCTACGAGTCCGACGCCTTTCACGAGGCGACCGTCGCAGCCACGGCGATCGGAACAGCGCCCGGCTGGCTCGACAGGCTGTCCGACCCGAAGAATGAAAAACTCGCTCCCAAGGTCGAACTGTTGCGGACCTATCTCCGCACGACGACGCCCCCGCACGACTATGGTCGGACATTGCTGCTGTGGTCGAGCCTCCGATTTTCAGGATTGCTGGACGATGCGCAGCAGCACGCCCTCCGCGAAATGTTGTTGAAGCATCAGCGCGACGACGGAGGCTGGTCGATTCGGACCTTCGCCGCTCCGGAGGCGTGGGGCCGCGGCAACCGGGCCGAGAAACTGCGTGCCGAACCGGACTTCGCGACGCCGGCGAGCGACGGCCACATGACCGGCCTGGCGATCGTCGTGCTGCGCGAAGCCGGTTTGCCGGCGAACGATCCCCGCGTGCAAAAGGGGCTGGCGTGGCTGAAGTCGAATCAACGGGAATCCGGCCGCTGGTGGACGCGGTCGCTGAACACCGACTCGTGGCATTTCATCACCTACAGCGGCACCGCCTTCCCGCTCCTGGCGCTGCAGATGTGCGAGAGTCCCGCGGTCCAGTAGGCCACGTTCTGTTCCGTGATCGAGGTTGCGTGTCGGAGAAGGTCGATGTCGCCGCTGCTGCTGGGCTGCCTCGTGGGACTGACGGCGCTGGCTGACGCCCCGCCCGTCTCCGATCGGGGAACGGACCCGCAGCGTGTGGCCGAGCCGGTTCGCGAATTCCTCGCGCGTCACTGCTTCCAATGTCACAGCGGCGAGATGCCCAAGGGGGAATTGCGGCTCGACCAGTTGGCCGACGATTTCTCCGACCCAGCCAGCCGCACATCGTGGCGAAAGGTGTTGGAGCAACTCGCCGCCGAGTCGATGCCGCCGAAAGATCAGCCGCGTCCGACGGAGGCCGACGTGCGGGCCGCAACCGAGGGGATCAACAGGCGGCTGACGGCTGCCGAGATCCAGCGCCGCGCGTCCCAGGGGCGGGTCGTCCTGCGCCGCCTGAACCGGATCGAGTACGAGAACACGGTGTGCGATCTGCTGGGCGTGACGACGAGTCTGAGAGACCTGCTCCCCCCGGACATGTCCGCCGACGGCTTCGACAACGTCGGCGATGCGCAGCACACGTCGTTGTTCCTGCTCGAATCGTACTTGAACGCCGCCGAGGTGGCGTTGAACCTGGCGATCGCCAACGCGCCGCAGCCGCCGGTCACCGCGAAGCGCTATTTGCTCCGCGACCAGCATCAGGTCAAGCGGACGACCGAACAAGTCTTTCGCCACGTGGACGATACCGTCGTTCTCTTCAGCTCGTCAGCGTGGCAGTCGGTGTCGTTGTCCGAATTTTATCCCCCCCACCGGGGCCGCTACCGCTTCCGCATTTCGGCGTCGGGATTCCAAAGCGAGGCCAAGCCGGTCACGTATCGCGTGGATGCCGGTCTGATGCTGATGACGGGGAAGCCGCATCTGGTCGGCTACTTCGACGCGCCCGCCGACACGCCGTCGGTGGTGGAGTTCGTCGATCATCTGGAGCCGCGCAACACGATTCGGATCTCCCCCTATGGGTTGGCCTCGGCTCAAGCCGTCAACAAAGTCGGAGCCGACACGTACGACGGCCCCGGTCTTGCGATCGAATGGGTGGAGGTGGAAGGTCCGTTGCACGATGTCTGGCCGCCGGAGAGTCACCGCCGGTTGTTCGGCGATTTGCCCCGGACTGCGGTGCCGATCTACAACCAGCGCGACCGCGTCGAAGTCGCATCCGAAAACCCCGCGGCGGACGCGGAACGGATTCTGCGCGATTTCGCGCGGCGGGCCTTTCGCCGACGTGTCACCGATGACGACGTCCAGCCTTTCCTGCAACTCGTGACCGACAAGCTGGCCGAGGGGCGATCGTTCGAGCAGGCGGTGCGGGCCGGTCTCGCGGCCATCATGACCGCGCCGGGGTTCCTGTATCTGCACGAAGAACCGGGTCCGCTGGACGATTTCGCGCTGGCCAGCCGGCTGTCGTACTTTTTGTGGAGCACGACGCCCGATCAGGAGCTACTGACTCTCGCCGAAGAGGAGCGGCTCCATCAGCCCGCGACGCTGCGCGCGCAAGTCGAGCGAATGTTGAAGCATCCCCAGTCGCGGGCCTTCACCGAGAATTTCGTGGGCCAGTGGCTGGGGCTGCGGGACATCGACTTCACGATTCCAAGCCACATCCTATACCCCGAGTTCGACGACTTGTTGAAAGTGTCGATGGTCCGGGAAGCGGAGCTGTTCTTTGCGGAGCTGCTCCAGCACGACCTGAGCCTGTTGAATCTGGTGGCTTCGGATTTCACGATGCTCAACGGTCGCCTGGCCCGACACTACGGCATCCCCGGAGTCGACGGTTGGGAGTTCCGGCGGTGGCCGCTCCCCCCGGACAGCCATCGCGGCGGCGTCCTGACGATGGCCGGCGTGCTGAAGGTTACGGCCAATGGCACGCAGACGTCCCCCGTGACGCGCGGCGCCTGGGTCATGGACCGCATTCTGGGAACGCCGCCGCCCAAACCGCCGGAGAACATCGCCGCGCTCGAACCGGACACGCGTGGCAGCACGACCATCCGCGATCAACTGGCGAAGCATCGCCAGTTGGAATCGTGCGCGAGTTGCCACGTCTCGATCGACCCGCCCGGTTTTGCGCTGGAGAGCTTCGACGTCATCGGCGGCTTTCGCGACCACTATCGGACGAGCAGCCGGGGAACTCCCGTCAGCCGGGATGGCCGGAAGATGCCCTATCTGCAAGGACCGAAAGTCGATCCCGCCGATGTTCTGGCCGATGGTCGCCGTTTCAGCGACATCGACGAACTGAAGCAGCTCCTGCTGACAGACAAGGACCAAATCGCCCGGGCCTTGACGGTCAAGCTGGTGACCTACGCCACCGGCGGCGCGCCGGAGACCATCGACCGGCCGCAGATCGACGCGATCGTGTCCGGTGTCCGCGACAAGGACTATGGCTTGCAGTCGCTGATTCACGAGATTGTGCAGAGCGACTTGTTTCGATGCAAGTAGTTGTTCGTCCGAGAAAAAGTGTCAGGTTCGGCGGCTTTGTCCCCTCGCCCGCCGCCTTGGGCGGGAGAGGGATAGGGTGAGGGTGCCTTTGGGTTTTGGCTCTGGGCCGTGATGACATCCAAAGAGAAGCACCCTCACCCCAACCCTCTCCCAGCGAAGCGCCGGGAGAGGGGGCCAAGCCAACGCCACCGAACATCAGGGAATTGACGGACCAGTCGACTGCGTTCCAGAATCCAATGAGTTCGCCGAAGAGAGTGCCCCAATGAACGACCGCCCCCCGACGAATGCCTGCTCCCGTCGTCGCTTCCTCCGCGCCGCGGGCGTGACCGTGGCGTTGCCCCTGTTGGAGGGCTTGCTGCCGCGCGTGCGGGCCGGCGAGAAGCTTGCCACGCCGCGGCGGTTGGTCTGCATCTGCACGCCGCTCGGTCTGCATCCCGCGCACTTCTTTCCCGAGCAGACGGGGACCGATTATCCGCTCACGCCGTATCTGGAACCGTTGCAGGAGTTGCGGAAGGACTTCACGGTGATTTCCGGGCTGTCGCACCCGGAGGTCGGCTCCAGTCACGATTCGCTCTACAGCTTTCTGACGGCTGCCCCGCATCCGGAGATTCGCGCGGGGTTTCGGAACAGCATCTCGCTGGATCAGTTCGCCGCCGAACGGATCGGCGGCGCGACGCGGTTTCCGAGCCTGTCGCTGTCGGCGGAGGGGTTCGGGCTGTCGTGGACGCAGAGCGGCGCGCTGGTGCCCCCCGATCTCCATCCCGCCGCGGTGTTCGCCCGGATGTTTCTGGACGGCCGGCCCGACGAGGTCGCCGCTCAGGCGCGGCGCTTGCGCGACGGCCGCAGCATTCTGGACGTGTTGCGCGAGCCGTCGCGGAAGCTCGCGCCGGCGCTGAGCGCCCGGGACCGGATGCAGCTCGACGAATACTTCACCAGCGTCTGCGAACTCGAGCGGCGGCTGGCCACCGCGGAGGAATGGTCGCAGCGGCCGAAGCCAAAGGTCGAGGTCAAGCCGCCGCAGAACAATATGAATCCCGCCGACTTGATCGGCAAGACCCGGCTGATGTTCGATCTCATCGCGCTCGCCCTGCAAACCGATTCCACCCGGCTGGTCACGATGCTCATGTTGGGAACGAGCCTCGTGCCTCCGATTCCCGGCGTGTCGCTCGGTCATCACGATCTGTCGCACCACGGGCAGGACCAAAACAAAATCGAACAATTGAAAGTCGTCGAACTCGAGAAGATGAAAGCCGTCGCCGAGCTGCTGACCAGGTTGAAGCAAACGACCGAGCAGGGGGAAAGCCTGCTGGACCGGACGATGGTGTTCTTCAGCAGCAACCTGGGAAATGCCAGCAACCACTCCACCAAAAATCTGCCGGTGTTGCTGGCGGGCGGCGGCTTCCGGCACGGACAGCATCTGGCGTTCGATGCGCAGAACTCGCCGCCGCTGTGCAATCTGTACGTGAGCCTGCTGCAACAGCTCGGGCTGGAGGCCGACCGCTTCGGCTCCAGCACGGGAACGCTGACCGGTTTGGAAGCGTTCGGTTGATGCCAACGAAGTCGCTCACTCGTTCCGCGGGAGTGCAGCCGCGGTTCCAACAGCCTCTTCTGGTTGTTGCCGTTGGCGGCAATCCATTGTTAGGAGGTCAAGTACGCCGTAGGCGTTCGATCACACAGCCCAGGGTCGCGAGTCTGCGAGCGCACCCTGGGGGATTGGCGTCCGCGGCGCATCGACCCTGAAAGGGTCGCATCATCGGCGGCATCACACGTTTATGAAACCCTTTCAGGGTATGGGGTTCATCATTGATCGCGCCACCCAGGGTCCGCTCGCCGACTCGCGACCCTGGGCTGTGCAATGCTACGCCCTCGGCGTAACGACCATGCGGTTTAGAAACCGCTTCTAAACGACGCATCGGCCGAACCCGATTTGACCCTGCAATTTGGCAACTCCTATAATGCTGGCAGCGGATCGGGAACGGATTCACTCGTCATTGGCGATCAAACCATGAATGCTCCATCTCCAGGGAAACCGATGATCACCGGACTTTCCCGTCGATGCCTGACCTGCGGCCCGCTGCTGGCCGCGATGCTCGCAAGCGCCGTGGCATCGCCCGGTTACGCGCAGGAAGAACCGGCCGCCAAACTCGCGCCGATCGGCAAGTTTTTGACCGTCACCAGCCCCATCGACGACCGCGTGCTGCTCCGCGTGTCCAACACCGTCCAGCGATTGCAACGGCAGGCGGAAAACGAACACCGTCAAGCGATTCTTGTCCTGGAAATCCGCCCCGGCACCAGCCAGTTCCATCACGTGCAGGCGTTGTCGCGGCTGCTCACGTCGAGCCCGTTCGCCTCGGTGCAGACTGTGGCCTGGGTGCCCGAGACGGTGACGGGGCCGAATGCGCTCGTCGCGCTGTCGTGCCGCAACATCGTGATGCACCCCGACGCCGAACTGGGCGATCTCGGTCGCGGCCAACCGCTCGAACCGGAAGATCAGCAGATTGCCCTCGCCGTCGCGCAGAAGCGGCAGAACCCATTGGTCTCGACGGCGCTGATGCGGGCGATGCTCGATCCCCAGGAGCAGCTCTGGCGGGTGCGGATCAAGTCCACCAAGGGCGACGCCGAGCGGATCGAAACCCGGGCCGTCACCCGGTCGGAACTGGAGACCATCCGGGCCACCGGCGCGCAGATCGAAGCCGCCGAGGTCATCAAAGAGACCGGCGTGCTGGGCACGTTCCGCGGCAGCACGGCCCGCGATCTGGAGATTCTGGTCACGCAAACCGCCGACAGCCGCCCGGCGGTCGCCGCGCTGTACAACCTGCCGCGCGAGGCGCTCCGCGAGCCGCCGCCGGAACGGGACGTCACCAAGGCCCGGCTGATTCGCGTGACGGGGGAAATCAACACGCTGCAGGAGAACTTCCTCAAGCGGCAGATCGATCGCGCGCTGAATGCGGGAACGCATCTGATCGTGTTCGAGATTGACTCCCCCGGCGGCGAACTGCTGGCCAGCATCAACCTCGCGCAGGCGATTTCCGACCTCGATCCGAAGCGCGTCCGCACGGTGGCCTACGTGCCGGTGAAGGCGCTCAGCGGCGCGGCGATCATCGCCCTCGGCTGCGACGAGATCCATCTGCATCCCAGTGCGACCATCGGTGACGCGGGGCCGATCGAACTGAAACACGGCGGCATGTTCGAGCGGGCGCCGGAGAAGATTCTCAGCCCGCTCAGGGCGGCCCTCAAGACGCTCGCCGAGAAAAAGGGCCGCCCGGTGGCGCTCGCCGAGGCGATGGCCGACCGGTCGCTGAAAGTCTTCGAGGCCCGCAACCGGGACAACGGCCGGGTGTGGTACATGAGCGAGGCCGAGTTGCAGCAGTCGGCGGGCGAATGGATTGCCGGGCCGCAGGTCCGCGAAGCCAACGGCGAATTGCTGCTGACGCTGGACGGCAACCGCGCGCACGAACTGCTGATCGCCGAGAAGCCGGTCAGCGACCTCGACGATCTGAAGGTCCGCCTCGGTCTGCCGGCGAGCTACCGGCTGGCCCCCGTCGAGAAGACGTGGGTGGATACGACGGTATTCATCCTGAACCTGCCGCCGGTGATCGTGCTGCTGTTCCTGATCGGCATCGGATCGCTGTATCTGGAACTGCATTTCCCGTCGGGGATGTTCGGCATTCTGTCGGCGCTCTGCTTCGCCGTTTTTTTCTGGAGCAAGTTTCTCGGAGGGACGGCGGGCTGGCTGGAAGTCGTGCTGTTCGCGCTCGGGGCGGGGTGCCTCGCGATGGAGATTTTCGTGGTTCCCGGCTTCGGCGTGTTCGGCGTGTCGGGGATTCTGATGATCGTTGGGGCGATCGTCATGTCCAGTCAGTCGTGGGGCAATCTGGAGACCAACGCCGACCTCAAAGGCGTGGCGACGACCTTGGGAACCTTCGTGGTCGCGATGGGGCTGGTCGCCTTCTGCGGCTTGACGCTGGGCCGCTTGTTGCCGCGCGTGCCGTTGTTCGAGAGCATCATCCTGAGTCCGCCGAACCACGAGCACGAGGACGGCCCGCGACTCGCGCCGCAGTTGATCGCCCCCGCCGCGACGTCCCCGCTGCTGGGTCAGCGCGGCGAATCGCTGTCGGTGCTGCGGCCGGCGGGCAAGGCGCGGATCAACGGCCGCATGACCGACGTCGTCAGCGACGGGCCGTACATTCCCGAGGGAGCCGCGCTCGAGGTCGTGCAAGTCACCGGCAGCCGCGTGGTGGTGCGGCTGGTGTCGTAACACCAACCCGAAGCGTCAGCGAGGACGGGCGCTCATTCGATGTTGGACGTGACGGCCACAAGTCCTCGACGTGGCCGTGCGTGTGCTCGTTCGGCACGGCCACGTCGAAGACTCCGTGACCGTGACATCCGGCGCGGCAGGGAGCACTCGCCCTCGCTCACGCTTCGGGTTAGTGTTGCGAGAGCCACCGCAGCGTGAACGCCAGCGAGTTCAGCCGCGTGGCGGCGGTGTCGGCCCGCGACATGAAGACCACGGGGTGCGTCGTCCCGATCAGCACGCCGCCGAAGCGGCAATCGGCGGCGTACATCATCGCCTTCACGGTCAGATTCGCCGCCAGCAGATTCGGGAACAGCAGCGCATCGGCCGCCCCGACGACCGACCCCGACAGCCGCTTCTTCTCCCCGGCGTCGCTGGCGTAGGCCAGATCGAACGCAACGGCCCTTCGACCACACAACCGGCAATCTCCCCCGCGGCATTGCGACGCTGCAACTCGGCGGCCTCCAGCGTGTCGGGCATGGCCTCCGTGGCTTTCTCCGTCGCGGACATCACGGCCACCTTGGGAATCGCGGGACCGGCATCAGCACGCCACAGCCCCTGGG
>JAWXBB010000041.1:0-10109 GCA_034439795.1 Planctomycetaceae bacterium | reverse complement strand
CGGCGACCAATGACCGCGACGAACGGAAGCAATTCAGCCGCTACCGCGACGTCCGCCCGTTGCGCTCGGTCGATCCCGGTCAATCGTCGACGGTCGCGGCGATTGTCGAACGGCTAATGCACATCACGCCGCAGGCCCGCTACCAGACGCCGACCGAGGTTCTCGCCGATCTGCGCGCGCTGCTCCCCGGCGGGCCACCGGCCGCAGTCCCCGCGGTGCCGGTCGCATCGCCGGCCGCGGCTCCGGCAGCGATTCCGACCGTCATCTGCGTCGAAACGCGGTTGAAGCAGCAGGACGCCTTACGCGACTATTTCACGAAGCACGGCTATCGCGTGCTCATGCTCACCGATCCGATCCGCGCGCTCAACCGCACCGAAACCGACGCGATTCACGGCCTCGTGCTGATCGGCGATGCGTTGGGGGACGACGTCGGCGGGACTTACCGGACAGCCGTCGCCCGGTGCCGTCCGCAATGGATTCCCGTCGTTCTGGCGTTGTCGCCGGAATTGAGCGACTGGCGGGATCAACTGTCCGACCAGGAGCATGCCCGGGTGCTGAGCGAATCGGTCACGCTGCGCGCGATCCGCACGGCGGTTGAGGAGTTGCACGCGAAGCGGTCGGCGCGGGTCTCTTAGCAGTCTACGCCGATGAGATATCATCGAGTGCCACGCAATGCCGTCCACGAATTCGCAAAACAGGAGCGATCTTTTTTTGTCCACAGATTACGCCGATTTCGCAGATTCAGGCGATGGAAATGAATCTACCAAACTCGACGTGATCCACCAGATCTTGAATCTGTGAAATCTGCGCAATCTGTGGATCAAATGCTTAGCTCTGGATCAGATTCGTGACCCTCGCACTCAAAGGCAGTGTCGGTGGGCCGTGATATCAAAACAGCACGCCGGACGTTGGGGGCGTCCGGCGTGCGATCGGTTTCTCGAACCTTTTGTCAGGCTTCAATGCCCAACAGGTTGCAGGCGTCTTCGTAGCCGGGGGCGTGGAAGCCCTGCTTGTCGTCCCGGTTGTAACCGTAGGCGCTGGCGGTGACGCGGGCCAGGGCGGTGATCTGCCGCCAGCGGAAGGCGGGCCGGGTGGCGCGGAACTCTTCGCCGACGGTGTGGAAGAACTTCTCGCCGTGCAACCGGCCGTCCTCGCTGATCGTGTATTTGATCAGCGACTGGAAGACGGGTTCCACGGGATGTCCCTGCTCGCCATAGATCTGGATGGCCGCCGAGGCCCGGGCCTGATCGTTGGCTTTGACTGCCTCTTCGCACTCGGCGAGGAGTCCCCTGGCATCGGTGGCTTTGACGGCCTGCCGGTGTTCCTCCAGCGGATAGGCGTCGCCGGAGAACGGGGTGTGGCTGGCGCTGTGGTAAGCCGCCACGATCATGCCGGCGATGCCGTGACGGGAGTCCGTATTGCGGGCCATGTTTCGGAAGGCGTTGGTGGCGTCGGACGAATGAACGCCGGCCGAGTCGCCGTGGGTTCGCCAACGGTCCGTGCCCTGCCGCAGGCAGAGCATGTTCGACGCCAGGGAGATCGCCTCGCCCACGACTTCGATGTCGACACCATCGGCCAATGCCGCGGCGACCGCATCGGCGGACCGGGCCGGCGGGCCGTTGTAGACCGTGCGGGCCAGGTCGTCGACTGCGGCGTCGCTCATCGGCTTTTTCCCCGGCGTCATCCCGGCCAGCTTGTACTGGTCGAGCAGCTTCGGCAGCAGCGCCCGAATCGGGTTGTCCGCCTGTTTGCGCGACTTGTGATCCTGCTCGAAATCGACCATCTGGCGAACCGACTGCCGCAACAGCGTGTGGGCGTAGTCCTGGCCCAGCAGGTCGATCATGCCGTAGGTCCGGTGCGCGAACACGAACCGATGCACGTTGATGTCGTCTTGCACCGCCGGTTGGATGGCATTGAACGCCTCGCGCGGGGAGACCTTGGCCAGGCTGCCGAACAGCGCCTCGGCCTTATTCATGTCCGCCTCGCGGCAGGCGTCGCGAATCTTCAGGCCCATGTCCCCTTCGGGAGAATGTTCGGCGGCGTGCAGCGCCGTCAGCGTGGCCTTCGAGGCTCCGCCGTGCGACTGGCACTGCTGCGAGTTGCGATAGAGCACCTTCAGCACCGGCAGCGATTGTCGCTCCTTGGGGAGCAGCTTCGTCATCTGCAGCGCGGGGAGCATCGCCATCGCGGTGTGATAGCCGACGTAGTCCTGTCCGCCGAACGCCTCGGCATTGGCCAGCGCACCGGCCGAGATGAGCTGCTTGTTGTCGACCTCGCCCGCTTTCAACTTGGCGATCAGGATCGGTTGCAGCTTGTCTGGGGGGGTGCTGCGGAGCAGTTCCACCAGCGATTCATACGGTCCCAGCTTCAGGCTCTCCGCGCCGCGGTCGGCGAAGGCGGTGGAGAACCCCAGATCGGTGGCGACGGCCGTGCCAACGCCGGCGACCAGCATGCCGCGGCCGACATCCGACAGAAATTCGCGACGGTTTTTGGGACTCATGGGTTCTCCGTTCGGTGCAAGGAAGGGAAGATCCTGAGCGGCCCGGAAGAACCCGGCCGCTCGTGTGGCTCAAATTCCAGAACGGAAGGGCGTTACACGGAAACCGCCTACGGCTGTAGGTTACCGTGTAACGCCTTGCGGTTATTATAGATAGTCGTGCGGTTTTCCGGACAGTCTGCGGGAGCGACGGATGGCGACGGAATGTCCTACTCCGGAACAACTCCGCGACGTGGCACTCGGATTGGTGAGCGACGCCCGCGTCGACGATGTCTGGCTCCATATCGAACAGTGCCCGGATTGCCAGCAGCAACTGGAACGGTGGGACGGGTCGACCGACAACCTGATTGATCGGTTGCACAACCTCCCGATGGCGGTACCGATTGAGAACATCAGCGACGAAGTTCTGACGCAGACTGTTCTGGCGAATTGTCGTCAAACATCTTCACACCTGGCCGCAGACGCCGGGCAGGATCTTGCCCATCGGCTGCTGCAAGGCGACGTGCATCTCGATCGCTTCGAGCTCCGTTCGGAACTGGGGGTCGGTTCGTTCGGCTACGTGTTCCGCGCCTGGGATCCGCGGCTGGAACGAGAGGTCGCGCTCAAGGTCCAACGGGCGGGAAGTCTGGCCTCGAAAGACGAAGCCCAGCGGTTTCTGCGCGAGGCCCGCAGCGCCGCACAACTCAAGCATCCGGCGATCGTCTCACTTTACGAAACGGGCCAGACGGAAGACGGCGTGTGGTTTCTGGTCTGCGAGTTCGTGGACGGCGTCACGCTGGAGAACCAGCTCAAGGACGAGGCGTTCCCAGCCAATCGAGCCGCCGCCATCGTCGCCGAACTGGCCGATGCCCTGCAATACGCCCACGAGCGGGGGGTGGTTCATCGCGACGTGAAGCCGTCGAACATCATTCTCGACCGGCAGGGCCGGGCGCATGTGATGGACTTCGGTCTGGCCAAGTGCGACACCGGTGAGCCGACGATGACCTCCGACGGCCAAATCCTCGGCACCCCCGCGTACATGTCTCCCGAGCAGGCGGCGGGAGCCTCGCACCAGGTCGACGCCCGCAGCGACATCTACAGTCTCGGGGTGGTCCTCTACGAAATGATGACCGGCGAGCGCCCGTTTCACGGCAACCGGCGGTTGTTGCTCCTGCAGGTGCTGGAGGACGATCCCCGTCCGCCGCGGGCAATCGCACCGCACGTGCCGCGCGATCTGGAGGTCATCTGCCTGAAAGCGATGAGCAAGACGCCTGCGAGACGATATCAGACAGCGGGCGAACTGGCCGCCGACCTGCGCAGTTTTCTCTCCGGCCAGCCGATCCGGGCGCGTCCGATGGGCGCCATCGAGCGCGTGAGCCGCTGGTGCCGACGGTATCCACTCGCGGTCAGCGTGCTGGCGGCCGTGCTGATCGGCTCGATCACCGGGTTGTATTATTTGTCGAGCCTGTCGGAGTTCTTCGTCCGGCAGACGGCGCTCGAGAGCGCCCGGCTGGAAACGATGATGCTCGACGAAGTCTGGCGGTTTTACAGCGAAGAGATTTCGGACCTCAATCCGCAAACCACCAAGGTGGCGATCACGGAGAACTATCGCGACGTACACCCTGCGCTCCCGTTGCCGGCGACGTTTGCCATCGACCTGGGCGAGCGGATCAGCCGCCGCAGCCCCGGCATGGAGGTCCGCGTTTACAGCCGTTACCCCTGGCCCAACCGCAAGGACGGCGGCCCGCAGGACGACATCGACCGGACCGCCCTGCAGTGGCTGGAGGACCATGCCCGTCCCGCCGACGATCCGCCGAAAGAGTACGCCCAGTTCGTCGCGACCGACGGGTCGCGGAAGCTCGTGTATTACTCGGCCCGGCACATGGAAAAGAGCTGCATCGGCTGTCACAACCATCCCGAAAGCCGCAGTCCGAAAAGAGACTGGAAGGAAGGAGACGTCGTCGGCGTGCTGAAGATCGTCCGTCCGCTCGACCGCGAAATTGAAAACACCCAGGTCGGATTGCGAGGCGCCTTTCTGCTGGTCGGCACGATCTCGTCGCTGCTGGTCGTGATCAGCATCGCGGTGACCGTGTTCGCCCAACGGGCCCGAAAGGGGGTGACCGGATGACCGCTCCGGTCGAAGACCGCAGCACGGGGGGATCGACGTCGCGCAGCCTGCTGGCCGACGCGAAGCTCGCCGATCCCGCGGCGTGGGAGCGACTCGTCCGGCTCTACGCGCCGCTGGTGGCGTCGTGGTGCCGACGCTGGGGCGTGGCCGAGCAGGATGTGGCCGACCTGTTACAGGACGTGTTCTCGGCCGTGGCGGGCCATCTCCATCGCTTCCACAGCGAACGTCCCGCAGACACGTTCCGCGGCTGGTTGTCGACCATCGCGCGGAACAAAGTCCGCGACCACTATCGTCGCCGCCTTCGAGAGCCGGACGCCGCCGGCGGCTCGGAAGCCTCCCGTCAGTTCCAGCACATCCCCGATGCCGACATTTCCGAGAATTCGTCCGCAACGGAATCGCCGACGGATGCCGGGGACGAAATCCTGCTGAACGACCTGTTGCGAAACGCGCTGGAGTCGATCCGCGGCGAGTTTCACGAACGGACGTGGCGGGCCTTCTGGGGCGTCGTCGTCGACGGACGGACTGCCGCGGAGGTAGCCCACGAACTCGACATGAAACCGGGCACCGTCCGCGTCGCCAAATCGCGCATCCTGCTCCGGCTGCGTCGCGAACTCGGCGATGTGCCGACTTGAAATCTGTCAATGACTTGATTCCCGTCTTGTCCCCTCGCCCCCGTCTTCGGGGGAGAGGGTTAGGGTGAGGGGGCGAACGCTCCCTGCCGCATTCCACACCGTCTCGGATTCGACGCGGTTGCAAAGCCCTACGTTGCTTCAATGGTCCGTTAAGCAGCCGTTTCAAAACCCTACCATGGTCATTGCGGTTGGCGGCTGAACATTGGTCGGAGATCGATTACGCCGCAGGCGTTCGATCACACAGCCCAGGGTCGCGAGTCTGCGAGCGCACCCTGGGAAGTGGCGTCCAAGTCGAATCGACCCTGAAAGGGTCGCACCACCGGCGCCCTCAAACCGTGATGAAACCCTTTCAGGGTATGGGGTTCGTCATCGATCGCCACCCAGGGTGCGCTCGCAGACTCGCGACCCTGGGCTTTGCGATGCTACGCCTTTGGCGTAAAACCATGCGGTTTTGACACAGCTTCTTAGCCGGCGTGCGGCGTGACACGCGAACGTCGACGTCATTGCGAACAGGAGCGACAACGTGCCGGACTTCGCCAACCCCGTGACCAATCGGCGCGACTTCCTGAAAGCGGCCGCTGCGACAACCGCCCTGTCGGCGCTGGCTGGCGGAACGCGCCTCCATGCGGCCGATCGCCCCGCGCTGCCGGTCGCCGCGATCGTCACCGTCTGGTTTCGACACAGCCACACCGACGTGATCGTCGGCAAGATCCTGGAGGGCTGGCAGCACGACGGCGGCCCAGGGCCCGACCTCAAACTCGTGTCGATGTACGTCGATCAGGTCGGTGAATCCGACCTCAGCCGTCAGAAGGCCGAACGCCACGGCTTCCAGTTGGCCCGCACCATCGACGAGGCGATCACGCTCGGCTCCAACCAGGTGCAGGTGGCCGGCGTGTTGAGCATCGGCGAGCACGGCGACTATCCCACGACCCCCGACACGAAGCAGCCGATGTATCCGCGCCGCCGGTTCTTCGAGCAGATTGCGGCCGCGTTTCAGCGCTGCGGCAAGGTTGTCCCGGTGTTCAACGACAAGCATCTGGCCTACCGCTGGGAAGACGCGAAGTTCATGGTCGACACGGCCGGCGAGCGCAACATTCCGCTGCTGGCCGGATCGTCCGTGCCGTTAGCCTGGCGCATGCCGCCGTTGGAACTGGATCGCAACGCCGAACTGGAATCCGCGATCACGGTCGGTTACAGCGGACTCGAAATCTACGGCATCCACGCGCTCGAAGCCCACCAGGCGATGATCGAGCGCCGGCGCGGCGGCGAAGCGGGCATCGTCTCCGTGCAGGCTTTGCAGGGGGACGCCATCCATCGTGCCGCGGCGGAGGGCCGCTGGCCCGTCGAGCTGTTCCAAACGGCGCTGGCGACGCTGCCGGGCGCTCCCCAGGCGCAGCCCGACTGGACCACCAAGAACGAAACGGCCCTGTACCTGTTGGAGCATCGCGACGGCTTGAAATCAGCGGTCGTCATGATCGGCGCGCTCGCGCCCGAGTTCGCCTTCGCTGCGAAACTGAAGGGGAGGCCGGAACCGGTCGCCACCTGGATTCGCCTCCAGAACAACCCTCCGCACGGTCACTTCGCCCAACAGTTGCGCGCCATCGAGGAAACCATCCACACCGGCCGGGCGGTCTACCCGGTCGAACGCACGCTGCTGACCACCGGCACGCTCGACCGCCTGATGCACAGTCTTGCCCAGCACGGCACGCGATTCGACACGCCCGAACTGGCCATCGCCTATCAGCCGACCGACTGGCCCTTCGCCAATCATCCGCAGACGCGGCTGAAACTGCCTGACCCGTCGTGAAGACACGGCTGCGCGGCGTGCATCGTCCAGCAGACCGCCCTCACCAGCCGAGAGCGGAGCACCGCTCAGTTCAGCGGTTCAATCCGCCAGAGTTTCCCGGTTAGGATCGCCCCTCAGCAAATAGCCGATCAACTCGTCGCGGGAATGGACGCCGAGTTTCTGAAAGATGCTGTTCATCTGCGTCCGGACGGTGTGCGGGCTGCGATGTATCTTCTGCCCGATTTCTTCGGGACGGGTCAGCCCGCGCGACACCCAGAGCACAATGTCGCGTTCGGCATTCGACAACGTGGTCAGCGAGTGCAGCCGCTGGTCGGGCAGCAGGATGGACCCGTTCTCCAGTTTGAAGGTGTCATCCGTGGAGATTTCGTCGCTGGGCTCTTCGGGAAGCACGTTCTTGCGGAGATGCAATTCATCGATGAGCGTCAGCTCGAGGGTGCCCAGCAGGATGCGATCGCCGTGGTCAATCCTGGTGTCGCGACCGGGGCTCAGCCGCACGCCATTGACGTACGTGCCATATTTCGATCCGCCGTCGCAAATCCAGCCCCACTCTTTGGCGTGCCAGACCTTGGCGTGAATTCGAGAGACCGAGTGCCAGCGGTCCGGCACCTGAATCTCCGATTGCCGGCTGCGACCAAGCGTCTGCGGAGTATCCGAAAGGACGGCCACCCAATCCTTCGAGGGCGTATTCGTGATGACCAGATAGTAATAAGTGTCAGACATAGGTACGGAATTCATTAACAGGGGAAACCACTCCGACAAACCACTGCGGAACCCGCAGAATGACTGGAAATCAGACAGTGTTCGGTGGCCCCGACCGGATTTGTCAGAATTCTCAATAACAGCAGACTCGTGACATTGTCACGCTGTCGGATGGCCAACATCCTGCGCCTGGTCGCACCTCCAAATTAAAAAGCCCGTGGACGAGCTTAGCCGCATCCGATCTCCATCGATCGGACGCGCTCCACCATGTCGGGGGTCACATCAACACTGCCCCCCTGACCCAGCCACGTGACGCCGATGATCAATCGCATGCCGCCACAGTTCCGGACCACGGTGCCGGTGAGGTTTTTGAGACTGCCGTGGACGATCCGGGCCTGATCCCCGGGTCGCAACTGCTCCTCGAACGTCAGCGGAGCGCCGGACATCATCAGCCGGTACAAGATGTCTGCTTCATTGTCGAGTGAGCAGACGCTCGCCTCGACACAACGATTTCAAGGTTTGCCGATCAGCCTGGCGACCCCGCGCAAGCGGGACCGTTCTGTCGCTGGCTGATGCGGCAGGAGTCTCAATCTGAATTCGCGATCTTCGTTCTTGGATAAAAAGCCCGCTGCGGGCCGACGAGGTTAACACCTGTCATTTCTGGAAGGCTCCCGGCGTAACCGCTCAGAAGCCAGCACAGCGACTGAAAATCAGTCGGCTTTTGTAAGTTCTGCTCGGTCAGTCGGGTAAGATCTCAGTATTTGATCCGCGCTGCTGGTCGTTGTCCAGCGAAAGAGCGAGCGCGATGCAAGATTCACCTGAGGGTAGTGGGTGATCTACGATCGATTGCAGGTAGGTCTACTAGCGGGATGTTCCGGCAGGGATGGAATCTGGGTCATCAATCAAATCCTGTGCCATTTTCTGCGCGGAGAGGCCGGATTGCCGTCTTAACCCGATCAGTTTGCGATACCCGGCGGCACGCCACGAAGTTTCATTCGATGGGAACGTGACGTGAAATCTCGGCTGCCGTCGGGTGGAGAATCCGCCGACTTGACGGCCGAGGAATTCGAACGCAGTCGATAAAGAGCGTCGGTGCGTTAGGCTGGACCCGTGCCAGCCGCCTGCGCTGCGAACCAGGCCACGGTCTGCCGCAGTCCGTCGGCGAGCGGCGTCTGGGGCGTCCAACCGAGTTCCCGCGCCGCGAGGCCGGCATCCACAACATTCGACCGTAAGTCGCCTGCGCGAGCCGGGCCATGTTGCAAGGGGGGCAGTTGGCCGCCCAGTCCGCGTTGCTCTCGTGTCGCCTGAACCTGGACGCGGACGGCTGCGGCGAGCTGATTGACGTCGGTCGTGATGCCGGTGCCGATGTTGAAGGCCGCAAAGCCGGCGGGCCGGTCGGCCAGGAGCGCCCGCAAGTTGGCCTGGGCGACGTCGGGGCCGTAGACGTAGTCGCGGTCGTATTTGCCGTCGCCGTTGATCGTCGCCGACTCGCCGCGCAAAAGCCGCTGGCAGAAGATGGCCACGACGCCGGCCTCGCCATGCGGATTCTGACGCGGACCATAGACATTCGCATACCGCAGCGCCACCGCGGAGATGCCGTGTTCGCGGACGAAGAACTGGAGATACCGTTCGCCGGCCCATTTGCTGATGCCGTAGGGCGAAATCGGATTCGCGGGGGCGTCCTCCTTCGCCGGGGCGAACACGTCGCCGTAGAGCACGCCGCCGGAGGACGCGAACACGATCCGTCGCACGCCGACGCGGAGCGCCTGCGTGCAGACGTTGAGCAGACCCAGCACGTTGACCTGGGCATCGAACACCGGCTCGCGCACCGAACGGCTGACCGAGAGCTGCGCCGCCTGATGGCTCACCGCATCGGGCCGGACCTCGTCGAAGATCGCCGCGACTCGCGGGCCATCGCAGATATCGGCGACGAACAGCGGCACGCTGTCCGGAATGTTCGCCCGCGACCCGCTCGACAGATCGTCGAGGACAAACGGTTCGTGTCCAGCGACCAGGCAGGCATCGACAATGTGGCTGCCGATGAAGCCGGCGCCTCCGGTAATCAGGATCCGCATCCGCTCTGCCCCAGCCAAGGAAACTCTGGTCCGCACCTCAAACTCGCGTTTGGGGAGTCTCGCCGCTCACAGACGGAATCCGTCGCGGTCACGAATGACACAGGGACACGACGTGCTCCCCAGGGAGGTTCCCGACGAGCAGCACCATTGGAGCGGACTTTACTCCGGAGTGCCACCCTGCTCGGTCCCCCAGCAGGGCCATTCAGAAGACCGGCTTGACCAGGTTGGTCGGCTGGGGGTGAGTTTGCGAAGGCGCGTCCCGGTCTCGGTGAAGGAGCGATCTCGAGGATTG
>JAWXBB010000040.1:0-8888 GCA_034439795.1 Planctomycetaceae bacterium | reverse complement strand
TTGGTGGTCGCGGTCCTGACGGGACACCATCGGGGCCAGAATCGCGATCCCGTGTTCTCCCTTCCTGACGAATCGACCGAGCTTTCTCCAGGCGTGGAAGCCCGCCACGTGCGTCGCTTCGGGCTTCTGCACCGCGATCAGGAGGGCGTTGCCGAAACTGTAGTGGTGAAAGCGGGCCAGTGTGGCGAGGAATTCTTTCAGAGTCTCGCTGTGCCCGGCCCGCAGCGCTGCGTTCAAGGTGGCGATGCCGTGGTCGACCAGTTTCAGGGCGTCTTCTCGTTTCATGGCAATTGTCTCCAATGTCTCATTGCAGCCGGCGTCTGCGTGGTTGATCTGTGTCGTGACCCGCCGGTGGCCAGTCACTGCGGAAACACGGCCGGTCAAGGTGGAGTCTTGGCCAGCGGCCAAGCAGCAGCGGACGCCATCGGCGGGAGCGGACCTTGACGCCGTGGTAGGGTGAGGGACTGCCAGTGAGCGGTCAGTCTCTTACACGTGCCGCGTTAGGGATGTGCAGGGTGCCTCGCAGTCCGGCAGCGCCGGACCGAGCGCCAGCGGAGCCCGAAGCAGCCCGGCCCGGAGGGCAACGCCCAAAAGCGATTTGTGCGAATCGGACGTATCGACCGGTCCGAAGGCAATCGGATATGCAGTAAAGGACCGCTTACTGTTGGGGGGCCTGGCCGAAATCTCCGACTGTATCACTCGCCGCGCTCGGCTGGTCGCCTCGTTCAATCCATAGCCCCCTGACGCGGCGACCGATACACTCGAAACGCCGTCCCGCCGTCGGTCTGTGGTCCACCGCCTAACAATGGTCCGCTTAATGGTGAGCCGCGACCGCCATCTCGTCGTTCTGTCCGCTCGTCGAAAGCCTCACTCCGATGCCCGTCGAAGCCAAGCCACTGTTCCGTCCCGATGTCCTCCGGCCACTCCTCGTGCATTTCCCCTGGCCCGCGAACATCGCCGAAAGTCGGGCGAAACTCCACAAATGGGCCGAAATGTTCACGGGGGGACACGCCGACAAATTCAAGGAAAAGGAAATCCTGCCGGACTTCCTGACTGATGTGTTCTGCGGGTTGCTCGGCTACACCCGGCCGACGGACAACCCCAAGCGGTTCAGCATCTCCCGTGAGAAGCATGTCCAAGTTGATGGCAAATTCGCCGACGCCGTGCTGGGCATTCTGCGGCCGGACCACGAGGAGTTCATCGTCGCACTGGAGGGGAAAGGTCCGAATGACCCGCTTGACCGGCCGCATGCCGGCCGGAAGCATTCGGCCGTCGAGCAAGGCTACGGCTACGCCATCAACCTTCCCTGCGATTGGATCGTCGTCACGTCGATGCGGCAGACCCGGCTGTATTACAAGGGGGCTGACCAATACACCTACGAACGGTTCGACACCGAAAAACTCGCCGCTGATGACGGGCTGCTCCGGCGGTTCGTGTTCCTGTTGGGGGCTGATCGCGTCGCGCCGGAGACCGGCCGCTGTCATCTGAATGCCCTGCACGCGGCGTCGGAAAAGGTTGGGAAGGAACTCACGCGGGAGTTCTACGTCCGCTACGCCGAGATGCGGCAGAACGCCTTTGAGCATCTCTGCACTGAGAATCCGAACCTCTCCCGCGACGATCTGCTGAGCGCCACGCAAAAGCTGCTGGACCGGATTCTGTTCATCGCGTTCTGCGAGGACCGCGGACTGTTGCCACCGGACACCATCAAAGATGCCTACGAACATCGCGACCCGTACCATCCCAAGCCGATCTGGGAGACGTTCCGAGGGCTGTTCCGAGCGATTGACACCGGGAATGACGGTCTCAAGATCCCTGCCTACAACGGCGGTCTATTCGCCTACGATGACAAGCTCGACGCCCTCAAGCTCCCCGATGCCGTCTGCCTCTACTTCCGCCAATTGAGCGAGTACGAATACCGCCCCGCATCCGAAGTCGCGGACGACGCCGACACCGCGCGGCTGGTCGACGTGGATATTCTCGGTCACATCTTCGAGCAGTCGATCACCGATCTGGAACGGCTGCGGAACGAACTCGAAGGCCGCGTCGAGCCGCTCCCCAAGGACAAGCTCAAGACCCGCCGCAAAAAGGAAGGGGCGTTCTATACCCCGGCGTTCATCACTCGGTACATCGTCGAACAGGCGCTCGGCAGCGTGCTCCGCGACCGCTTTGAGCAACTGCGGCAGAAACATGAGGGACAGACGAAAGGGGCTGCGCGGGCGGCGCTCGCCGATCCGGCGGTCTACGAACTCGACGCCCTCAAGAAACCGCAACGGGACGCCCTCGTCCGGTTCTGGGAAGCGTGGCAGGATGAACTCAAGACCATCCGCATTCTTGACCCGGCCTGCGGCAGCGGGGCGTTCCTGATTGAAGCGTTCGACCAGTTGCACACCGTCTATCAGGTCTCCAATGACCGATTGGAAGAACTCCGCGGGCATCGGACGCTGTTCGATCCCGACCGGGAGATTCTTCAGCACAACCTGTACGGTGTCGATCTGAACGAGGAGGCCATCGAAATCTGCCGCCTCAGTCTGTGGATCAAGACCGCCGCCCGCGGGAAGGTGCTGACCAGTCTGGACCACACCATCTGCGTAGGAAACAGCGTTATCAGCGACCCCGCGATCCACCCCCGCGCGTTCGACTGGCAGGTCGCGTTCCCCGAAGTCTTCGCGAATGGCGGGTTCGATGTCGTCGTCGGCAACCCGCCCTACGTCCGGCAGGAATGGCTCGCTGACATCAAGCCGTACCTGCAAGCGAATTACCGCGCGTTCCACGGCATGGCTGACTTGTACGTCTACTTCTACGAACTCGGCTGCCGCGTGCTGAAGCCGGGCGGCCGACTGTCATTCGTAGTGACGAACAAGTGGATGAAGGCGGGCTACGGCGAGCCGTTACGTCGGTTCTTTACCGATGAGACATGGATCGAATCAGTTGTCGATTTTGGTCACGCAAAGCGAATCTTCGAGGACGCAGATGTATTTCCGTCGATCATCGTCATCCGCAAGCCGACTGCTGAACCGCGGCCGAAGACGGCTCGTGTCTGTGCAATTCCAAGGGATTTACTCCGCGTCGATGATTTGACGCGCCAAATTGATGCCGAAGGTTTTGAGGTGCCAGCATCGCAACTCGGCGGTGGTTCGTGGCAACTTGAACCGCGCACCGCACGCGAACTCGTCTCGAAGATTCTCGGCAGAGGAACAGTGCTTCGAGAGTTCCTCGGAGTAAGGCCGCTATATGGAATCAAGACCGGTTTTAACGAAGCATTCCTCATCGACACTGCAACCAAAGATCGGTTTCTCGCCATTGACCCCAAGTGCATCGAGATCATCAAACCTTATTTGCGAGGACAGGATACCGACCGGTGGAGTCCCGCTTGGGCTGGATTGTGGATGATTGCCATCAAATCGAGTGGCGACCACGAATGGCCGTGGTCACAGTCCGGCGACGACGCTGAGAGCGTCTTTGAAACTACCTATCCTTCGGTTCACGCTCATCTGAAATCATACGAGGCACAGTTGATCGCACGACAGGATCAAGGACGTTACTGGTGGGAACTGCGATCGTGCGCTTATTGGGCGGAATTCGATGCGCCAAAGATCTTGTATCAGGACATCACCTGGCGAGCCCAGTTCGCACTCGATACGAAGGGCACACTCAGCAATAACACGGTCTACTTCTTACCAACCGCCGACAGTTGGACGCTTGCCGTACTGAACTCGCCAATTGCTTGGTGGTTCTCTTGGCGAGCAGCGATACATGGCAAGGACGAAGCCTTGCGGTATTTCACAGCATTTATGGAGCAGTTCCCGATCCCCACCCCAACAACATCGCAGCAGAAAATCTGTAACACGCTCATTGAGCGACTCGCCGAGATTGCAAATCAGCGACAATCCACATGCCAAACCTTACTCGATTGGCTGCGGGTCGAATACGGCATCGACAAGCCGAGCCTGAAGCTGCAAGACCCGATTGCGTTGGATTCCGACGCGCTGGTCGCGGAGGTGAAGAAACTCCGCGGCAAGGCGAAGCCGCTCACCGCCGCGGCGCTCAAGGCTCTGCGGGACGAGGATACCCGCACCCTGGCCCCGGCTCGCACGCTTGCCACTGAAGCCGTGCGGCTGGAACGGGAGGTCAGCGACCTCGTCAACGAAGCCTACGGATTGACGCCGGACGAAATCCAGTTGATGTGGGACACCGCCCCGCCCCGGATGCCAATCCCGCGGCCGGTCTGATAAGGCAACCGTTAAAGTCTGATGGGATTCTGCTCGCCATGCGGCGCTTCTTCACATTCTTCAAAAGGCTATCGCCGGCAGCACCCGCTGACCGTCACCTTGCTGTTCCTAGCCTCCGTCAGTCTGGTCGTGCTGCTGCCCGTGGCGTGGTCATACTACGGGGAAGACCGGCAGCGGACGGGGGTCTCGGTGGCGTCGCTCGGCGACGAGGACTCCATTGCGGACCTGCGCGTTGATGTTCACCGCGAACCGTCGAAGGACGACTCACTGGTGCTGGAGATGCAACTCAAGCGAACGGCCCTGGCCATGCCCAATTCGCGGATTCAAGTCATCGTTCCCAAGGGGCTGCGGCTGGCAGGCAACTCTCTGCTGGACTGGTCGCTGGTGGAGAATACGCTCGACGATGTGCGCTATGTGACGCTGCGCCCCAAGGAGGGGAAGTCACCCGACTGGCTGCGCCTCAGCTTCGCAGGAGCCATCATGGCCCGCGGAGCGTCCGTGGACTTTCAACTGGCCCTGTACAACGCCTTCAATGGCGTGGTCAGCCGGCCACCGACGACCATCGGCGTGACCGGTCTCAGCGATCTGGAATTGACGGAAATCAGCCCCGCTCCCGATGAGCGGTCCCCGCACGCCCTGCGCGTCCTGCCGAAGACATGGGACGCGCGGGCATTCGACCATCCGCTGACGATCCGCGGTACGAACCGCAGCGCGAATGCGTCCGGTCAATTCCAGCTATTCGTGGTCGCGACCCTGATCGGTGTGATGGTGTCCGTCGTCGTCAGCATCCTGCAAAGCGTTCTGTTGGAATTCGAGAATCTGGACGCTGTTCCATCCGACAGTGTCGCAGCCACGGCCTCGCCAGTTCCACAAGAGGTGACAACGGACTTGAACGAGTCGGGTCTGTAGACCGGCACTCGGCTTCAAACCACCGCTTCATGATGATGAACAAGCTGATCGGCATTTCCGACTGCGAGCTGCCCCGGCAACGGCAACCGAGCCTCCCCGATCGAATCCATCAAGGCGGGACTCGCCAAGGCCGCGCCGCTGAAGCCGGCGGCCGAACGTCTCACAAAACGCCGCCAGCCGTGAGTGCGTCGTTGCGTTCCGCGGGTGGGAGCGGCCGGGACACGCGCACGCATCCATCGTCATAGCCCGTGATCACCAGCCCTTCCTTCAGCCAGCGCTGGCGCACGAGATCGGCGGACGCAGGCCGGGTTGGCGAATCGGCGGCCTCCAGCAGCACGATCCGCGACTGCATCGCCGGGCAGGGCGTGAGGGGCCGCCATTCCCGGAGCGACTCCGGCAGGTTGAGGCCGGACAAGGGCCATTCCGCCGCGCTCGCGAGGGAGCGTGTGGGTCGGACTTGCTGATCGCAGACGGCCCCCGCACACGTGAAGAGGGTGGCGAGATTCGCGGTCTCCGAATGACCGTCCATCTCGTCAGTCTCGATCTGCTCGGTGAAGTGCAGCAAGGGGTCTGACAGACGGCCGGACGTTCGCAGCCGCTTTACGCTGTGTTCGATCAACTCGCGCGACCGGCGGTGGCCGAACAGTCCGATGCCGGTGGGAAGATAGGCGCCCAGCCATTTGTGGCTGCCGGCGACGACGAAGTCGGCGACCGCCAGGCAGTCGTCGAGTGGGACATGACAGAACGCCTGGGCCGCGTCGATAAGGACGAAGCGAAGTTCGCTCCGACGTTGAATCGCTTCGACGATGAGTCGAATTGGCAGTCGAATGCCGAGGTGATCGACGGCCGGCAGGAACAGTCCATCGCACCGACGCGCGACGAACGCCTCCGCCAAATCGTTGACCACATCGTCGACAGTCCACCCACGCTGGAGAATCGCGGCTCGGAGTGGAACCGTCGTGACGCGCGTGTCAGTGCGGGCTGCTTGCCGCTCGATGGCGTGCTGGTACGTCGGCCAACTCAGATCGGTTGCCAGCACATTCCGGCAGACGCGAAATTGACAGCGTGCGGCCAAACGGACGAGTGACAGGGAGCGATTGGCCAGCAGCACCCGCCAATCGTCCGGGGCGTTGGCGAGTCGCTGAAGCGATCGCTTGAGTCCCGACACGCCCAACCAAGTGCTGAGGCCCGGAAATCGCCGCTGGTAAGACGTGGGCCAGGCCCCGTAGCCGTCGCGCAGGAATTGCTCGAAGTACAGGCTGGAGGGTTCTTCGGCAGCCAGGCGGACGAAGTCGAATTGAGCACGTTGGGGGGCGGGGGACATCGGGCCGAGTCGCGCCCAGTCCCAATAGGCGAGCGAAGGCAAATCTGTACCTCGTGGCGACCCACGCGGGCCGGCTGGGGTACAAGATCACTCTAGCCGGGGAGGTCGTACCGATCCAGATAGTTTGCCCAAGATTCCGCGTAGACGGCCAAACGGTTCCAGCGGGACTCGGCCTCGATCACCGCCTGGAGATCGAACCGCAGTGTGAACCGTTCGGTCTGACCGCCGTCATCGAGCTGTTGCACGCCCAGCGCACGCGAACCATAGAGGCCACTGTCGGCGAGGAGATCGGCTTCGTGAGTCAATTGGGAAGCCCGTACGAAACCCACGTCGATCCCGCGCGCGAACTGTTCGTGGAGCCATTGACGGACCGGTTCCACGGGCCAGGTCTCAGTCGCGGTCCAGAGAGCGTCGTCGAGAATCGCGATTCGCTCGATGGTGAGTCGCTGGGAGGCGACCAACTCCAAGTTTACCGCCAGGCTTTTGCGGCCGGGTTCGTCCTGCCAATAGTGGGGACTTCGCATCCAAGCCACGGAGCGATAGCGATGAAGGCCGGGACTGCGGAGCAACCGTTCGTAGACCAGTCGCCAGGTCTCCGTCCCCTCGAACACGAACGTGCCTTGGGCCACGAGACTGGCCCGTCGCACGAGATCGTCGAGATGCTCTAAGGCCACGGCCCGATAGATCACATCGGGCTGCGTGCTGATGGTCAGTAAGGACGCCGCCAATTGCTCGTACCGGACAAACATCTCGAAATCGCCCGCTAAACGGAACGGCGTTTCCAACGTGGATAAGGTAGTGGCTGACTGAGAGAGTCGTCGCCAAAGGGCCAGGCTCAGGCCCAGCACGGCACACACCGGCAAACCGATCAGGACCACCACGCTCCCCAACGGGAGCCAGAACGACGCCACCAGGATCGCACTCCAACTCACGATGGACACCGTGGCGGCCGGTTTCGGCAAGAGGAAGGGCAGCGAACGAACAGACAGTGGCAATAACATCGGCGGTCTCCCAAAAACAGTGTGCAAGTTTCTCATTCAACAGTGTGGAGAGGGCGGGTGGTGCCACTCTCCAACCTCGTTCGCAGACCAGTTCATGATCCGCGAGGGGCAACATCAATAGGGCACGTCGTCACCGGGTTGGCGGTCCTCGACCTGACGATTTCCCTCGCTCTTCTCCGCCGCCTGCTCGAAGATCCACGTGTGGACCTGATCGCAGACTTTGGCGACGAGCGGCAGATCGTCCCGGCCGAAGCTGGACGAATCCTTCCACTCGTTCCCGTCCTTGTAGAGCCGCGAGAGCGTCACGTTGTAGAACGTGCCGTTCTCCGTCTCGTTCTCCCAGATCGCCGCGCGAACGCGGCCGATCCGAATCTCCTCCACCGGACGCTTCTTGGTCTGTTGCTTCTCGCGTGACCGAGACTTGGTGGCCGTGGCCATGATGCAACTTTCCTTCTTGAGACAACGATCCTCAGAACAGGCCGGCGCCGACCTTCGGCACCGGCCAACTTCCACCAATCGACAGGGACGGCGTCACCGGACGGGCTCCAAGTCGGCGGTGAACGCCACCGACCGGGAGTAATCCGGAACTCCCTCCAAATCCACGAGCATTTCATGGATCTCGTCCACGAACTCCACAGCCTGGCCGTGCTGTTCCCAGCAGAAACTCTGTCGGGCGAGGCGGGCGGCCTCGCGCGGCGTGCCGGCCACGATGCCGGTCCGCTTGATGCACACCATGACCAGACAATGCACCGTGTAGCTCGTGGACAGGGACGGCCGTTCGCCAGCGATTCCCAGGGCTTCCAGCCGCGCGAGCGCGGCGGCAACGGTGGGAAACCGCCGGCAGACGGGACAGCATTCGACTGAAGAGTCGGAGGCCAGCCGTCCGTCCACAATGTGAGCCAGAATGCCGGGGACACCGGACGCAAACAGGCTCGGCCTCTCGCAAGCACAGGGAGTCGGCTGATCCGGCCTCGGAAGCTTCATGCTGACCCCCGTTCGCTGGCGGCGCTATCAGAATCCGAAAGCTCGGCTAAGTCGGCATCGAACCGCACCGACCGGGAGTAATCGGAGTCACCGACGACATCCACGAGGAACTCGTGCAGTTTCTCATCGCATTCCACCTGACTGTAAATGTCGGCCCAGTGGAACTGCTGTTGCATCCGCTCGGCCGCCTGGCGCGGACTGGGGGCGACGACGTCCCGATAGGTCACGCGAACGGTGACCCAGCCATGCACGGTGTACGTCTCGGCCTGTTCCGGCGGGACCGGAATTCCGAGTTCCTGCAACCGCGCCAGCGCCGCTTCGTCGCTGGGGTAGCGCTGGCACAGATCGCACCGTTCGACTTTCGCCCCCGGCACCAGCCGGCCGTCTTCGACGCGGGCCAGAATGCCGGGCACGCCGGTCCGAAAGAGACCGGGAAGTTCG
>JAWXBB010000039.1:0-4368 GCA_034439795.1 Planctomycetaceae bacterium | reverse complement strand
GACGGGTTCGCGCCGGACAAGCGGCTCTGTCCCGTCTGCGGGACCGTGCAACGTGAGGTGATCGGCAGCAACGGGCCGGTGATGGTCCGATGGATCACCCTGCCGTGGGAGCAACCGACCGCCGGAGTGAAACGCCGATGACCACCCCCGCCTGGCACGATGCCCCGTTGCAGGTTCTTCCGCTACCGGCCTGCCCGTTCTGCGGGGACGAAGAGCGGCCGATCAAGGTCCGCAGCTCGCGAGCTGGCGACGGCGCGACGTGGCAGCGGTGTGTTTGCAAGAAGTGTTCGCGGCGTTGGCAGCGGGTATTTCTGCCAAATTCTGGCAAGGTCGCGGAGTGACCTTTTCAGTTCCGATGGCGGGGTTAGGATCGAACACCATGAACCACATTCTCGCGAAGGGCGTTTCGATGTTGCGAAAGATTTTCGGCGTTCCACACGGCGAGAGCGCAGCGGCCGGCATGGCGACTCGACTGCAATCGCAGGCCGAGCAACCCCGGTATCGCCCTGCCTCAAAACTAACTGCGGCTCAAATCGACGGCGACGTCAGCAACGGCGACGTGTGGATCCCATGGCGCGTCGATGCCGATTCCGAGGAGTGGTTCGAGCGCGTCTCCCAAAACGGAATCGAACAGCCGGCGGCGATCATGGGCATTGCCCCCGGCGACGACTTGCCGGCGGATGACGACGACGGCCTCGACGACGTGCGGACGGACGCTCAGCGCATGCTCCGGCGCGAAGTCGCGATCATCAAATCCCGCAACGCGCGCGGCGAGGGGCGCGATTCTGAGGACGACGACGACGAATTCGAGGACGCCGATGATGAAGTCTGACCCCCGCTGGCTGACCGCGCTCCACGAAGCTGCCCATGCCGTTGCGGCTCTTGCGCTCGGCGGCCGTGCCCTGGGTCTCGCAATCCTAAACGATGATTCGGGCATGGCTCAGAGCGATGAGTTGCTTATGGATCGTCACACGTTTGCCGTCGCTGCCGGCCCGGCCGCGGAAAAATTGGTCGAACAATATCCCGCGCCGGAACGGGTCATCACAGACGCAAAATTGCTGACCGTCGACCAAATCGAGGCGCTGCCTATTTTCGCGTCGTCACCACTGATGGCCTGCCAATTGGCCCGGCCGGCTGGCGATCGTCGGCACTGCGAAAGCGATGAACGGGTCATCGCGCTTTGGGTAGTCGACTGCCATGAACACCAACCAGAGACGTGGGCGCGGCGTGCCGAATATGCCCACTTCATGGGGGGTGTGATTGTCGATCAGAACGCAGACAAAATCGTCCGGGTCGCCACGGCGCTGTATGCCCGCGGTTCGCTCAGCGAGGCCGAAATTCTCTCTCACCTGAATGGGGAAATCTAATGAGTCACCTTCTCGGCGGCAATCCGTACCTGATCGACCCTGAACGTCGTCTTGCACATCGTTCCGAAATCCGCCGCGAGCTCGCGAAAATCGCCGTGGTCAAAGATCGCGTCGCAGAACTGAAAAACATCATCGCCAAGTTGGCCGCCGATTCCGACCGGGCCGCGGAGTCGCACGGAGTTGACGCTGGTCGGTTGCAGGCCGAAATGGACCAGTTGGACCAGCAGCAAATCGAATGCGTGCTGGCTGGCACGCCAACACCGCCAGAAGCCATCCAACGCGGCCGGCAGATTCTCGATCAGCTCACGGAATTGAATCGGAACCTGGAAACGGTTTGCGAGGGGAATCGACGGGCAGCGGAGCCGGTTGAAAAGCAAATCAACGATCTGCGGATGCAGACCACGAACGAGGGGGCTTTCCGCAATCGGCTGGTGACGCTTGCATCGCGCGAGGCGCAGCAAAAGCTCATGCTCAACGGGTTGCACTTGCAAGCGGCGGAATCAATCCGCCGAGAACTCCAGCGGCTGATCGACATCCACGAAAAAAACGTCGTCATCTCGCGAAAGAATCGGAACGGCGACGACATCCTGATTCATCAAACGAAGCTGGCCGACTGCGAGGCGGTTGCGGCTCTGAACGCGGCTGAGATCGCATCGCTGCACGTGGAGTCTGCGAGGCTTCAAGATGAGGCGAGGGCTGAATGACTTTGGTGCGTCCATCACGGCAGCGTGGCGTCCGTTCCTGCGGTGCGTCTGCCGGTGGGCGCCGCCAGACCGCCCCATTAACGGGTCCCTCTCTGGGTTTAAGGCAAGCCGTCTAGTTCCCGCGTCCACGCCTCCGAGACACACACGAACTAGGACATTCGGACAAGCCCAATGACCAGCGAAATTGAACGCGACCTGATCCTCGACATTCTCGACATTTTCGAGCGGTCCGTCGCGATTTTCCGCCCGTACCCCGTCCCCTACTGGAAGGCGGATTTTCACGACTACCAGCAATGGGCGCGGGGCCAGCGATTGTTCGCCATCGAAGGCGGCATCCTGTCCAGCCCGCCAGACGGTTCAACAGCCGGCGACCGGAAGGCATTCAGTAGGCTGCGGCTGGGACTCGAAAAGCAGGGGCTCATAACGATCACCCGCATCTCCGAAACGTCGAGGTCAATTTGCCTGACCCTGGCCGGCCTCGCCCTGGCTGAGAAGCTGACCGGCCAGCAGACTCCGGCGGACCTGCGGAAAGCGATAAAGGCGATGGAACCAAAGCAGACTCCGCGTGATCCACGCTTAGTCAAACTGGCGCGTGCCCTCCGGAAAGTGACCAAAGCCGAGGGGCAACCCCGGTGAGTGCCGTCGTCAACAAACTGAAAGATCACCACCATGCCAGTCGGCACGATCAAATCCATCAAGCCGGGCAAGGGATTCGGTTTCATCCGCCGCAGTGACGGCCCGGACATTTTCTTCCACTGCCGGCAGTGCCAATTCGGCGACCTGCCGTTCGATGAGATGCTGGTGGAGATGCTCGTCGAATTCGAGGCGGCCACCGATCCGATTTCCGGCAAGCCGCGGGCCGAACACGTTCGCAAACTCTGAGGCAGGCCGATGACCGCACCTGGCCAACGCCGCGACCCGTCGCCGGCGGAGATTCGGGCCGCGTGCCTGGCGATTCAAGCGGGCTGGTCCAATGCCGAACGGGAGCGGCGTTTCATTGGCCCGCGGTTCGACCGGTGGAGCGTACCGGGCATTGACCACGCCGCCGAAGTGGTCGACCGGGACGCCATCAGGACGTTCCTGGGAACCGGCAGCGTCATACCCGTGGCAAATGAGTGGGAGCGGGCCGGCAGCGGGAAGAAACCGCCCGCCATGCCGTTTGACGACTGACGGCGGCAGCGGGTGGTGAAATCGGTTCGCGACGTTCGCGTCTGCGGGGCGTTCGGACCAGCGGAATTCGTTTGACAACCGAGGGGCGGCTCGGCACGATGGCCGTCCCTGAATCGTCTTTGGTGAAATTGAGTCCCTGAACCCATTGAGAAAACAGAGTCCATGCCCCTTCAGCCCTGCGGGAATCGGTAACGACCGCGCGCGGCCTCAATCCGCGTAGGGTGGACTGCGGGGGCATGGTCTCAGTCTTGCCGTGCAATAGGCGCGGCTGGAAAGGGGCACACCATGCCCGTCTCCGTCACCGGCCGACCGGCCGAAGATCCCGACGACGTTCCCGAAGTCGCCACGGCAGCCGAGGAGTCAAGCGCCGAATTGATCCGTCGTGATCGACTGGAACAATGGGAGAAGGAGAACCCGCTGGCCGAGGACTACGCTGATCGGTACGCGCACGCGATCGACTCATTCGAGGAAATGCTCGGCGGCTGGTTCGAGATTCACCACCCCCGCGGGGAGGTGTGGGATCACTCTGGCGAATCCGGTGGGAGCCTTTACCGGCCGGCAACCGACGATGAAGCGGCGATCGCCAAAATGACGCTGCATTGCGGAATCGACATCGACCTCCGCGGGGACATCGGCGCGCAACTGCTCGCTGGGTTCCGCCGGTTGAGCCGGCGATGCCGCATCGCGTCGCGGGATGTCACCGTCGCGCTGGCGGCCGGCACCCTCGACCTGCGGCCCATGCTCGGCTTCGTGCCCGTGCGCGACGGCGTTCCGCTGTGCGAGCCCTGCTCGAAGAACAACGCATGGCGGGCCGCGGTGAAACTGGACGCTGAAGACGTCGTCCCGGTGTTCGACGATTCCGACGACACGATGGAAGGGGTGGCCTCTTGAACCCAAACCTCTCCCACCCCGACCCCGGCGACTATCGCGTGATCCGTCTGGCCGACGGCGCGGAACTTTTCGCGACCGACGATTACGACGAATCGGCCGACGTCGTCGACTGCCACGTTCTCGCCGGTGGTGACCGCAACGCGGTGCGGATCAACCCGAACCGGGCGGAGGCGAATCATCGGAAGAACGGGCCGCTGCCGACGCTGGATGAGATCGCACAGCGCGCGGAGACGGAG
>JAWXBB010000038.1:0-3086 GCA_034439795.1 Planctomycetaceae bacterium | reverse complement strand
GGGTTAGGGTGAGGGTGCTTCTGGTTTTTCGCTGGACGCCAAGACAGAAATCAAAAGGCGAAAAGCACCCTCACCCCCGGCCCCTCTCCCGCCGAAGCGGCGGGCGAGGGGAGAAAGAAGACTGTCACGCCAGAATGTCGCTCACCACGCGGCCGTGCACGTCCGTCAGACGATAATCTCGGCCGGAGTAGCGATACGTGAGTTGTTCGTGGTTCAGGCCGAGCTGGTGCAGGATCGTGGCGTGCAGGTCGTGGACGTGGACCCGGTTTTCGACGGCGTGCATGCCGAACTCGTCGGTGCTGCCGTACATCAGGCCCCCCTTGATGCCGCCGCCGGCGAGGACCGTGGTGAAGCCGGTGGCGTGATGATCGCGGCCGGGCTTGCCCTTCTTGTCGTCCTGGGCGTACGGCGTGCGGCCGAACTCGCCGCCCCATGTCACCAGCGTGTCGTCGAGCAGGCCGCGCGACTTGAGGTCGGCGAGCAACGCGGCGGTGGCCCGGTCGCTGTCGGCGCACAGCTTGCGGTGCTTGTTGTCGTTGTCGGCGTGCGTGTCCCAGGGCTGCTTGTCCCCCTTGGAGATGTAGTAGACCTGCACGAACCGGACGCCCCGTTCGACCAGCCGGCGGGCGAGCAGGCAACTCTTCGAGTAGACCGTGTCGCCGTACAGCTCGTGCATCGACTGCGGTTCGCGGCTGAGATCGAAGGCGTCGCTGGCCTCGACCTGCATGCGGTAGGCGAGCTCGAGCGCGTTGATCTGCGCATCGAGCGCGGCTTCCTGCGGGCGTTCCTGGCGATGCAGGTCGTTCAGCCGTTCGAGCAGTTGCCGCTGGCGCTGCTGCTCGGCACGCGACCACTGCGGATGCTGCAGGTTGGCGACGAGCTTGTCGACGGAAGTATCGTTGGTGTTGACCGACATCCCCTGATGTTCGCCAGGGAGGAACGCGCTCGACCACAGTTGCGGGCCGACGACCGGCAGACCAGGGCACAGCACCACGAACGCCGGCAGGTTCCGGTTTTCGGGTCCGAGGCCGTACGAACACCACGATCCCAAACTGGGCCGCGTCGGCTGCTGATGGCCGGAGCTCATCAAGAGCAGGCCCGGCTCGTGATTCGGCGTGTCGGTGTGCATCGAGCGGATGACGCACAGGTCGTCGGCGAATTGCGCGAGGTTGGGGAACAGTTCGCTCATCACCACGCCGCTCTCGCCATGCGGGGCGAACGCGAACGGCGACGGCATGAAGCCGCTCCCCTTGTTCTTCCGTTCCCGTTCGCCGGCGGGTTGCTCGCCGGCGTGTTCCGCGAGGGCGGGCTTGGGGTCGAATGTGTCGACGTGCGACGGCGCACCGTTCATGAACAGCGAGATGACCCGCTTGGCCTTCGGCGCGAAGTGTTGCCGCGGACCGGATGACGCTTTCTCCGCGGCGATCAGACCGGCGTCCTGCATCGCCCCGGCGAGGCCCAGCATCCCGAACCCGGCCCCGGACGCCTGCAACATCCTGCGTCGGGACAACATCGACAAGGACAGCGGTGCGTGCGGCATGACGAACTCACAGTCGCGGACAGGCGGGCAGACATCGGGCAGCGTTGATGCGATTCAGTGTAACCAATCCCTCGCTCGTTGTCGCGATCAACTGTTTCGTTTCACCAGCCGGCCGTGAATCACGAGCGCCATCAGCAGCACGACGCCCAGCAGGAACGGACGCAGCAAGTCGAACTGCGTCACCCAACTGGCGTCGAGCAGCTTTTCCTTCCACGCCGGCGACAGCGGGAGCGACTTGATCAGCCGTTCGACGTTCGTCAGGTTGAGGCCGACTTTCAGCGTGGTGAACGTCAGCACGCCGATCACCGTGCGGCCGATGCTCCCCTCGCCACCGAACAGGCTGGTGCCCCCGAGGACGACGCACGCAACGGCATCCAGCAGCAGATCCGCGTTCTGATCGAGGCTCACGCTGTTCAGCCGGCCCGCGTTGACCAGCCCGCCGATCGCCGCCGTCAACCCGCACAAGGCCAGGCACGCGACGACGATCTTGTCGGTCCGCACGCCGGCCAGCCGCGCGGCGTCGCGGTTGCCGCCGGTCATGTAAACGTACCGGCCGAACCGCGTGTGCTGCAGCACCAGATGGGCGATCAACATCACCACTGCCGCCAGGACCGCACTCCGCGGCAACCGCAGGTCGCCGAACAGCCGCCAGGCGTCGTTCCCCAGGCTGGCAAGCGCCGGCGGCACGGAGAACTTTTCACTCCGCGTCAGAAACCGCGCGAGACCCAGCGCGATGTTCATCATCGCCAGCGTGATGATGAAGCTCGGCAACCCCGACGACACCGTCAACCGCCCCGACAGCCACCCGGCGAAGACCGCCATGACAATCGGTGCCGCGACGATCAGGGCCGTCGCCAGCAGGCCGACGTCCTTCGCGTGCGCTCCCTTTGGCCCCGCGGCGAACGATTGCTCCCACAGCACGCCGCAGAGACAAGCCGACAACAACGCGACCATGCCGACGGACAAGTCGATCTCCGCGCACAGCAGGACGAATGTCAGCCCGGTTGCGACGATGGCCAGCACCGCCGATTGCTGCAGGACGAGCGACAGCGTCCCGAGACTCAGAAACCGTTCCACGATCAGGCTGAACACCAGCACGATCAGTCCCAGGCTGATGACGGGCGCAAAGTCGCCCAGTCGGTAAGCCGGCGCGGCAAACGATTTCACGGCGGGATCGGTGCGGGCGACGGGGTCGGTCATGAAAGTTGGTCGTCGGTGAAAGCTGTTTCGATGCCTTATTGTTTTACGCCGAAGGCGTTGCATATCAAAGCCCAGGGTCGCGAGTCTGCGAGCGCACCCTGGGCGATCGATGATGAACCCCATACCCTGAAAGGGTTTCATCAGGATTTGGCACCGCCGGTGATGCGACCCTTTCCGGGTCGATGCGCATTTCTCCAGGGTGCGCTTGCAGACTCGCGATCCTGGGCCGTGTTATTGAACACCTTCGGCGGACCTCCGATCAATGCTCTGCCACCAACGACAACAACCGGGGGTTTCCGACCGCGGTCGGCGCCGGAGTTTGCCGGGGGGATGGGCGGTCGGGGGG
>JAWXBB010000037.1:0-3483 GCA_034439795.1 Planctomycetaceae bacterium | reverse complement strand
CTCGCGGATGAGTGCGGTCAGACGCCGGATCGGTCGGACGGTGCTGGTGATGATGTCCCCCGGCTGGACAATGAACTGGGCGCGGCTGGGGGCGTCGGCCACCTCGATAGTCTCCGGCTCGGCTTCGCCCCCGCCGGTCAGGGAACCGATCTCGATGTACCGGAACGTTCCGGCCTTCTTCTTGGGGTCGGGCTTGTACGCCCGTTCGGCGAGCGGGGCGACATCGCCGACCGTGACGCCAGAGCTCACCATCTCATCTACTTCCGTTGCCTTCAGCCGAACAACAGCGAGGTTCTCAGCGTTACCGCCAGAGCCGGGAATCGCCAACGCGGCGCGGGAGCAATTGGCGCTCCCGACGAACAACACGGCATCCGACTCCCCGATGAAGGCGTAGAACTTCGCGTGAATGAACGCTCGGGCGACCTCTCCCCTTGACGTTTCAACGGACACGAGCGACTTCGGCTCTCTGATCCGCGACCATGCAGGGCCCAGCAACTGCGATTGGCCTGACTGCACGAGCACCTCGATCGATGCGCGTGGCCATCTGGCTGCTATGGCGGCAAGCGCGACACCACCTTCGTCGAAATACGGCGACGCGACGACAATGCGTCGAACATCCAGATCACCTACTTGTGTGGCCACCTGGTCAAGCAGCGCGGGGCCGCGACCGACCCGCCACAGCATGCCAGAAGGAGACGCAATCGTCTTGGACCAAGCATGCACTTCGGGATCGAACGCGTCCGCCAGTTCGGCACGCACCGGTCCTGGGAATGGGGCGCGGTCCAGACAGGCGTCAGCGAGTTCCTTGAAAGCCGCGATCGGTCCCGTCCCGTCCTGGGCAGTTTCGAAGCGAAGCCACAGCTCATCATTTTGTCGCATCCCGCCGAACGTCAGGTTGCCGCTTCCGATAGACAGCGCTGCGCTTTCGGCCCCGGCGAGCATGACGGCCTTGGGGTGAAACCGAAACCCGGGTTCCATCCTGACCGGAACGACCCGATATCGCCGCCCAATCCGGCTGATCCAGCGGCCCTGCGATGCAAACGTCGTCGCGACTTCGTCGGCATCGGCGAACACGGTCAGGGAAGGGTGCCCGCACTTCCGCAGCGCACGCAGCAACACGTTCTCGATGAAGATGAAGTCGATGTTGAACGTCGCAACGAACAGGTGTGAGAGGTTCTTCTGGCCGGCCAGAAACTTGATCAAGTCGTCACGCATTGTCGGGCCCTCCAAGGCGGTCCAACAACTCGCGGCCGCGTGCAGAGAGCTCCTCCGATTCGTGATCGATCATTCCGAGGTCAGCCATGATCCCCATGACGTTGCCCAGTCGGTCATTGCTGTACCCAGCAGCAACCTGCATCCCGGTCGGGCGCAGAACCCGGCCATCCGGGAAGAACCGCAGCGAGCACTTCAGGCCATTGCCCATCTTCCGCAGAGTCGTGTTGAGATGCGATTCCACAACCCCGCGGTCGATGATGGTGACCAGCAGATCCGCGAGAGGTTGATCTGCTGCGGCCTCCAAGAGCGGATAGACCCGCTCGGAGCCTGAAACGGAACGTGGGAAGCGACCGGCCGCGCACAATCCCCGAGTGCGCTGCCACGTCGCCGTGAGCAGCGCGAGCGCATAGACCGCCCTGTCGCGTGGCGCGAGTCGGTTCGGCACGCGGCGTTCGAGCGAACGGTTGAGGAATGCGTCCTTCCGAACCTCGCCGCTGAAGGCCGCAAAGCTGTCCGTCCAGCTGAGTGTGAAACCGGGGGTGAACGCATCGGCAAGCGCGGGCGCAAGCTCCTCGTCTTCAGTCCAGGAGGCGACCACATCGTTGACAGTTGCTCCATCCACTTCCCCGATTGCCGAAGTGAGCGATCCCAGCAACAGCTCGAGGGAGAAATGGACTCTTCGATGCATCTCATACGCCGCCCAGGCAAGTGCGGACTCGCTCAGTTGCGCCCCGGGCTCCGTCACTTGCCCATAGCGTGCCGCGATCGCGGCCGGCGATGCGGCATGCCCCGCTTGAATGGACGTCAAGGCGAAGCGAACAGTCGTGAGAAAGCGGGCGTAGCCCTCCGCGTCTTGCCCCTCTTCCGCTTCGAGAAGCACTGACTCCAAAAACCGGCATTCGTCGTCCGACACCGGCTGATCAAGAGCGCCGGCGGAGAATTGATCCGCACCTGCTGCGACCGTTGCTGCATCGAGCGATCCGCCGTGAAGCACCATCTCAAGGATTGAGCTGCCGCTTAGAGCGCGATTGCGGAACTCATGCATCTGCCGACCTCGCGGTGTGATCTTGGGGGCCTGCCACTCTGCGTCGATGGACTCGTGGCTTATCAGGCCGACCGTTCTGCAGGGTACGACATACGTGCCGAAGGTCGCGCCGCCGCGATCGAGTTGCAGTTCGACCGTCCCGCCTGCTGCAAGGACGTCCAACTCGGCTTCAAATATGTCGCCACCCAGCAATCCCGTCGTCTTGCGACCAAGCCGCTTGTCGGTGACGCGCGTTGCAGCCATGACCACCAGCTCAAGCCGGCGCGAGATGCCGCGGAACTCATCCCACACTGGCGCACGCGCCGTGCCCGATTCGAGGCCGCACAGCTTGTAGCACTCAACGAGAAGCCAGGGCAACATCGCCATGTACCGCGCCCGCTCGGATATAGTCGTGATGCCAGAAACCCACGCCTTCTCCAGATCCTGATCAACCCTGCGGAAGCCAAGAATGTCGAGGCCTTTGGTGACCTCCTTCTCGCCGGCATTCCAGAACAAGGTGGGCATCGGTGGGCGTCCTCATCAACTCGCAGCGTTCTTCCAATCGACGTCACGTCCACGCTACTGCAGCTGCGTGTGTGCGCCAGCAAACACAACTCCTCAACGTGCTTCCGACGAACCGTGCTCCCCCGGTGACGAAGGTGCAGACGTGTCAAACCAGGTCGTTGGGTTCGCCCGAAGTATTTTTGCACGATCCCGATCAAGCAAGCGCAGTCCCAGGTCATAGAACAACTGTGTCATCCGCCCACGATCATCGAGGCAACTCGCGGGCAGTTCGAACACCTCGTACCCCTTTGCTCGGAGCGCTTCTCGCAGCACTCGATCTCGCTCAGCCGTTACCGGGTTGCCATGTAGCCGATCACTGAGACCATCGAGATACACGCAGATGCCCGGTTCAGTTGGATCGGTCCCCGGCCACAGGCAATCGGGGTAGGTCTTGCCGAGAGGCTGCCCAAGATCGATTGGCTCGTGGCGCTTCGCCTCCGGGAATCCGGCACGCATCAACTGATCCCGAAGTCGATTCTCGTCCACGTTCACAGGACGGTGATCACCCTTCGGGGCCGAGTCTGGCATCTTGGCCGGGATTGGGTGGGTCGCACGCAGAACGTCACCGTTGACAGCCAGAACATCCTCGACCAGATGGCGGTCAAGTGCAGCGTGATAGAAGGCATTGCGGAACGTGCGGAGGCAGTCGTTGCAGCTGCGCTCGCAGCCCGACGGGCAGT
>JAWXBB010000036.1:0-2543 GCA_034439795.1 Planctomycetaceae bacterium | reverse complement strand
GTGATCGAGCTGTCGGCGGTGAAAAGCAGCCCCTGGTCGTCGTCCCCCGCGTCATCGTCCGTGTCACCGATCAGCCCCACGTCGTCCAGGGCGCTGGACTTGATCGTGATGTCGCCCGTCGCGAACACCTTGCCCGTAACCGTCACATCTTCCTTCGCCTGAACGTCCAGCGACGCGAGTTCGTACCCGCCGTCGCCGATGATCGTCACCTTGTCGTCTTGTCCGATCAGCGGGATCACGCCTCCACCGTCGGTGATGATCCGGATGTCGTAGCGAGGGTCGCCGCCGGTCTGCCCGGCCAGGTTGCTGAAGTTGATGTTGTACTGATCCCCCCGCTTGAAGAGCAGGTCGGTGTCCTCGCCGGTCAGCGTCAGAATATTGACGCCATCGTCGTCCAGCACGCCATCCGCGAGCAACTGGCCACCCTCGGCGAGCACCTGCAGAACGTCGTCGGTCCCGTTGGCCACGATCTGCACTGTGTAGGTGTTATTCAACGGATCGCCGTCCAAGAAGAAAGCGGAGTGGGCGGCTTGGAAGTCATAACTGATGTTCGCCGCCAGCAGCATGCGCGGCTCCATCGGCTCCAGCCCGATCGCCGCATGGGCTCGGCGCGCGCGCGCCGGCGGCCCGCCACGCCTCATCGCCCGAATCGCATCACGCACGTGGCCGAACAGGCTGAACGGCTGGCCAACGCAGGCGAACAGGTTCGAGGCGTTGAGTGACGAACGGGATGATGGCGTGTTCATGAAAGGCTCCAATCTTCGGAACGGAACGAACTATCGGTGGGCGAATCACAACCCAAAGGCCTGGCGAGTACCTGAACATTCTGAAAGTGAGGACGCACTGAACCAGACCAATCGGGCTGCCGAATCGCGCTGCCCGCGATGCGGACCCGATTGGCGCACCAACCGCGGCGCCCGTGGGCGTCGCCGAACTCCAGTTGTGAGGCAAACCGCGGTGAGCGCGCGCCAACGTCACCGTGCGCGCACGGGACCTTGCGTCCTCTCTCCCCGCAATCAATCATGCCGTCCCCACACGCACGCCAGACAGGCGTGCCTCCTCGATTCAATCGCGCCGCATGAAATCTCCCCAGGCTGAGTGGCCCAATATACCCATAACGAGGGGGCCGTGTCAACCCCAACAGTCCTTTTTGCGCGAGTTTCTCGGACGAACCACATCACTCGGCACAGTTCCGAACAGACTACGGCCACAGCCGTCGGTTCAGACCCGTGGCTTGTCGCCTCGTGAACTCCGACCTCGCATGGATCGCGCGAAGGTGGGTAACTTGGGAGTGCTGCGGATTCGCCCGGCATCGCCGTGCAATTTGGTGATTCCAGGAGCCCAGCTACCACGTTCGATCGCCGCGAAAAAGACAACGGCCTAACGTCGATCGGTTTGGTGCACGGCACCTAGAGCGCAAATGGATGCAGCACCGCCCTTTAGGACGGCGGTCTGCACCACGAATCCAATGTCTAAGCGCGACGAAAGTCGGTGTCCGAAAGCGACCCGTCGTGTAGGGTCCAAAGCCCCCCGAGCCGCGTCCAAGAACGCTGCTGCGCCTTGATCGAACACAAGAAGCTATTGCAAATGAATCACTTACGCACCAGCCCGCCGACGGCAGCACTCCCCCGTCGGACCGCGCCGGTAGCTCCGCACCATCTCCCAAACCGCCACCGCCGCATCAACAAGGTGGGTTCGGTGCCACAGGTAGCCTCGCCCGACATCAACCCACTTTCCGAAGTCGTGTCACACGCCCAACCTCCACCCACTCAACCACGAAAATATTCCCCGCCGCATCGAAGCAGGCGTTGTGCGGGGCGATGAACTTCCCGGCAACGAACTGGTCGCGCGGCCGGTCACGCAGTGAAAAGTTGATCCCGTCGCCCAGTTGGGCCAGCACGCGGTCGCCCTCACCAAGCAGCGTCACGCGAGCTTCCAGGTCGGGGACCAGCAGGACTGGGCCACGCTGATCGAAGTGGCACGGCATTCGCAAGCCCTCGGTCGTGAACCCAAGGTGGCGGCCTTCGAGCGTGAAGTACTGGAGGCGTCGGTTGCCGCGGTCGGCGACGACGATCCGCGGCGTCGGTTGGCGGGTGTCGATGCCGATCCCGTGGGGACAGGAGACCTGACCCCGCTCGGCTCCGGGACCGCCGAAAGACGCGATGTATTCGCCCGCCGCGCTGTGCTCGTGGATCCAGGACTTCCCGTACCCATCGGCGATGTAGATGTGCCCGGCCTGCGAGCAAGGCTTGCCATCCAGTCCAGTCAGCCCTAGCGGAACGACGGCGACGTTCGTGGGTTTGTACTCGGCCTTCGAGTTGTACAGCCCCGAAGACTCCGGCCACCGGAAATCCAAGACCACCTCTCCGGTCAGCGTGGTCTTCTGAACCACCCCACGGTTGCAGTCACAAACGAACAGGAACTCGTCGCCCCCCTCCCGCACCAGGCTCAGCCCATGCGCCCCGCCACGGAAGTCGGCCCCCCAAGACCGGACGAAGGCGCCGCCCGGGTCAAAGACGCAGATCGCATCCCCCGAACCGCTG
>JAWXBB010000035.1:0-5931 GCA_034439795.1 Planctomycetaceae bacterium | reverse complement strand
GAGTTGAACAAGGCGGTGGCGATAAATGCGAACGCCGTCGGCGTCCGGCTCACGCTCGCCGAACACGCCCTCGGCGAGATGCAGTTCGATAATGTCCTCGAACAGGCGAACCGCGTCCTGGAGATCGACCCGCAGCAGCCCGTCGCGCTCCGGCTCAAGGCGGAAGTGCTGAGCCAGCAGGGAACCCTCGATGAGGCCGTCGCGCTCACCGAGAAATCACTCGCCGTCCGCCCGACCGATCAGGCGACGCTGGCGCTCGCGGCGTGGCTGCACAGTCAGCGCGGCGAGGAACCGACGCCGGATCGGCTCAAGGAACTGCTGTCGAAGCTGGAGCAGATCGACAAGTTCGGCGCGCCGAAGTCGCGGTTCGAGACCCTCGTCGTGCAGCTCGTCAAGCGGAATCCGCATCCGGGACAGTTTCTGACGGAGCTCGGCCGGCTGTTCAAGACGCAGCGGCAGTTCGCCTTGGCGGAGCGGTGCTATCAACAGGCGGTGACGACGATGCCGCAGCTCGCGCAGCCGAAGTCAGAACTGGGCCTGTTGTCCTTCCAGGCCGGCAAGATCGACGAAGCCCGCAAGTTGATGGACGCGGCGTTCGAGGCGGACCCGTATCACATCCGCATCAGCAACATGCGGAAGGTGCTGAAGGTGCTGGACGGTTACGCGACGATCACCACGCCGCATTTCGTGATTCGCGTCGATTCGCAACTCGACAGCCTGCTCGCGAAGTACATGGCCGAGGAGTTGGAGGCGGTCTATGCCGACGTGACCAAAGAGTACGGTTTCGAGCCGCCGCAGCGGACGCAGATCGAGATCTACAACAAGGCGAAAGGGTTGTCGGGGCATCAGTGGTTCAGCGCCCGGATGACCGGCATGCCGTGGTTGCAGACCATCGGGGCGTCCACGGGCCTCATCATCGCGCTCACCTCTCCCGCGGCGACCGAGGAGCCGTACAACTGGGCGAAGGTGCTGCGGCACGAGTTCGTCCACATCGTCACGCTGCAACAGACCGACTTCCACATTCCCCACTGGTTCACCGAGGCCCTCGCCACCCGCGCGGAGGGCTATCCCCCGCCGCCGGAGTGGAATCGTTTGTTGCGGAAACGGCACGCGGAGAACCGGCTGCGAAACCTCGACAACCTGCACCTCGGCTTCCAAAGGGCGGAGTCGCGCGAGGATTGGGACATGGCGTACTGCCAGAGCGTGCTGTACGCCGAGTATTTCGTCGAACGGTTCGGCAAGGATGCGCTGCCGAAGTTGCTGGAGGCGTATCGCCACACTCGATCCACCGACGTCGCACTCAAGACCGCGTACAACGTCGAAAAAGTCGACGTCGAGCGCGGCTATCGCGAGTTCCTCGACCGCCGCGTGAAGGCGCTTGGACCGGAGGTCGATGAAGGAGTGTCGGTGGCGACGAAGTCCGTGGAGGACGTCGAAGCGGCCTACGCCGCCGAGCCGTTCGATCTCGACGCCCGCGAGGCGTACGCCGAACTGCGGTTCCGGCAGAAGAACTTCGACGAAGCCCGCGAGGTCGCGCTGTCGGTACTGGAGGAGCAGCCGCAGCGCGTGCGGGCGGCCTTGGTGCTGTCGCAGATTCTGCTGCAAGGCGAGGCGAACATCGAAGCCAAACAAGTGCTGGAGGGGGCCTACAACGCCGACAAACCCGATCTCGAATTGTGGTCGCGGCTGGCCTTGCTGAAGCTGCAAACCAACGCGGCGAAGGAGGCGTTGGACCTCTATCGCAACGGGGCCAAAGCGTTTCCCAGCGACCGGCGGTTTCAGCGGGGCATCGCCGATGCCGCCAAGGCCGCGGGGGAGAAGGCCGCGTGGAAGGAGGCGTTGGAGGTGATCGCCAAGATTGATGCCGATGACGCCGACGCCCGATTGTCGCGGGCCTTGATCGCACTTGACGAGAAAGACTTCGCGAACGCCGTGAAGTACGCCAAACTCGCCATGCACGTGGACGTGTTGAACGTCGAAATTCACCGCGCGCTGGCCCGCGGCCTGAAGGAGACCGCCGCCGCCATCGCCGAGTACGACGCCGCGCTCTCGCTCAAACCGGGTGACTCCGAACTGCAATCCGAACGGGCGGCGTTGAAACCGAAGTGACGGCGTTCACGAATCTGTTCGATGCGAGAAGAAGTTATCCACAGATTTCACCGATTGCGCAGATTCAAGGCAGGGGCATCGCGGGATGCTGATCCTTCGACACTGCCCCCAGTCGGGTTTCTTAATCTGCGGAATCGGTGAAATCTGTGGATAAAACGCTTTGGGCTTCTGTCAAATCCGTGAAAGCTGTTGCTCGGCAACGTCGCCCGCGATGAACCAAAGACCAATCCATGACGCAACCGCTGACCCTGCGCGACCTGCAAACCCTCATCCGCGACATGTACGGCGAAAAGGACGTCGCCCGCGGCGTCGAGGGGACGTTCATGTGGCTGATGGAAGAGGTCGGCGAACTGTCGGCCGCGCTCCGGGACGGCTCATCGCACGACGAACTCGCCAAGGAATTCGCCGACGTGCTGGCGTGGCTGACGACGATCGCCAACGTCGCCGGCGTCGATCTGGAGGCCGCCATCCGCCTCAAATACGGCGCGGGCTGCCCCGGCTGCGGCCAGTTCCAGTGCGCGTGCGACCCGGCGGGGAAACCGTGATGATGTACGGCTATGTTCGGGGGCCACGCAACGCCGTTTACGAATTTGATTGGAAGGCGAAGGCTTTATCCACAGATTTCACAGATTCCGCAGATTCAAGACGCGGACATTGGCTGGGGCATCGTTCATCCAGTACCGGCCTCTTTCAGACTTCAATCTGCGGAATCTGTGAAATCTGTGGATAAACGCTTTTGGCCTTTATCAGATTCGTGACCATGGCAACCTAAACCGTTACGCCATGCGTCGCCAGATGCTTCCGCAGCGCCGGCACGTCTGTGAACACTTCCGCGTTGAGGCCGTAGGTCCGGCCGGTGTCGACATATTTGGCGATGTCGTCCGTGTAGAACGCCTCCCGCGGTTCGCAGCCGATCTCTTTGAGAATCGCGTCGTAGATCGGCGGCTCGGGCTTGATCGCCCCCACCCGGCACGACAGCACATGGGCGTCCAGCCGCTGCAGCACGTCGAACCGGTTCCAGATGAACTCGAAGTGCCATTCGCTCGTGTTCGACAGCAGCACCAGCCGATGACCCTGCCGGCGAAGTTCGTCGATCACGGGCACGAGCGGCTCGTTGAGCCGGAAGATGTCCGACGCGGCGATGCGCACGGCGTCGTAATCGAGCGGTTGCTCGACCAGTTCGACAATTTGCCGATGTAGCTCCCGCGGCGACATCCGCCCACGTTCGAAGTTCCATTGCAGACCGGAGTCGATCAGCAACCGCTGGATATCCCCCCCGGACTGGCCGCACAACGCGCCGATCTGCTGGCACATCCGGTCGTGGCTGAAATGCACGAGGACGTTGCCCATGTCGAAAATGATCGTCCGCAGCACCGTTGTTACTCCGTAAACCGAAACGGTTCGGGCGCGATCTGGAACGTGGGCCGCATGCCAATGTTCATCAACAGGCCGAGCGCCGCACACGTCGACAGGAGGCTCGATCCGCCATAGCTCATCAGCGGCAGCGTGATGCCCGCGATCGGCATCAGGCCCACGGTCATCCCCGCATTGATGATTGCCTGCGACGCCAGCAGCGTCACGATCCCCACCGCGACCAATCGGCCGAACGGCTCGCGCGTCGCCGCGGCGATCTGCAGGCCCTTTGCGAACAGCAGCGCATACAGCAACAAGGTCAGCACGCCGCCGCACAGGCCCCACCGTTCGCCGACCCAGCAGAACACGAAATCGGTCTGGCCCGCGGGAAGGTGATACGCATCGGGGTCGTCGAGCGGCATGCCGCCGAACTCGCTGCCCACCACGCCGCCGAGCGACAGCACCAGCTTGGCCTGATGCTGATGATAGCCGTCCCCCTCGGGCGCCGGGCCGCCGTCCTGCTGGTTGAACAGCGACGTGATTCGCGATTTCTGTTCGGCGTTCATGCCCCACCAGAACACGGGCAATGCCGCTAGGCCGAGCAGCACGACCAGCACCAGATGCCGCAACCGCGCCCCGGCCGCGAACAACATCCCGAACAGCACCGGGACGAACAGCATCGCCGAACCGAGGTCCGGCTCCTTCAGGATCAGCCCCACCGGCACGGCCATCGCCAGAAACGGCGGCAACAATCCCGACCAGCGGCGGTAGTTGTCGCGGATCGACAGATAATCGGCGAGCGCCAGGATGAACGCCAGCTTGGTCAGCTCCGACGGCTGCAGATCGAACACGCCGAGCGGAATCCAGCACCGCGCCCCGTTCCGCAGCGGCATCCAGAACACGAGGATCAACAAGGGCAGCGTCGCCAGATACGCCAGCGCGCTCCACGGCTGCAAGCGACGATACGGGAATGCCGCCACGAACGCGATCAAGGGCGCGCCGAGCATCACCCACGTCATCTGCCGCGGGAACAGGTCCAGTCCTTCGGACAACGCATCGGCCCGCTCGATCCCCGTCAACCCGATGACGAGCAGCCCCAGCGCGCTGGCGACGATCAGCCAGGGAACATTCGCGGTGCGGGCGGCAGTCATCACAGCGGCGGCATCCTCAGTGGACGGACGCCGTGTTGTAGCGGGAATGGCGATGGGCGCGAATGGCGGATAGTGAGCACAGGTGATAGAGAGCGAGGTCGTCAATTGGTGGGGAACAATTGCTGACGGTGCAACCATTCTTGGCCCCGGCAGGGGCCTCGGGCTGTAGCCACGGGTGGAGCGCAGCCCGCTTCGGGCGAAGCGGAACCCGTGGACATCGGGCAATGACACGCCCCGTCCCGAAGGGCCGGCGGAAGCTGAAGTTCGTGGCTGAAACCCTGACGCACGCTTCCATTGCCCCTGCCGGGGCAAATTCCACGCCTTCGACTGAACCACGGGTTCCGCGTCGGGCGGCCAAGCCGCCGCGCCGCTCCACCCGTGGCTACATTCGGGTCGCCCCTGCCGGGGCTGAGAAGAAATTGGCTGTCGACATCCGTAGCCCCCAATGAGAGACCACGCCCGGTGATAGTGGGTAGGTGGTCGGTGGCAGGCAAACAGGACGTCGCTCTCATCCGCGTCTTTTCTACCTATCACCGACCAACTTTTCCTCAGTGCCGGAAATGCCTCCGCCCGGTGAAGATCATCGCCATGCCGAATTCGTCGCAGGCGGCGATGACGTCTTCGTCGCGTTTCGAGCCGCCGGGCTGGATGACCGCCGTGATGCCGGCCTGGTGGATCTGCTCGATGCCGTCGCGGAACGGGAAGAAGGCGTCCGACGCGCAGACGCCCCCCTGGCTGCGGTCGTCGGCTTTGTGAGCCGCGATGTAGGCCGAATCGAGCCGGCTCATCTGCCCCGCGCCCACCCCCACGACCTGCCCGTGCTTGGCGAACAGCACCGCGTTCGACTTCACGTGCTTGCAGACCAGCCACGCAAACTCCAGGTCGGCGTATTCCTCCGGCGTCGGCCTTCGGGCGGTGACCACCTTCCATTCGGCCCGCGGGTCGTCGTCCTCATCGCGGTCCTGCACGAGCAGCCCGCCGGTGATCCGGCGAATCTCCTGTCCCACCGGCCGCGGGTCGAGCATCGCCGCACACTTCAGCAGCCGGACGTTCGCCTTCCACTTCGGCATCGTCGTCAGCAGCTCGTAGGCCTCGGCCGAGTAATCCGGCGCGATGATCGCCTCGATGAACCGGCCCGGCACGCAGAGATGGTCCGCCGTGTCGCGATCGACGGGGCGGTTGAACCCGAGGATCGAGCCGAACGCGCTGACCGGGTCGCCGCCGTCGGCCTTGATGTACGCCTCGGACAATGTTTCGGCGACGGCGCATCCGCACGGGTTGTTGTGCTTGATAACCACGGCGGCCGGTTGACGGAACT
>JAWXBB010000034.1:0-14989 GCA_034439795.1 Planctomycetaceae bacterium | reverse complement strand
GCGACGGCGGCATCACCGCGGCGTCGAGCAGCGATGTCTCCACGACCTGTGCGACCGGAGCGTCCGTTGTCTTCGCTCCATCGGCCCACACCGCGCCAGCAACCATCAGCCCGCAACCGGCGCTCGCGGCGCGGCACCACATCGTCCATCGGTTCGTCACGATCTGCATCCCTTCAGTCGTCCACAGAAAAACTGCGATCGCATCAGGGATATCGACTCGAACCGGCACAGCACTGAGCGTGAAGGTGATGACTGAGACCGCCATCGGTCGCGACGTTGTCGATCAGTCAAACTTGACCGGCTCTGACGCCGCGATTGGTCATCAACTTTGCGGGTGATGCGTGTCCTGACGGGTCGCAGCCGTTCCGTACTTGCCCGCCGTCGCTGACCTGCGGGTTTCCGAAAAGATCTCGTACTGCGTCATCAGCCGGATCAACTCGACGGCCGACGTGATGTCGAGCTTCTTCATCAGGCTGGCTCGCCGCAATTCAACTGTCCGTTCGGTAATCTCCAGCTTGGAGGCGATCGCCTTGTTCGGCACGCCGGTCAGCACCATCTCCAGGACGTTCCGCTCGCGCTCGGTCAGGTCCGACATCCGCCGCGCGACGTCCTCCCATTGCTCTCCCTGCTGCCGGCGGGCGACGTCGTCGGCAATCGCCCGCTGCACGCGCTCCAGCAGCATCTGGCGGTTGAACGGCTTTTCGAGGAACTCCACCGCGCCGCTTTTCAGCGCCCGGACGGCCATCGGCACGTCGGCGTAGGCCGTCATGAAGATCACCGGCAGCGTCACGCCGTCGGCGACCAGCCGTTCGTACAGCTCCAGCCCGCTGATGTCGGGCATCCGCACGTCGAACAACAAGCAGCCCGGCTGATCGGCCCGATACAGCGCAAGGAACTCCGTCGCCGTGGCGTACACCTGCACGCCGATGTCCACCGACCGCAGTAGAAACGCCAGCGAATCGCGCATGTCGCGGTCGTCGTCGACGATGTGAACCACAGGGGCCGACAGCTCACGCATGGCTGGCCCCTTCGAGCACGTTCGCGGGCAGCGCGGTCGCCCCCTGCCGCGGCAACCGGACCGTGAACACCGCGCCGCCGTACTCCGCGTTGCTGCCGGAGACCGTGCCGCCGTGGCCCTCGACGATGGACCGCACAATGGACAGCCCCATCCCCAAGCCGTCGGTCCGGTCCGTCGAGAACGGCCGGAACAGACGATTCAGCATGTCCGGGGCGATGCCGGGGCCGCTGTCGCGGATCGTGGCCGTCACCGATTCCTCGCCGTCGTGCGACGTGATCGCCGTCAGCCAGCGGTTCGATTCCGGGACGGCATCGAGCGCCCGGACGGCGTTCTGGACGAGATTCGTCAGCACCTGGCTGATCTGCAGTGCATCGCACGACAGCGTCGGCTCGGACTCATCGAGATTGAGCGCCACGCGAATCTGTCGGCGGCGCAACTCCGGCTCGAACAGATCGAGCACATCCCGGACGAGGTCGTTCAGCGACGCCGTCATCACGACGTGCGGCCGGTTCTGCGAGAACCGCTTCACACGACGGATCACCTGCCCCGCCTTCAACGCCGCGGCCAGCATCCGCTGCAACGGCGATCTCAGTTCTTCGACGGTGGTCGATCCCGAGGCAATCCGGGCCAGCGACCCTTCCGCATAATTCGCGATCGCGCCCAGCGGCTGATTCACCTCGTGGGCAATTCCGGCGGCAATCTCGCCGACGGACTTCAACCGGTCGGCATGGGCCAGTTGATCGGCGAGCGTCTCGCATTGCCGTTGCGATTGCAGATATTGCCGCTCCAGCCGTCGGGCCGCCGGGCGGATGGCGAACAGCGCCAGCCCCGCCATCGTCGCGACAATCGCAATGGCGATCGTCCAACCGGTCCGTTCCAACGACGTGACGCGACGCCGGGCCTCCGATTCGTACAGCCCGACGATGGCGTGCATCCGCTCCAGAAACCGCGGCTCGTGATGCAACAGCGTTCGCACTTGCTCATCGAGGTCCGTCGGCTGCGCGGTTGATGTTCGCAGAATTGACTGCGCTGCGGCGTGCATCGCGACGAACTCCGGTTCCAACTCCGCGAACGCGGCTGCAACCTCCGGCGTGCTCGTTCCCGGCAACCGCAGTTCGGGGTCGCCGTCCTGCAGACCGCGGTGCGAGCGAGACCAGAGATCCAACACGCCGGACAGTTCCTGCCGAGACCGCTCGCGAAGCACTGGGTCGGTCTCCCGGGCCAACACCAGCGCGGTCTTGGTGAGTTTCTGGCTGAGCATCCGCTGCCGTCCGGCGACGTTGATCACCGGCGCATCCGACGCGAGCCGCGACAGCTCGGGCTGGATGAGCCATTGATCCAACACAATCAGCGCGGCAACGCAAACCAATGCGGCCAGAAAGCGGCGATTCAGCGATCGTGCGGGATCGGACGGGGACACAAGGCACCTTCGTTCGCGGCGCGCGAGCCACGGGACGTAATCGAACCGTGGCAAACCCATTAGGCAATCATCGTGCCGTCACGAGCCGACGCGGTTCAGAGTGTCGTTTCGCCGTCGCGACCTCGTGGCTGCGAGCAGGTGTCGACTGTAAGTCGTTTCTGGATATCATCTTGCAGACATGATCCTGCAAATGATCTTTGAGGAAGGCGATTCACAGGCTGGAGGCTGTCAACCCCATTGGGATGCCTGTTCTGAATGCAGCCGTGCGCCTTGATTACTCGCTAGTCGATGTCGTTGAGGCGAATTCCGATCCGTAAAAACGGCCGAATCAGAGCTTTCGACCTGAACATCGCGCCGGTTTCATGACAAAGCCTTCGGCTATCCGAAACTTTGAGCAGCGCCGCATGGGGAAGGCGCGATAACGGCCCATCGGTTGCATTCCAGAGTTCCGCGGACGACTGCGCCGAGTCGCTTATCGCTGGAAACCGATTCGATGATCTCACCCGCTCCTGGTGGTCCGTTGCAGACGATTGTCGTGGTCGGTCACGGCATGGTCGGCCATCGCTTTTGCGAAAAGCTGATCGAGTACGACACCGGCCGCGACTTCCACATCGTCACGTTCTGCGAAGAGCCACGGGCAGCGTATGACCGCGTGGGGCTGTCGTCGTTTTTCGCCCACCGTGACGCCCAGCGGCTGATGCTGGCCCAGTTGAATTGGTATCAGCAGCAGGGAATCGAGCTGCACATCGGCGACCGGGCCGTCGAGATCGACCGACTGCGACGGATCGTGCGGTCGCAAAAGGGGATCGAAGTCCACTACGACGCCGTCGTGCTGGCGACCGGGTCGTATCCGTTCGTGCCTCCGGTTCCCGGCGTCGAAAAACCGGGCGTCTTCGTCTACCGCACGATTGAAGACCTGGAGCGGATGATCGCCTACGGCGCGAAATCGAAGCGGGCGGCGGTTATCGGCGGCGGCCTGCTGGGTCTGGAAGCCGCGAAGGCGACCGTCGATCTGGGACTCGAAACGCACGTCATCGAGTTCGCACCGCGACTGATGCCCCGGCAGATTGACGATGCCGGGTCCAAAGTCCTCGTGCAGAAAATCGAATCGCTCGGCGTGACGGTACACCTCAACACGGGCACCAAAGAAATCCTCGGCGAGACTGGCGTCACCGGGCTGCTGTTCAACGACGGCAACAAAATTGACGTGGACATGGTCGTCATCTCGGCGGGCATCCGGCCGCGCGACGACCTCGCGAAATCCACCGGGCTGGAACTCGGCCCGCGCGGAGGCGTGGTGATCGACGATCGGTTGCGGACCAGCGATCCTTCGATCTTCGCGATCGGCGAGGTCGCCTTGCACCGCGCCATGATCTACGGTCTCGTCGCGCCCGGTTACGACATGGCCGACATCCTGGCGGGCAACCTGTGCGGACAGGACCGCCGGTTCACCGGGGCCGATCTGTCGACCAAGCTCAAACTGCTGGGGATCGACGTCGCCAGCTTCGGGCAGTACGAACTCCCCGCGGACCAATGCCGGACGCTTTGCTGGGAAGACCCGTTCGCCGGGGTCTATAAGAAGCTGTTCTTCACGCCGGACGGACAACGCCTGCTGGGGGGCATCCTCGTCGGCGACGCGTCCGATTACGGCCGGTTGGCGGCTTTCGCGAAGTTGAGCGATCCATTGCCGTGCCCGCCGGGCGAGTTGCTGGTGCCATCGAAATCCGGTGACGCCGGCGCGCTGGAGATGCCCGACGCCGCACAAATCTGCTCGTGCAACAACGTCAGCAAGGGGCAGCTCTGTGCGGCGATCCGCAGCGGCGAGTGCAGCACGGTCGGAGATCTCAAAGCCTGCACGCGGGCCGGCACCGGTTGCGGCGGCTGCATTCCGCTCGTCACCGATCTGCTCAATGCAGAACTGAAAAAAGCCGGCCGGACCGTCAACAAGTCGCTGTGCGAGCACTTTCCGTTCACCCGGCAGGAGCTGTTTCAGATTGTCCAGGTCGAACGGATCGACAACTTCGGCGACCTGATCGAGCGGCACGGCACCGGCTACGGCTGCGAAATCTGCAAGCCGGCGGTGGCAAGCATTCTGGCCAGCGTGTTCAACGCCGACGTCCTCGACAACGGCCGGGCCACGCAGCAGGACACCAACGACCGGTTCCTCGCCAACATGCAGCGTGGCGGGTTGTACTCCATCGTCCCCCGCGTCGCTGGCGGCGAAATCACGCCCGACAAGCTGATCGTCCTGGGGGCGGTCGCGAAGAAGTACGGCCTCTACACCAAAATCACCGGCGGACAGCGCGTCGATCTCTTCGGCGCCGCGGTTCACGAGCTGCCCGACATCTGGGAAGAACTCGTCAACGCCGGGTTCGAAAGCGGGCACGCCTACGGCAAGGCGCTGCGGACGGTGAAAAGCTGCGTCGGCACGACGTGGTGCCGCTACGGCGTCGGCGATTCCGTCGGTTTCGCGATTCGCATCGAGAACCGCTACAAGGGACTCCGATCGCCACACAAGCTGAAGTCCGCGGTGTCGGGCTGCATCCGCGAGTGTGCCGAGGCGCAAAGCAAGGACTTCGGCCTCATCGCCACCGAGCAGGGGTACAACCTCTACGTCTGCGGCAACGGCGGATCGAAACCGCGTCATGCCGATCTGCTCGCGGGCGATCTCGACGAAGAGACGGCGATCAAGCTCATCGACCGGTTCCTGATGTTCTACGTGCAGACCGCCGATCGGCTCACGCGGACATCGGTCTGGCTCGAAAAAATGGACGGCGGGATCGACCACCTGCGCGAGGTGATCGTGAACGACAAGCTCGGGATTTGTGCCGAGCTCGAACGGCAGATGCAGTTCGTCGTCGACACGTATCGCTGCGAATGGCGCGACGTCGTCGAAAACCCCGAAAAACGCCGCTGGTTCCAGCAGTTCGTCAACACCGACGAGACGGAGCCGTGCATCGAGTTCGTATCGGAACGCGATCAGAAACGGCCGGTGGACTGGGCCAAGGACACGGTCGTCTTGGGAGATCTGACGCTGCCGAACGGGCAGCGTCTCGCGGAACGCTCGCCGGCGGACGCACGGAAGTGGTTCAAGGTCGGGCTGGTGTCCGACTTTCCCCAGGACGGGGCGGCGACGATCAAGTACGGCCGCGTGCAGATCGCGGTCTACAACTTCACCAGCCGCGGCGAATGGTTCGCCACGCAGAACATGTGCCCGCACAAGAACGCCTTTGTTCTCTCGCGCGGCATCGTCGGCGACCAGCAGGGGGAACCCAAGGTCGCCTGCCCGCTGCACAAGAAATCGTTCTCGCTGCGGACCGGCGGTTGCCTGACGGGCGAGAGTTACCAGTTGGAAACGTTCCCGGTGCGCGTCGAGGCAGACGCGGTGTATCTGCTGGTCCCGCCGCTGGAGGAACTCGATTCGCGATTGGCGACGGGGATGTTCTGCCACGGGAACAGCACGTTTTGTGAGACGCACGAGCACACCCACGAACTGCAATCGGTGACGTGATCCGCGACGCCCAGGGATAGCAATCCCTGGGCTTCTGAGAGTTGATTTCGAATGCCCACCGTCGAAGACCCGCCGCTGCCGTTGGGACTGCGGAGCACGCCCGCCGGCGTGTCTCGCGATGTTCCCGTCGCGCCGCGGACGGTCATCGACGATTTTCTGGACGAGCAGCAGCGGTTGACCGCGGTGGAGACGTTCAGCCGCTGGCACGAGGACCGCCCGCCTGCACAATCCAAATACTATGCGGCGCTGCTCCCCGCCGCGCCGCCGGGACCGGGCGAGCAATACGCCTTCGAGGTCGATCTCGACCGGTGCAGCGGCTGCAAGGCGTGCGTCACGGCGTGTCATGCGCTCAACGGACTGGATGACGACGAGACCTTCCGCGACGTCGGCCTGCTGATCGGCGGGACCGCGGCGTTGCCGGTGATTCAGCACGTCACCACGGCCTGTCATCACTGCCTGGAACCGGCGTGCGCCACAGCGTGTCCGGTGGACGCCTACGAGAAATCGCCGGTGACGGGGATCGTCAAGCATCTCGACGATCAGTGCATCGGCTGCCAGTACTGCATGCTCGCGTGTCCGTACGACGTGCCCAAGTATCACGCGGGCAAGGGGATCGTCCGCAAGTGCGACCTGTGCAGCAGCCGGCTCGCCGTCGGGGAAGCCCCGGCGTGCGTGCAGGCCTGTCCGCACGAGGCGATCCGCATCCGCGTGGTCAATGTCGCCGACGTCATCGCCGACAGCGAAAGCCGGCAGTTTCTGCCCGGTGCGCCGGACCCGCAGTTCACGCTGCCGACGACGACGTACATCACCAACCGCGTCTTTCCCCGGAACGTGATTCCCGCGGATTACCACACGCCGCGGAGGGAGCACGCCCACTGGTCGCTGATCGTGATGCTGGTCCTCACGCAGCTTTCCGTCGGGGCGTTCGCGGTCGAGTTCTGGCTGACGTCGCAATGGCGAACGTGGTGGGGCGGCTCGACCACGCCAATCAGCAGCCTCGGCGAAGTCCCCGCGGTGACCGCCCTGCTGCTCGGTCTGCTGGCCCTCGGCGCGGCGACGCTGCACCTCGGCCGGCCGCTTCTGGCCTATCGGGCGGTGATCGGCCTCGCGCATTCGTGGCTCAGCCGCGAGATCGTGGCGTTCGGCGTCTTCGCGATGTGCGCGGCGCTCTACGCGACCGCCGGCGCGTGGGGACCGTGGATTGCCGCGGAGGGCCCGACCGCCGTGCTGCCGTGGGTGGGACTTGCCGTGGTCGCGACCGGCCTCGCGGGCGTGTTCTGTTCGGTGATGATTTACGACTACACGCAACGGCCGTTTTGGAACGGACTCGACACCGCGATCAAATTCTTCGGCACGACGGTGACGCTCGGGGCCACGACCGTGCTGCTGGCGCTGGTCGTCAGTCGCTGGCTCCAAGTCGACGCGACGTCGTCGCTGCTGGCGGCGCAGGGGCCGCGGTTGTGCCGTGTGCTGGCCGTCGCGACGCTGATCAAACTCGGCTGGGAGCAGCGAATTCTGACAGCGCTGTTCGACCGGACGCTGTCCCCCAAGCGACGATCCGCGCAACTGCTCGTCGGGGCCTTGCGGCCCGTGCTCGGCTGGCGGATCGGGCTGGGCGTGGTCGGCGGCGTGCTGTTGCCGTGGGCATTGTTGTCGATGCCGGCCGCGGCGTGGTCGCCGGTGGAGACGGGCGTGCTGGCGGCGTGCGGGCTGTCGTCGCTCGCCGTGGTGCTGGGGGAGTTCGCGGAGCGGTATCTGTTCTTCGCGGCGGTGGTGGCCAACCGGATGCCGGGAGGGCTGTCGACATGAGCCGCACCGCCCTGCCCTCACAGCCGGTGATGCCGTCGTGGTTGCACGCCGCCGACGGACCGCTCACGCGTGAGTTGCTGCTCAGTCCCGGCGACTACGGTCTCGGCCTGTTGCCGAACCGCGCTCGACCGGATGCAACGACGTCGATGGTCTGCGGCTACTGTGCGACCGGTTGCGGTCTCAACGTGCATCTGCAGGACGGCGTCGCGGTCGGGTTGTCGCCGACGACGGAATATCCCGTCAACCTGGGAATGGCGTGCCCCAAGGGGTGGGAAGCGCTGGAAGTCCTGAAGGCTGGCGATCGGGCGACGACGCCGCTGCTGCGAAACGACCGCGGCCGGATGGAGGCGGTGACGTGGGACGCGGCCCTGACGCGGATGGTCGGCGAGTTCCGCCGGATGAAGCGGGAACACGGGCCGGAATCGGTGGCGTTCCTCAGCACCGGGCAGATTCCGACGGAAGAGATGGCGCTCCTGGGGGCGGTGTTCAAGTTCGGCATGGGCTTCGTCCACTGCGATTCCAACACCCGCCAATGTATGGCGACCACGGCGACGGCGTACAAGCAGTCGTTCGGCTTCGACGCGCCCCCCTACACCTATGCGGACTTCGAGGAGTCCGACGCGCTGGTGTTCATCGGCTCCAACGTCTGCCTGGCCCATCCGATCCTGTGGGAACGGGTGCTGCGCAATCGCCGGCGGCCGGAGATCGTCGTCATCGATCCCCGCCGGACCGAAACGGCCATGAACGCGACGCAGCATCTCGCGATCGCCCCCAAGAGCGACCTCGTGCTGTTCTATGGCGTCGCGCGGGAACTGATCGCCCGCAATGCGATCAAGCCGGACTTCATCGCAGCGCACACGACCGGTTTCGACGAATTCGCCGCGTTCGTCGAACCATACACCGTCGATGTCGTTGTCGAACGCAGCGGCTTGTCCGCTCAGCAGTTTCATCAATTCGTCGACACCATCCAGCACAAACAGCGCGTGTCGTTCTGGTGGACGATGGGAGTCAACCAAAGCTACGAAGGGACGCGCACCGCCCAGGCGATTATTAATCTGGCGTTGATGACGGGGAACATTGGCCGACCGGGGACCGGAGCGAACTCGATCACCGGCCAGTGCAACGCGATGGGCTCGCGCAGCTTCGGCAACATCACGAACCTGTTCGGCGGCCGCGACTTTCTGAAGCCGGAAGACCGCACCGAAGTGGCGTCGCTGCTGAACATCGACGCCGCGTGCATTCCGACGCAGAACAGCCTGGCCTACCACGAAATCCTGGAAGGCATTCTTCGCGGCCGCATCAAGGGGCTGTGGGTCATCGCCACCAACACGGCTCATTCGTGGATCAACCAGTCGCACGCGAAGGACATTCTCAGCCGGCTGGATTTCCTCGTTGTCCAGGACATGTATCACACGACCGAAACCGCCGCGATGGCCGACCTGGTGTTGCCCGCGGCTGGCTGGGGCGAGAAGGAGGGGTCGATCATCAACGCCGAGCGCCGGATCGGGCTTCTCAAGAAAGTCGTCAAAGCGCCGGGGCAGTCGCTGGCCGATTTCTGGATCTTCAAAGCGGTCGCCGAGTATTGGGGTTGCGGGCGGATGTTCGACGACTGGTCGTCGCCCGAAGCCGTGTTCCGCATTGTGCAGCGTTTGTCGAAGGGGCGGCCGTGCGATTTCAGCGGCATCCGCGGTTACAAACACATTGACGACGCCGGCGGCGTGCAGTGGCCGTATCCGTCCGAGCAGGCCGACGACGCCCAGGAACGCCGCTTGTTCGCCGACGGCCGGTTCTTCCACGACGACGCCCGCGCCCGGTTTATCTTTGAGCCACCGCGTGCGATGCCCGAACCGCTCACGAGCAAATACCCATTCGTGTTGCTGACCGGTCGAGGGTCGGCGGCCCAGTGGCACACGCAGACGCGGACCGCCAAATCGGCCGTGCTGCGGAAGCTGTATCCGCAATCCGTTTATGTCGAGATCAACCCCGACGACGCCCGCCAGCACGCCATCGCCCCACACAGTCTGGTGACCGTCGCGTCGCAGCGCGGAGAGCTTCAGGCCCGGGCCTTCGTCACGCCGACGATGCAGCGCGGCCAACTCTTCATCCCCATGCATTACGCCGAAACGAATCAACTGACCGACAGCGTGTTCGACCCGTACTCCAAACAACCGTCTTACAAAGCGTGCGCCGTGCGTTTGAGCGCGGTGCAATGACGGCCGTGTCAGATCACGTTCGAGGGTTCCGACCAATGCCTGCTGCCGAGACAGCTCCTGCGCTGCCCGCGTCCCGGTTGACGCTGACGGATCTCCACTCGCCGCCGATGCGGGCGTTCCACCTCAGTTGGATGTCGTTCTTCCTGTGCTTCTTCGCCTGGTTCGGCGTCGCGCCGTTGATGCCGATCATCCGGCAGGAGTTCGGCTTGACGAGGGACCAGGTGGGCTGGTCGATCATCGGCTCGGTCGCGATCACCATTTTCGCCCGGCTGGCGATCGGCCGGCTGTGCGATCGTTATGGTCCGCGACTGACCTATGCCTGGCTGCTGCTGGCGGGTTCGCTGCCCGTGATGGGAATTGCGCTCGCCGCCGATTTCTGGAGCTTTCTGCTGTTCCGCGTGCTGATCGGCGTCATCGGCGCGTCGTTCGTCGTGACGCAGTATCACACGACAAAAATGTTTTCCAGCACGTGTGTCGGGGCAGCCAATGCGACGGCCGCGGGCTGGGGGAACCTGGGAGGCGGCGTCACGCAAATCGTCATGCCGGCCTTGTTCGCATTCTTCACGCTGACGTGCGGGCTGTCGGCGGCGGTCGGGTGGCGCGCCTGCATGATTCTGGCTGGTCTGGTCTGTGCGCTGACGGGCGTGGCGTACTATTACTGGACGCAGGACACCCCGGCCGGCAATCTCATCGATCTGCGCCGCCGGGGCCTGCTCCCCGCCGACAGCCGGCAGCAGTCGGGGTTGAGCGTGGCGCTCCGCGATCACCGGGTCTGGTCGCTGTTCGTGCTGTACGGCTGCAGCTTCGGATTGGAACTGACGCTCGACAATGTCGCCGTGTTGTATTTCACCGACTATCTGCATTTCGATCTGCATCAGGCGGGCTGGGCGGCCGGCGCGTTCGGCCTGATGAACCTGTTCGCACGGGCGCTGGGCGGGCTGCTCAGTGATCGCTGCGCCAAGGTCTGGGGCTTCACCGGCCGGTCGCGGTGGCTGTTCCTGACAATCCTGGGTGAGGGGTTGGCGCTGCTGCTGTTCTCACAGATGACTCAGGCGGGATGGTCGATTGCGACACTGCTGCTGGTCGGTCTGTTCGTGAAGATGAGCAACGGCGCGGTCTATGCCGTGGTTCCCTTCGTGAATGCGAAGGCGCTCGGGTCGGTCGCCGGAGTGGTCGGAGCCGGAGGCAATCTGGGGGCGGTCGCCGCCGGGTTTCTGTTCAAGAGCGACCTGCCGTGGACGGCCGGGTTCTGGATTCTGGGGCTTTGCGTCACGGGCTGTGCGCTGCTGGCGATCACGTTGCCGTGGCAGCTCGCCCCGGCGGACGGCCGTGCCGAGGCGGATCAACTCGCCGTTGCGGCTCCGTAAAACGAAGAAGCCCAGGGATAGTAATCCCTGGGCTTCCGCGGAGATCGCTGCTAATTCTCGCTCGCCGTCACGCCCGGCCAGTCGTCGGTGCGGAACGGGGTCAGCGGCAGGCCGTCGTTGCTGTAGACGTTGCACACTGGGTTGTCCGCCCAGGCGTACCGCACGGCGACGGGGTTCGTCACCGCGTCGCTCCAGACTTCGATCGTATTCGGCCCGGTCACTTTGCCCTGGGCGGCGACGAACTTCTTGTCGTCGCCGGCGATCGCAAACCCGCGGGCATCAGCCGTATCGAACGGGCGGAAGCCGCTGCCGGCGTGATCGAATTTCAGCACGACCTTGCTTCCCTGCTTCTCCATCGAGGCGTATTCGGGGCTGCGGTACGGGACCGAGACGCCGTAGTCCTGGGCGAGCGCCCAGCGGGCGAGCCGCTTGCCGACGTCGAGCTTGTTCTTGGGATGGATGTCCTTCCCTTCGCCGATGTCGATGATCACGGCCTGTCCGGTCTTCGGGAGTTTCTTCATCGTCATCGTCTGGGCTTCGCGAAGTTCGGCCCAGGCGCTGTCGCCCGTCTCCGGCTTGTCCGACTTGGCATCGTAATCGGCGAGCTGCACCCAGTAGAACGGGAAGTCCCCCTGCTGCCATTCGTCGCGCCAGTTTTGGATCATCAGCGGGAACAGCTCGCGGTATTGATACGCGCGGCTGGCGTTGGATTCCCCCTGATACCAGATTGCGCCGCGGATGCCGTAACCGATGGTCGGTTTCAGAACGCCGTTGTAGATGTTCCCTGGCCGCGCGTTGCCCTGCATCCTGGCGCGGGGATGCTGGTTCGCCGGCGGGGGAGTCTTGCCATCCGTTTTGGCGGCGGCCACGCGGGCGTCAAACGCGGCGGCGTTCTTGTCGTAGTTGCGTTCTTCTTCTTCCCAACGGGCGATCAGCGCCGCATATTCGGGCTTCGACGCCAGAATGTCGCGGCGAATCCACGCCTCGCACGCCGAGCCGCCCCAGGCGTTGTCGATCAGGCCGATGGGCACGCCGAGCGTCTCGTGCAACTGCCGGCCGAAGAAATAACCGACGCCGGAGAACTCGCCGACGGTGTCCGGCGTGCAGGCCGACCACGATCCCTTGAAGTCCGACTGCGGCTCCTGCGTCCCCACTTGCGGGACCGAAATGAACCGAATCTGCGGATGCTTCGCGGTCAGCCGTTCGAGATCGGAGTCGGTCGATTGATTGACCGACCACGCCATGTTCGACTGGCCGGAGCAGATCCAGACCTCGCCCACCAGCACGTCCTGAATCGCGACGGTGTTGTTGCCCTTGATGGTCAGCGTCGCCGGTTGGCTGCTGACGGGGAGCGGCTCGAGCGACACCATCCATTTGCCGTCGCTGCCGGCGGTCGCGGCGTGCTGCTGCGCGCCGATGGAGACCGTGACCTTCTCGCCCGCCGCGGCGGTGCCCCACACGCGGTTCTTCTGCCCCTGCTGGAGCACCATGTGATCGGTGAAGATCGCGGGCAGCTTCACATCGGCCCGGCCGGCGGTCGGCATTGCGAGCAGCGCGGACAGACCCAGCAGCAGCGCACCGGCGCGCACGAATGGACGAAGCATCACGGTTCCTTTTCAGACATCGGGAGGGTCGATCGGAGCATCAACCGTGGCTGATGCGGAGCGCGTTCGGAGTATCGGCGTTGCACTGCGGGTTCGCAAGCGTGAGAAGGGTTGAGGGTGGGGTGTGCTGCTCGATTCTGGGTGGCTTCTTCCTCCGGCCCCCTCGCCCCCGCTTCGGGGGAGAGGGTCGGGGTGAGGGGGCGAACGCTTCCTGCCGTGTCCAATACCAACCCGAAGCGTGAGCGAGGGCGAGCGCTCGCCCTCGCTCACGCTTCGGGTTGGTGTTGCTGCCGGTCATCGCCCTGAGAAGCGCTCCGCCCCCTCACCCTAACCCTCTCCCCCGAAGACGGGGGCGAGGGGACCGGGCAAAAGGCAGCCGCTACGTTGCACAATCAACATCCCTGCCTCCAAAGTCCACGGCTTCAAGACGGCCCAACCCCGTGCTGTCATCCCGCAGTGGATTGCTTTAGCATGACGCCGTTCGTTGTTGTCGTACCGCCTCGGGAAGCCTCCCATGAACTGCTTGCTGCTCGCCCTGCTGCTGGCCGGCGCGGAAACTCCTGCGGCCAACCGTCCCTTCGCGATTGAAATCGTCGATCAGGACACCAGCCGCGGCGTGCCGCTCGTGGAACTGGAGACGACCAACAATCTCGTCTTCGTCACCGACAGCCGCGGCGTCGTGGCGTTCGATGAGCCGGGGCTGCTCGGACAACCGGTCTGGTTTCACGTTCGCAGTCACGGCTACGAATTTCCCGCCGATGGCTTCGGCTATCGGGGCCAACGGATTGACACGACGCCGGGAGGACAGAAGACGCTCAAGATCAAGCGGCTCAACATCGCTGAACGGCTGTGTCGCCTGACCGGAGGCGGCATCGACCGCGACAGCGTCATGACCGGGCGGCTTCCCGCTGAGTCCGCGTCGCTTCTCAAAGCGCAACTGCTCGGTTGCGATAGCATCATGACCGGCGTCTACAAGGGCCGCATGTATCACTTCTGGGGGGACACCAACCGCCCTGCGTATCCGCTCGGCAACTTTCACATGACCGGGGCGACGTCGCCGTTGCCGTCGGAACTGGGGGATGTCTCGCATGGCATCCGCCACGACTACTTCACCGAGGACACCGGTTTCGCCCGCGGCGTGTGCAAGATGCCCGGCGAAGGGCCGACGTGGCTCGACGGCGTGACGGTGCTCGCCGACGCCGACGGCCGCGAACGGATGTTCGGCGCGTATGTGAAAGTGAAGCCGCCGCTGTCGGTGTATCAGCGGGGGCTGTGCGAATGGAACGACGACCGGAACGAGTTCATCAAGTTGCAGGAATTCCCGCTCGACGCGCCGGTCTATCCCTTCGGCCGGCCGTTCCGGCATGGCGACCACGTCTATTTCGCCGATCCCTTTCCCTGCGTGCGGATGCCGGCGAAGGTGGACAGTTTCACGAAACTCGATGACTACGAAGCGTTCACATGCCTCGTTCCCGGCACGCGGATCGCCGATCAGCAGGTGGAACGCGACCCGCAGGGCCGCGTCGTCTACGGCTGGAAAAAGAACACGCCCGCGATGACCGCCGAAGAGGAACGCAAGCTCATCACCGCCGGCAAGCTGCCGGCCGCAGACGCGCACTGGCAACTCGCCGCGGCGGACACCGGCAAGCCCGTCATCGCCCATCGCGGCTCGGTTCGCTGGAACGAGTACCGCAAACGCTGGATTCTGATCACCGTCGAGATCGGCGGCACGTCGATGCTGGGCGAAGTCTGGTACGCGGAATCCGATCAACCAACCGGGCCGTTCGGGCCGGCGGTGAAGGTCGTTACGCACAACAAATACAGCTTCTACAACCCGCTGCATCACGTCGAGTTCGACGCCGAGGGGGGCCGTGTGATTCATTTCGAGGGAACGTACACGCACACGTTCTCGGGCAATTCGCATCAGACGCCGCGGTACGACTATAATCAGGTGCTGTATCGGCTCGATTTGTCCGATGCGCGCTTGTCGCCAACGCGCATCAACAAACCGTGACGGACACGTCACCGTTAGCCGCGACCCGGAGGC
>JAWXBB010000033.1:0-9869 GCA_034439795.1 Planctomycetaceae bacterium | reverse complement strand
GGATCAAGCTGCTCATCAACGCCGTCCGGATCATCCAGCTTCATCGACTTGCGGCATAGATCGGAAATGTTGTCACGCCTGGGGCTACGATCTGTCGCCCCGCTGGGGCTGAAAACCGATGCCGACCGAAGATTCATGGTTGATTCCATCGAGAATCGAGACGCACAACCGGCGCAGGACCGATGCCGCGACCTCACTGCGTACGACGTTCGCTGACGGAGGTGATCCACGATGCCAAAACGCATCAGTCTGACACTGACTGACGAACAGCGGGAATATGTCGCGCGCGCGGCGGCGGACGCGGATCGCGAGCGGCCGGAAATCCTCGCCGAGGCGCACCGCGTCTTTGCGGCCGATGACGCGGTGCAGGTGGAGCTGCGGGGCGTCTTTTCGCTGCTGCGCGCCGTCCGCAAGGATCAGGGCGTGAGCCTCAACGAACTCGCGGCCCGGACGGGAATCAGCAAGCCGTCACTGTCGCGATTGGAAAACGACCCGGCTCCCAACGTGCAGTTGAACACGCTGGTGCGGATTGCAACGGCGCTGGGCAAGGATCTGCGCATCAGTCTGGCCAATGCCGCTCCAACTCGGAAGCCGCGCCGCCGCACTGCCGTTGCCCGTTAGCGCCGTGCTCGATCATCCGCACGTGCATTCACGGGGCTGACGCCCCGCGCTCGGCCGTGCGCTTCAGGTACGACTTCGCCGAATCGGCCATCGTCACCAGCGCGGCACCCATCATGATTGCATCCTTGACGACGAGCCGGCCCGCTCCGCTCAGATAGGGGAAGCCGTGAACGGCGTCGCCCAGAGGGGGCACCCAGCATTCCGGCGTCGTGATCAGAAACGACAGGGTCACGAAACACATCTGGAAGATCAGCAGGCTGCCGATCGTCGCCACCTGTGGCAGCCAGGGATGCACGCCGAGCATCAGCCCGTAGAGCACGATGACGGCTCCCAGCCCCAGCGCAAACGGGTACGTCCCGTTGGCTTCGTGCCAGGCGCGATTCTCGGGCACCAGGGCGCCCTCCGGATTCTTGTGAGACTGATAATTGTCGGGATCGGCATAGAGGAAATTCATGAGCGGGCTGTTGGCGACGAACGGCACGATGCCGTCCGCTTCGTAGCGGAACACCTTCAAGCCGCCGATCCACAGCAGCACGACGATCAGGCCCACCCGGGTGACGGCGATCCCCGCGCGATCCAGGCGGGACAGCCATTGAAAGACTGACATCGGGTCCATGAGAGTTGCTCCTCGCTCGGTCGAACACCACGGCCTCCGGGTGGCTTCCGGAACTCACGTTGAGATGTCCAGATTATCGACGCTGAAGGGGCCGAGGCAGAATGGGCGCAGGGGACGAAAGCATGGACAGATTGCTGCCGCCGCGGATCGCCGTTTCGAATTCGCGGAAGAACTTCGGCGAGCAACCGGTGGCCTTCTTGAAGAACCGGCTGAAATACAGCCCGTCATCAAAGCCCACTTCCGCGGCGATCACCTTGACGGACTTCAGCGTGTGCAGCAGTTGCCATTTGGCATGGATCAGAATCCGGTCGCGAATGAGATCGGTCAGCGTTTTCCCCAAGTGCTCCTGCACGCAACGGCCGAGCGCTTTGGGGGTCATGTGGACCAGGGCGGCATAGTCGGCAGGCGTGTGCAGCTCGCGGTAATGCAGTTCGATCAAGTCCTTCAACCGGCTCAGCACGGGATGCCGAAACGCCTGCGCACCCGCGGGACAAGCCGGCTGCCCGCCGGTCTTTCGCCGCGCCGCCAGGACCAGCAGCACTTTCAGAACGGCCAGCAGGACGTCCTGATAACCCAGCTCCCGTGCGGTTTGTTCGCGGTCCATGCGGGCCATCAGGCCCGCGACATCCGCGGCCGCTTCGCTCTCCAGCGCGACGTGAGGCACCCCGTACGGATCGTTGAACAACACGCCGCTGCAACCGGATTCCGCATAGAATTTCTCGACGCACAGGAAATTCGCATGGAACTGAATGACGGTCCCTGCGACCCGTCGCTTCGGCTCCACCCGCACGTGCTGATAGGGGACGAAAAACAGCAGCGACTGCGGACCGAACGGATGGCAGCCCGCGTCGGCCCAGAACTGCCCCGATCCGGACTCGATCCAGTAAACCGTGAAATAATTCGTGCGCGGCGGCTCGTGCGGTGACGGACCGAAGTCGAGACGGCCGATGTGGAGCGCCTCGTCTCCCTCCCGCGGGTCGTACAGGTTGTTGGATTTGCGCTGGTGCGCCATCAGAGCACACTCAGCCTTCTCACGGCGTGAAATCGCACGCCGGCGTCACTGAGGCGCAGAACCGCGCAATCAGTTCCGCGGCCCGGTCCAGATCGTCGAGCGACACCATCTCGACCGGGCTGTGCATGTAACGGTTCGGGATGCAGACCAGGCCCACCGCGACGCCTGCGCGACTGAGCTGCAATTCGGCGGCGTCGTTGCTTGCCGGCACTGCAATGCCGTTGATCTGCACCGGCATCTCGACGGCCTTCGCCTCCTGCGTCAGCCGCTCGAACACCACCGGGTTGACGTTCGGCCCACGGTACAGCACCGGCCCCTGGCCGAGCTTAATGCGACCGTACTGGTTCTCGTCGATGGTTGGACAGTCGGTGGCATGGGTGACGTCGACGACGATGCCCAGTTGCGGCTCGATGCGGTACGCGCTGGTCTGCACGCCGCGGAGGCCGATCTCCTCCTGCACGGTCGAGACGGCGAACACGGCCGCTTGCGGATTCCGCTGGGCGACGCGCTGGGCGGCGGTCATCACCGTCCAGACGCCGACTTTGTTGTCCATCGCGGGGGACATCGCCAGGCCGTTGCGCATCTCGCGGTAGCCGAGCGTGACGGTGATCGGGTCGCCGATGGCCACCAGCTCGCGGGCCTCGTCGCCGTTTTTGACGCCGAGATCGACCCACAAATTCTTGATCTCGGGGACGACTTTGCGTTCGTCGGCGGTGAGCAGATGAATCGGCTTCCGCGCGATGACGCCGGGCTGCGGGCCGGACTTCGTCCAGACCTGCACGCTTTGGCCCAGCAGCACCATCGGGTCCCAGCCGCCGATGGCATGCACCCACAGGAACCCCTTGTCGTCGATGTGCTTGACCATCAGCCCGATCTGGTCGCAATGCCCGGCGAGCATGATCCGCGGCGAACCGCCCGGATTCACCGCCGTCGTGACGTTGCCGTGCCAGTCGGTGTGGACGTCGTCGGCGAACGTGGCGGCGAACTGGCGGACGACGTCCTGAATCGGCCGCTCGTACCCCGACGGGCTGGGCGTGTGCAGCATGTCCTTCAGAAACGCGAGAGCGGCGGCATCCATGTGGGCGGGCATCCTGTCGGGGTTCTTGTTGGGTCGGCTTCGTCTTGTCCCCTCGCCCGCCGCTTCGGCGGGAGAGGGTTAGGGTGAGGGTGCCTTTCGCTTTTACTCTGGGCCGCGACGAAATCAAAACCGAAGCACCCTCACCCCGACCCTCTCCCAGCGAAGCGCCGGGCGAGGGAGTCAAATGTGCGAGCGCTCGTCACCGCACCCGCCGTTACACGGCCGACACGGCCGTGGCACACGCAGATGGCACGCTGCGTATCTCAACGCCCCGCGGGGAATTTGGCAACCCGCGGCGGCCCGGCGGCTTCCTTCTTGTAGGGTGCAGTCGAGGCTTTGCGAGGCTCACCCCGAATGCTCCCCGACGGTGTGAGTCTCGGAGACTCGACTGCACCCTACAAAACGCCAGGTTCCGTCGCGCTCTTGAATGCACAGCCGTCGCCGGGCGATGCTGGAGGGACTCGCCCCTAAGGAAGACCCGACTGATGGCTGACGAATCGCCGACTGCCCCCCATGCCCGCGCTGCGAACGACGTCGTCGCCGCGTTGCAGACCGATGTGGAGCGCGGGCTGGCGGCCGACGTCGTCGCGGCCCGGCAGGCGGAGTACGGGCCGAATCAGCTTGCCGAGGCGGAGGCCGAGCCGTGGTGGCGGGCGCTGCTGGCGCAGTTCAATCAGTTGGTGGTCTGGATTCTGATCGCGGCGGCGGTGCTGTCCGGCCTATTAGCGGATGTCACCGACACTGTCGCCATTCTGTCGATCGTGCTGCTCAACGGGCTGCTCGGCTATTTTCAGGAAGCCCGTGCCGCGAAGGCGCTGGAAGCGCTGCGGAATATGTCGACTCCGCAGTGCAAGGTGATCCGCGACGGCACGCTGCAAACCGTCGCCGCGGCGGAACTGGTTCCAGGCGACCTGTTGCAACTGGAAGCCGGTGACCACGTCCCGGCCGACGCCCGGCTGGTGACGGCGTTCTCGCTGATGGCCCAGGAAGCGGCGCTCACGGGGGAATCGGTCCCCGTGAACAAGCGGGCCGACGAGTCGCTGGAAGCGAATGCCCTGATCGGCGACCGCACGAACATGCTTCATCTCGGGACGCACATCACGTCCGGCAAGGGAACGGCGGTCGTCACCACGATCGGGATGGAGACGGAGCTCGGTCACATCGCCGGACTGTTGCAACGGAAGGACGTGGAAATCACGCCGTTGCAGCGCCGTCTGGAAGAGCTCGGGCGGATTCTGATCGTCGTCTGCCTGGTGCTCGTTGCCGTCATCTTTGCGCTGCAACTTGCGCGGGGCGGCGAGCTCATGCAGGTGCTGCTGGTGTCGATCAGTTTGGCCGTCGCCGCGGTGCCGGAGGGGCTGCCGGCCGTGGTCACGATCACGCTGGCGCTGGGTTTGCAGCGAATGGTCCGCCGCAACGCGCTGATCCGCAAGCTGCCGAGCGTCGAAACGCTGGGGTCGGTGACCGTGATCTGCTCCGACAAGACCGGCACGCTGACCCGCAATGAAATGACCGTCCGCGAGCTGTTGATCGGCGAATCGGCGTACAAAGTCAGCGGCGCAGGCTATTCGCCGCAGGGGGAGATCCAGCCGGTCGATGACGCAGCGGACGACGCGGCCCAGCGCGATCTCAAGTGGGCGCTGGCCATCGGCTGGTTTTGCAACGGCTCTGAGATGACTCAGGCGGAAGACGGCAGCGACAACTGGAAGGTGGTCGGCGATCCCACCGAAGGGGCGCTGCTGGTGCTGGCTCGCAAGAGCAAACTCGACGTCGAAGCGGCGCTCGGGCCGCTGGTGTACGAGATTCCGTTCGATTCCGACCGCAAGGTGATGTCAGTCGTGCATCGCCGCCCGGACGACGCGTGCGTGCTGCTGCTTAAAGGGGCGCCGGAGATGGTGCTCGGCCGCTGCGTGCAGGAGCAGGTCCGAGGCGAAGTCCGTCCGCTGACCGAAGACCGCAAAGCCGCGATTGTGGAGGCGAACGCGGCCCTGGCCGGCCGGGCCTTGCGCGTGCTGGCGCTGGCCTATCGCAACGATCCCGCGGCGGAGGACGACGGCGAGCAGGAACGCGACCTGACGTTCGTGGGCCTCGTCGGCATGATCGACCCGCCGCGGATGGAGGTCAAGCCGGCGGTGGAGCGGTGTCGCGCAGCGGGCATCCATCCGGTGATGATTACGGGCGATCATCCCGCGACGGCGATGGCCATCGCCCGCGAACTGGGGATCGCCGACGAGACGCACCGCGTGGTCACCGGGGCCGACCTCAATGCCTGGGACGAGGCGAAGTTAAAGAGCGAGGTTCGCGACGTCGCCGTCTTCGCCCGCGTGTCCGCCGAACACAAACTGCGGGTCATCGACGCCTGGAAAAGTCACGGCGACGTGGTGGCGATGACGGGCGACGGCGTCAACGACGCCCCCGCCGTGCAGGCCGCCGACATCGGCATCGCGATGGGCATCACCGGGACCGACGTCACCAAGGCGGCGTCCGACATGGTCCTGGTCGACGACAACTTCGCCTCCATCGTCAACGCGGTGGAGGAAGGCCGCGGGATCTTCGACAACATCCAAAAGTTCGTCCATTTCCTGCTGGCCTGCAACGCGGGCGAAGTGCTGTTCATGTTCCTGGCGACGCTGATCGGCTGGCCCGTCCCGTTGATGGCGATTCATTTGCTATGGATCAACCTGATCACCGACGGCATCCCGGCGTTAGCCCTGGCGATGGAGCCGACCGAGAAGGACGTGATGAGCCGTCCGCCCCGTCCGCCCAAAGCGCCGGTGATCTCGTTCGCCGACGGCCGACGGATCGCGACACATGGCCTCATCATGGCCGCCACGGCGATGATTGCCTTCGGGGTCGTCTACCGTTCCGGCGACGAGCACGCGCTGGAGACCGCGCGGACGGCGTCGTTTTGCGTGCTTGCCTTGTCGCAGTTGTTCTACGCCCTCAGTTGCCGCAGCGCCCGGCTGACGATGCCCGAGATCGGCTGGTTCACCAACCCGACGCTGATCGGGGCGATCGTCATTTCGGCGCTGTTGCAATACGCCGTGGTCTCATGGCCGGCGACGCATCGCTGGCTGGAGGTGACGTCGTTGCCGTGGACCTGTTGGGGGGAGATCGTTGTCCTGTCCCTCGTGCCGGTGACGGTGGTGGAGGGGTCGAAGCTCGTCGCGAAATGGACGGGATGGGGTGCGGCCCCTGCGGGGAAGTAACACGTTCCCAAATTCTCGCTTGCGGCTTAGCCGCGAGCGGCTGGCGAACTCGCTCTTGGCAGGATTCCCTCCGGCCATTACAGTTCCCGGCTGATCCTGCCCCATTGTCTTGCCGGCCAAGGATGGTCCGATGCGCAGCATTGCCGTCATGAATCAGAAGGGGGGCGTGGGGAAGACCACGACCAGCGTGAACCTCGCCGCCGGGCTGGCGAAGCGGGGGAAGAACGTCTGCCTGATCGATCTGGACCCGCAGGCCCATTCGTCGCTGCATCTTGGCGTGGAGGCGGTCGGCCGGACGCCGACGGTGTATCAGGTTTTTTCCAACCAGGCGACGCTGCCGGACGTGATGCAACTGGCGACCGAACGGTTGTGGGTCGTCCCCGCTGAGCTCGATCTGGCCGCGGCGGAGCTGGAGCTGGTCGATGCGCCGGGCCGCGAACTGGTTCTGCGGCAGGCGTTCGAGCCATTGTTGCAATCGCAGCCGTTCGATTACGTCATCATGGACTGCCCGCCGTCGCTCGGCGTGCTGACGGTGAACGCGCTCACCGCGGCGAAGGAAGTTTTCATCCCCTTGCAGCCGCACTTCTTCGCGTTGCAGGGGGTGTCGAAGCTGTTCGAGACGACGGCCCTCGTCAAGCGCCGGCTCAATCGCGAGCTGCGCGTCGGCGGGATCATTCTGTGCCTGTACGAAACCGGCACCCGGCTAGCGGCGGACATCACCGACGACCTGACGCGGTTCCTCGAACAGAGCGACCAAATGGCCCCGTGGAAGCAGGCCCGCATCTTCCAGACGAAGATTCGCCGCAACATCAAGCTCGCCGAAGCCCCGAGCTTCGGGCAGTCGATTTTCGACTATGCTCCGAAGAGCACGGGGGCAATCGACTACGGCGAACTGGTGGGCGAGGTCATCGCCGCGGAGCAGGTCACGGCAGCGGCAGCGGCATAACATTCACTGCGAGAATGAGCAACGCTTCAATCTCGTTCGCTGTTCCGCCAGTAGATGACGTCGAGATCGACGCGGGTAAGTTCGCGACGACGAGCAATCTTTGAGGCCGCGCTCTGATAGATCTGGCTGATCTCCGGCGTGACGTGCTTGACTCCCGGCCAGCGCGGCAAAGATTGCCCTTCCGATTCGCTACCCAATCCCTTTGCGATATAGGAATCGAGCGGGACTTCGAGCCAATTGTGAATGCCCGTCAGTCCGAAATGGTCGCGTAACGCCGCGCTGTAAACCACGTCCCGCAGGTAGATATTGAGCGACTTGCGAGCGGCTCCCCAGTTCCGTCCTCCAGTCGGGAAACTCCGCTGAATATGGAGCGTCTGTCGGTCGAGACGGCGGAGAAACTCATCCTCGGTGTCGACGTGGAAATCGGCGAGTTGCAACCGCCCCAATGCGCTCCGGGCGGCTGACACGACCCCCGGCACACCCTGATTTCGCAATGTCGATGCGCCAATCGCGAGGGATGCGGTTCGCAGCCTCAGTCTGTTTAGGAACTCAGTGGAGGACATCGCACATCCCCGCTAAATGCGCCCACTACCGTTCGGGTGTGTACAGCAGCCGGCCGCAGGTGCAGAACATCAGCTTGCCCGAGTTCAGCTCGACGATCTTCTGCGACGTCAGTTGCATGTGGCACGCCGTGCAGACGCGGTTCTCCACGGCGGCGAGCGCATCGGCCCCCAGGCCCTGCACCGCCCGGCGGTATTGACCGGCGATGTCGTTCGGCAGCAGCCGTTCCGCCTCCGCAACCTCTTTCTGCAATGCGGCGGCGGCGGCGGTGAGTCCCGGTTCGCGGGCGGTGACGTCGGCCTTGGCCTGCTTGAGCGCAGTCTCTCCCGCGGCGAGTTCCTGCTCCGCCTGCCTGACCTCCCCCTGCATCGTGTCGATGCGGGTCAGGGCCTCCAGAATCTCGTCTTCGAGCACGCTGTTGGCCATCGTGTCGGCGGCCATCTGGCCGGTGATGATCTCGTATTCGCGGTTCGAGCCGGCGATGTTGAGTTTCGTCCGCAGGTCGTTGATTTTGGCTTCGTTGGTTTTGAGCTGCAGGTTCTTCTGGTCCGCCATCATCTTGAGCTGCTTGAACCGGTCGCGGCGGGCGTCGAGTTCGGCCTTCCGCTTGTCGACGGCGGCCTGCTTGGCGGCGATCTGCCGGGGTCCGCGCGTCAAGTCCTCCTGCACGCCGTGCAGCTTGAGGTGCAGGTCGTGCAGGGCCTTGATCACCTGGGAAGATGCTGCCATCCGAAGAAGCTCCAGCCAACGAGGGTGCCGCCGACCGCGGGGGACTGCCGCCGGGCGATTTCTGGAGTATAGCAAAAGACGAACGCCGACCGTCACCGATCGGCGTTCTTTCAGGGAAAGTGTCCCGGAGCGAAGTGTCCCGGACGCTTGAAGCGTCCGGGACACTGGTCGGTTACTGCTTCAGCGCGGCGGCCAACTGGTCGAGGAAGCCCTTCAACTGCCGGCTGCGGACCGGGTGCTGCAGCTTGCGGACGGCTTTCGCTTCGATCTGCCGCACGCGTTCGCGCGTCACCTTGAAGATCCGGCCGACTTCTTCCAGCGTGTAGGTGTAGCCGTCCCCCAGGCCGTATCGCAGCTTGATGATCTCGCGCTCGCGGTAGGTGAGGGTCTTCAGCACCGACTCGATCTTGTCCTTGAGCATCTCCTGGGTGGCGGCGTTGACGGGGCTTTCGGTGGCGTCATCTTCGATGAAGTCGCCGAAATAGCTGTCTTCGCTTTCCCCCACCGGCCGGTCGAGGCTGATCGGATGCCGCGAGATCTTCATCACGCGGCGGGTTTCTTCGAGCGAGACGCCGGCGGCTTCCGCCGTTTCCTCCAGCGTCGGCTCGCGGCCCTTCTCCTGTAGCAGCTTCTTCGAGACCTTCCGCAGCTTGGACATCGTCTCGATCATGTGGACCGGAATGCGGATCGTGCGGGCCTGGTCGGCGATGGCCCGCGTGATCGCCTGCCGAATCCACCACGTCGCATAAGTGCTGAACTTGTAGCCGCGGCGGTATTCGTACTTGTCCACCGCGCGCATCAGGCCCGTGTTCCCCTCTTGGATGAGGTCGAGGAAGCTGAGGCCGCGGTTGCGGTACTTCTTGGCGATCGACACCACCAGCCGGAGGTTGCCCCCGGACAGGTCGCGCATCGCCTGTTCGTAGGCCCCGAACCGGTCGTAGACGGAGCTCATCCGCTTCCGCAGCGACTCCGGCGTCTCCATCGTCATCCGCTTGAGGTCGTCGAGCTCCCTTTGCAGGTTGGCCCGCTCCTCCTTCGCGGACTTCAGTTTCTCGACCTGATTCAGGAAGGCAACATCGGTCTGATGAAGGCCGTGG
>JAWXBB010000032.1:0-17264 GCA_034439795.1 Planctomycetaceae bacterium | reverse complement strand
GAATGTGCTCGAGCGACATGCAGTTGCCGACCTTCGGCTCCGCCGTCTGCCCGTTCATGATCTGCGCGCCGGCGGCGATCCCTTCCGGCGCCAGGATGTACCGCTTCTCGCCGTCCGCGTATTGAATCAGCGCGATGCGGCAGGTGCGGTTGGGATCGTACTCGATGTGCGTCACCGTCGCGAGGATGCCGTCCTTGTCGCTCCGCTTGAAGTCGATGATGCGGTACATCCGGCGGTGTCCGCCGCCACGATGCCGCGTCGTGATCTTGCCGTGAAAGTTGCGTCCGCCGGTTTTCTTCTGCGGGACCAGCAGGTTCTTTTCGGGCTTCTTTTTCTTGTCGGTGATTTCGGCGAAATCGCTGACCTGTCCGCCGCGGCGGCCGGGACTGGTCGGCTTGTAAGTGCGAATTCCCATGATCGACGAACCTCAAGAAAACTCTGCGTGAACGCTGAACTGTAACCGCTGTTATCTCGCAGGGTGGGGACGAGTCTTCGAGTCCCACCACGATCAATCATCGATCTGGTGGGACTCGAAGACTCGTCCCACCCTACTCTTAAATGTTAGAAGAACGCGATCCGGTCGTCCGGATGGAGTTCGACGATCGCCTTCTTCCAGTTCTGCGTGTAGCCGTTGACCATCTTGTGCCGGCGGGGCTTGCCGAGACGGTTCTGAGTGCGGACCCGCAGCACGCGGACCTTCCAGAGGGACTCGACGGCGTGCTTGATTTCGGGCTTGCTGGCCTGGGTGTTGACCTCGAAACAATAGGCGTTGTACCGCTCGGAGAGGTGCGTCCCCTTCTCGGTGACGAGCGGGCGATACACGATCTGGTGCGGTTCGAGCACGATGCCGGATTTATGAACGATTGCCATGCTGCTTCCTGCCTCTTACCGATCAACCACCACCGGCCCATCAACTACCGCTGGCCCGGCTTGCCCCGCAACTTGTCCAGCGCCGCCGGCGTGACGATCAGCCGCCGCTGCTTCAGCAACTGATACGCGTTCAACTCCGCCGCAGGCGCGACCATGATCGCCGGGATGTTGCGGGCCGACTTATACACGTTGGGGTCGTACGTTTCGGTCGCAATCAGGCACGACTCGTCGGCGGGCCGACGGGCCAGTTTGGCCCCGGCTTCCGTCTTCGGCCGCGGCCGGTTCACGATCTGCAACTTTTTGAGCAGCGAATGCACCGCCTTCGTCTGCGGCTTGTCGAAGCTCAGCCCCTCCACCACAAACACCTGTCCGTCGCGGAACTTGCTGACGAGCGCCATTCGCGTGGCGATCTGCAAGGACTTCCGCGGCATCGAGTAGCTGAAGTCCGTCGGCCGCTTGGCGAAGGCATGGCCGCCGCCGCGACGCACCGGGGTCCGCTTGTTGCCCATGCGGGCGTTGCCGGTCCCCTTCTGCTTGTACAACTTCTTCGAGCAGCCGGCGACTTCCGCCCGCGACTTCGTCTTGAACGTTCCCTGGCGGCGGTTGGCCTCGTACATCACCACCGCGTCGTGCAGCAACTGCTTGTTGACGTCGGCCGCCAGCTCGCCGGGGTCGAATTCATAATTGCGGCCGGTCGGCTGGCCGGTCGCGTCGTGAATGGGAAGAGAAATCATCATCGCGCCTTAACTTCGTGCATCGTTGAGCCGGGAACCGACGGGAACTACTTCTTGCTCGTTTCCCGCACCATCACGAAGGCGCCGTTGTATCCCGGCACTGCGCCGTGAACCAACAGCAGGTTATTCGCCTCATCCACACGGACGACTTTGAGATGCCGGGACGTCACGCGGTTGTCGCCGGAGTGACCGGGCATCTTTTGATTCTTGAACACGCGACCGGGATCCTGACGCTGCCCGGTGGAGCCGAGCGAGCGATGCGCCTTTTTCACGCCGTGACTGGCGCACAATCCGTGGAAGTTGTACCGCTTCATCGCCCCGGTGAATCCGCGGCCCTTGACCGTGCCGATCACGTCGACGAACTTGAGTTCGGACAAAGCGGACACCGTCACCACCTGGCCGACCTGATATTCGGCGTTCTCGCCGTCGGTCCGCAGCTCGCGGATGTACCGCTTCGGCTCGCATTCCGCCTTGACCGGGGCCTCGACGCCGGCGGCCTGACGGGTCTTCTCCCGCTGGCTGCCAATCTGGGCGACGTGACCGCGTTCGGCCCGCGAGGCCAGCCGCCGCGGCTTGTCGCCGAGGCCCAACTGGACCGCGGAGTAACCGTCGCGATCGGGCGTGCGGACCTGCAGCACGACGCACGGACCCGCCTCGATCACCGTCACGGAAACACAGTTCCCGTCGGCGTCGTAGACCTGCGTCATCCCGACTTTTCGACCGAGGATGCCCTTCGGCATGACTGCACCCAACCCGCAAAACGAACGCCACACACAACCCAACAACAACATTGCCCACGCAATGAGGCGCCGCTGCGGAACGCAGGGGCCATCGCCCGACATCACCAGCTCAGGCACCGGCTGCCAGGCCATAAACGAAGCCGGTCCAAGCGCCGGCCGCTCCGAGATCCCCCAACCGGCTCAGCCAGCCGCCGCCTTGATCTTCACATCCACGCCCGCCGGCAGACTGAGCTTGTTGAGAGCGTCAATCGTCTTGCCCGTCGGCTGAATGATGTCGATCACGCGCTTGTGGGTGCGGATCTCAAATTGTTCCCGCGACGTCTTGTCGATGTGCGGGCTGCGCAACACGGTGTACCGCTCGATGCGCGTCGGCAGCGGGATGGGACCATGCACGACGGCACCGGTCCGCTTGGCCGTATCGACGATCTCGCTCGCCGATTGATCCAGGACGGAGTGATCGTAAGCCTCCATCCGAATGCGGATCCGTTCCTGTCGATTGCCGGCCACGCCAACTATCCTTCGCACAAAGACTTGCGTCTAATCCGTGAAGACGCCTGCTGACACCCCGAAACGAGGAATCGGAGATAGTAGTAAGCGGCGGCCTTGTTTGTCAATCAATCGGCCCGCCTTTCGACAATTTGGTAGTGTCCGTTTTTGGACGGCCCGCGGTTTTCGACCCGGTGTCGCTCACAGTTCGTCGGGGTAAGCGGCTCCCGGCTGCGATGCAGGCCGGGCTGGTTGACCGGCTGTGGTCGATGGAAGATTTGTACGATGCCGTGATGGCAGCGCAGGGATCGACGAAAGCGGAACGCCCCCGGCGATGAACCGGGGCGTTTTCGTTGGTAGAATGCAGAACATGGACGCGCCGCCTGCCAACCGACGGTCAATCACAACGTTGTGGACGCTTGCCAAACTTGTCGCAGCCGTCGCATTCTGGCTGACCGTGATCGAACTTTGCCTCTTTGGCGCTAAACTGATCGGCCTGTTTAAGCCCGGTGCGGTTTCCGTCAGCCACCTAGATGTGGAGCATCCAGTCTGGACCGGTGGGGTGATCGTCTTCTACGCTGCATTCTGGCTATTGGCCTATTCGCTCGCGAGCAGAAGGATTCGGCAAGGCGGGGCGGGCTGACCCACGCCGGAATTCCAAAAACGGACACTACCGACAATTTCACGAACGACAAATGCCACTCGCATCGCTACGAGGAACTCAAAATTCGGGTTCCGTTCAATTCGTGGCATCGCACCGGCCGTGTTGCCCTTGAGATTCGGCTTCCGGCAGCGGAGAATCGCGGCTGACATTCTCCGTCCGTCCTACCAACTGTCCAGATCCGCCGCGGCTCGTCTCAACGCGGATTGACCGGTGGAGCAGGTATTATGTCCGACAGCATCCACGACGACGCCGTTCCCGCACCGCATGATTCCGCGATCCGCAGCGGCGTGCCGCACGATCCCAGCGTCCTGAAGGTCTATCAGACCGGCCCGCTGACGGTGGTCGGGTTCGGCGGGGTCGACGTGCCGGACGAGGTCTGCATCGCCGGCTATCGCGACCAGTTGATGCAGCTCGTCACCGAACACCAATGCTCGGTGCTGGCCTTCGACCTCACCGGAGTGAAGCTCGTCCCCAGCGGCATGCTCGGCGTGTTGATCTCGCTCCGCAAGCGCGTTCAGCGGATGGAGCTGTACAACCCCTCGCCGGACGTGGAGGAGGTCTTGAGGGTCACCAACCTGATCTCGCAGTTCGAGCTGAAATCGGTGCCGGTGTAGCCGTTTCTGCCCGGTTGTTCCTGGTCGGCCGACTTGAGCCGATCGCCTGTGGCAGCGGTTAGTCAAACCGTGCGGCTCGGGGTAATCGTGCGGAGTGCAGCGCGGCTGCGCGGTCCCCTCCAAGCCCGGCGTGTCGCGGGCCGATCTCTCTCTTCGCTCACTCGGTTCCGCCTCTGTGATTGACCTCCGCGACGATTCTCCAAGGCAGCCAGATGGTTCAGGCGACGGCCTCGGTGCGCTCCCTGCCCGAGTTACGACGGCACGTGCATGAGACGCTGTGTCGGCACGAAAACCTCGTTCCCGACCAGTTCGCTCTGCAGGAAATCCCGCTGACCCGGCTGGGCGAGCGGTGCGGCACACAGTTCGTGCTGCGCGGCCCCCGCAACGTCCGCCTGGGTGCGGTGTGGGCCAGCGACCACAACCAGCTCTATTTCTACGACGCCCGCGGCGAGCGGTTCCGCAAGGAGCAACTGAGTTCGTTGAGCGACGGCTGAAAAAGATGGCCTTCCTCGCTGTCGGAACCAGTGTCCCGAACGCTCGGAAGCGTCCGGGACACTTTTTGCGCCCCTTCAACTGCCCTTACGTACACTTATCCCCGCTCGATTTTTTCGTGCCACCGGACACCAAAGTGTCGTTCCGGCCGCCGCTTCGTTTTTCCGAGCCTGCATAACCGGTTGTTTGCGGCAACTTTAGAAGAATCGGAAGCGCAGGCAACGGTTTTCGTAAACGTGTTGGAACGGGGAATCGTATATCATCGTGGGGAACGCAGGATTGCCCGGAATGATCGGGTACCCGCAGACCGCTCGATCAGACGCTTTCTTCGACGGCACAATCCGTCGGCCAGGAGGTGACATCGTGACACGTAAAGACGCCTTGCTCCGACTGCACAGCCGGTTGGTGACGCAGCGGGAGTCGTTGCGCGGAAAAATCGCCGACGACATGGGACTCGTGTACCTGCCGGACGACGGCATTAACGACATCGGCGAAACCGCGTCCCAAATGGAGCGGTCCGAGCTTCACAGCCAGCTCGCCGCGCTCGAAAGCCGCGAACTGCACCAGATCGAAGTCGCCATCGGAAAACTGCGGAACGGCACGTTTGGCTCGTGCGAACGCTGCCAAAAAGTGATTCCGATCGCCCGGCTGCACGCGCTGCCGTTCACCTCGGTTTGCATCGAATGCCAGCGGAAGCGCGAATCCCGGCCGAGTCACGACGACGAATTCGAGGCCAACTGGGCTTCGGCGATGGACTACGAACGGCGCTCGGTCGATCACGAAGTCTCACTGAACGACTTGGATGCCGGCTAAGTCTTCGTCACACGACCAGTTTTCCCAGACGGTTTTGCCAGACGCGGTCGCCTCGACCGCGTCTGTTTTTCTGTCAGGACTTCCGCGGTGCCGACATCCGCGCGGTAGACTGACAGCGGGCCTGTTGGTGATCCTCGGTCGGCAATGACTTCAGATCGAGCAGATTTGCTCGGCCTGTCCGGCGGCGAACAGCTTTCTTGGATGGATGCCGCCGACTCTGCCGACGAACCGATGAGCACCGGGCCTTGCGACGACACCCTTCGGTAGTCACTCGACCGGACGACTGCATCATGCCCCATCGCATTCTGTTCAGCGCGTGTTGTATGACCCTGGCGGTCGGCGTCTTCGTCGGCGCAGGCTGGTCCAACTGGTCCAGGAACGCCCTGCACGCCGACAATGCCGACCGCAACGGCGACGGACTGTATTCCGAGCTCACGCGCGATGCGGCTCCGTTGCGACAGGTCAGCGAAGTGCTCGCCAAGATCTCCAATGTGACCAGCAGCAGCGTGGTCCACATCCAAAGCGAGCGCAAATCCCCCAGCCGCGGTCGAGTGGAAGAGACCGGCTCGGGCGTCATCATGACCAGTGCCCAGCGACCGGGGCTGTTCGTCGTCACCAATCGACACGTGGTTGATGGCGCCCCCAACGAAGACATCTACATTCAACTGTACGACGGCCGTGAAATTCATCCCGAACAGGTCTGGGCCGATCCCGCGACCGATCTCGCCGTGATGAAAATCTCTGCGACCGGCGTCACCCCCGGCCGGTGGGGCGACAGCAACCAGGTGGACATCGGCCATCTCGTCCTGGCGATGGGCAGCCCGTTCGGACTGAGTCGGTCGGTCACGCTGGGGATCATCAGTGCGAAAGGCCGCCGGCAACTGAAGCTCGGCTCGACGGACGTGCTCAATCAGGACTTCCTGCAAACCGACGCCGCGATCAACCCCGGCAACAGCGGCGGCCCGCTCATCGACCTGACCGGGCACGTCATCGGCATTAACACGGCCATCGCCTCCAGCAGCGGCGGCAACGAAGGAATCGGCTTCAGCATCCCCAGCAACCTCGCGCAGCGCGTGATGGAACAACTGCTCGAACACGGCGTCGTCCGCCGGGCCTACCTGGGCGTGCGGCTCGACCCGCAGTTCGATCAACGGACGGCCGCCCAATTGAAGCTCGACCGCGCCCGCGGCGCACGCGTCACCGAAGTGTATCCCAACACGCCGGCCTCGCTCGCGAAGTTGCAGGTGGACGACGTGGTGCTGACGTTCGACGGCGTCGAGATTCAGGACGAGAACCACCTCATCAACCTGGTGAGCCTGACGCCGATCGGCCGGCAGATCAAGCTCGGAGTCTGGCGCGGCGCCGCGAAGGCGACGCTGACGATCACGCTCGCCGACCGCAACGATCTGAAGGCGACGACGGAGGCGACACAAGCGCCGGCGCGATAGGCGCACTCATTAAGAGCCGGGGCGTGTCGCCCCGGCTCCCAAAGACGAGATCACTCCGCGAGCGCCGTCCGGAAATCCGCGATCAAATCGTCCGGGTGCTCGATGCCGACCGACACCCGCAGCGTGTTCTCGCTGATGCCGGCTTCGCGGCGGGCGGCTTCGGTCATGGAGGCGTGGCTCATCGTGTCCGGGTACTCGATGAGCGACTCCACGCCGCCGAGTGACTCAGCGAGTTGGAATAGCTCCAACTTCGCCAGCATCTTTTCAACGGCCGGGCGGCCTCCCTGGAGATCGAAGCTGAGCATCGCCCCGAAGCCTCGCTGCTGCTTCTTGGCTAAAGCGTGATGCGGGTGGTTCGGCAGGCCGGGGTAATACACCTTCGCCACGCGCGGATGCTGTTCGAGGAACTCGGCGAGCGCTTGCGCACCGCGCTGATGGGCCTCCATCCGCGGGCCGAGCGTCTTCACGCCACGGAGCACCAGCCAGGCGTCGAACGGGGAACACGCCAGGCCGAGCGCGTTGACGACGTAACTGATCCGCTCGGCGTGCGGCTTTTCCTTGGTGATTACGCAGCCGCCGACGACGTCCGAATGGCCGTTGAGGTACTTCGTCGTCGAATGCACGACGATGTCCACGCCGTGCTCGAAAGGCCGTTGCAGATACGGCGACAGGAACGTGTTGTCGGCGATCGTGATCGCCTTGATGCTCTTCGCCACCTGGCAGACGGCGGCCATGTCGACCAGATTCAGCAGCGGATTGCTGGGCGTTTCTATCCACACGCACTTCGTGGAGGGCTTCGCGGCGCGGCGAATGTTTTCGGGGTCGCCCATGTTGACGAACGAGAAGTCGAACCCCATCGCGCGGAACACGCTGTCGAACAGCCGCCACGTGCCGCCGTAGATGTCGTGCCCGGCGATGATGTGATCGCCGGGCTGGAACAGATGCATGCAGGCGGTGATCGCCGACATGCCGGTGCAGGTGGCGCGGCAGTCGATGCCCCCCTCGAGCGCGGCGAGGTTCTCTTCGAGCGCCCGGCGAGTGGGATTGCCGCTGCGGGTGTAGTCGAACCCGCGGTTGGTATTGAGGTCGTCCCAGCGAAACGTGGAGGACGGGTAAATGGGCGTGGTCGCGCTAAGGAAGGTGGCGTCCTTGTCGACGCCGGTATGCACGCAACGAGTCTGGAACTGCATTCGATGGTCCTGGAGGCGATCTGAGAACACGTCTGTCAGGGGACGATTTTAGCTGGTCTGAGGGACTCTGCCCACCGAGACACTCGACACGCTGACGGAGTTCATCAAGACAGGAAAAGATCGCGAAGCCGCAAGCGATCGCCGGACGACGCTTGCGGTTTCGCGGCCTTTTCTTACTCACACGATCAGAATCTGAACGTCACGGCGTGAACGGTTCGCTGCGGATGGGACGCCCGCCGGTGCGAAGCATGTCCTCGGCGATGGCGATGGAATCGGCGTCGAGGCCCGATTCGCGCATCTGCTCGATGACGGCGTCGATGTCGTATTCCGCGCGGCGGAAACTGACCTTGCCGTCTTCGATCACCGCATACGCCGCGCGCGGGTCGCCGTCGCGGGGTTGGCCGACACTGCCGGGGTTGATGAGTTGCCGGCCGTTGAGATCCAACTGCAGCGGCAGATGCGTATGCCCGACGCACACAAAATCGGCCTCGATGCCGCTGAGCCGCTGCGTCCAGGCCTGTGGATCGTTGCCGAGATACTCGTCCATCGGATCGCGCGGCGTGGCATGCACGAGATAGAACGATTTACCGTCGAGCGACAGCGTGGTCGTCACCGGCAATCGCGCCAGGAACTTGAGGTGCGTGGGAGAGAGCGTTGCCGCATGTTGGGCGCGGGTGGCGGCGGCGAGTCGCCGGCATCCGGCGCCCGACGACGTCGAAACGCGCTGGGCCGTGGAATGGTCGTGATTGCCCCGAATCGCCACGTGAGCATTGGTCCGGACCCAATCGATGCAGGGAGCCGGCTGGGTGCCGTACTCGACCAGATCCCCGAGGAACAGGCAGGCGTCAAAGGATTCGCGGATGGCCGACAGGGCGACCCAATTCGCGTGAATGTCGGCCAGTAGAAGAATTTTCATGGCGGAGGGAGATCTCGACCGTCATCAGCCCGCGGCCGAAATCCGCAGAATTTTTGGGATCTCACGGAAACCCTGTCGCGGCACCCGGTTTGCACTTATAATCGCGGGGGTGGTCGAATGCCAGCGTCGCTTCGTTCCCAAAATCTGGGGAAGGAGCTAGCGGCTGACCAATCCGACGCCTTGAAGGGGGCCACTTTCGATGGCGAAACATCGTCCCATTCAGCAGTTGACCTACCGCGAGAAAATCCGCGACGCCACGCAGCTCTCGCGGGAGTTGATCGATCACGTCGGTCAGTCCCTGCTGCCACGGATCGCGCAACTCCAGTCGCAACTGACTCACAAGCCGCATCACAACGATGAGCCCATCGAAGACGTCACGATTCGCAGCACGGCCGCAACCGTTTTGGACAGCGAGCGTTACGCGGACCAGTTGATCCGCCGCCTGGAGGAGCTGGGGGAGGCCATCGTGCAGGAATCGAATCAAATCCTGAGTCCTAATGGATAATGCCGCCCAGGCGGCCGCGCGTCTGTCTGCCTTGCGCGAAGTTAACGATTGTTCCCAGGAATCTCCTTGACTCTTGGGGCGCAAATGCCAAAATCTGGACAGCCTGTCTGTCACAGCCACTCTCTGCGATTCGCCTGCTCAAGACATCGGTTTGCAGCAGACTTCCCGATGATTCTCGACCCGTTTTACGCTGATGCTTGAAGGCCGCAAGACCCGGATTCGTTTCCGGTTCGATCGAGGCCCCGCAGGTTGACACGGATGTTTCTGCCGCGTGCCGCTGTAGCGGGCGCGGAGCAGTTCTTGAGGCTCGATGACCAGTTCCACTCCCATGCAGCCCGTCTCCACGGGCTCGAGCAGCCACACCCGGCTCCCCTTCAGCGGTCTTGGACCGATGGTGGTGCGGCAGGAGACGGTGTTGTCTGCGCCCCGTTCCGCCGAGGCCGACCCCTCCGCGCCGGTCGATCCGACGCCGTCCGAGTCTTCGGTGTCGCGAAAGCTGTTCCCCGAGCAGGTCCAACCGGCCAGCTCCGACGACGTCATCGGCACCACGCTGGACCACTTTGTCATCGAAAGCCGCGTCGGCGCCGGCGGCATGGGGACGGTCTTTCTGGCCCGTGACGAGCGCCTGCAGCGCCGGGTGGCGCTCAAGGTGCTGTCCCCCCAGCAAACCGCCGATCCCTCCGCCGTGCAGCGGTTCCAGAACGAGGCCCGGTCCGCGGCCCGGCTGGATCACGACCACGTGGCCCGCGTGTTCTTCTCCGGCGACGACCACGGCCTGCATTACATCGCCTACGAATTCGTCGAAGGGATCAATCTCCGCGAGCTGATCCGCCAGCGCGGCCGCCTCGAACCCGCCGAGGTCGTCTCGTATGCCGTGCAGCTCGCCTCCGCGTTGTGCCACACGTCGGCGTGCGGCGTCGTCCATCGGGACATCAAGCCGTCCAACATCATCATCACGCCGCAAGCCAAAGCGAAGCTGGTCGATCTCGGTCTCGCGCGCAAAGAGACGCTCGAAGAATCGGCGCAGCTCACCGTCGCCGGCACGACGCTCGGCACCTTCGATTACATCTCCCCCGAGCAGGCCAAAGACCCGCGGAATGTGGACGTCCGCAGCGACATTTATTCCCTCGGCTGCACGCTGTACCACGCCCTCACCGGCGAGCCGCCCTTCCCCGATGGCACCGTGCTGCAACGGCTGCTCGACCATCAGGACAAGCCGCCGCCGAACCCCGCGGCGAAGAATCGGCGGGTGTCACCCGCATTGGCGGCCATCGTCCGCAAGATGATGGCGGGCGATCCGAAGCATCGTTATCCGTCCGGAGAAGATCTGCTCCGCGACTTGCTGGTGATCTCCCGCGCGATGGGCCTGCAAACCCTGCCCGCCGACTCCGCGATCATGGCCGCTTGGAGCGGCGCGAATCGCGGGGACTGGTCGCAGCACGCGCTCTGGCTGGTGGCCGCCGCCGGTCTGTTTCTGGCGGCCGTCCTGCTGCAAGTCTTCCCCGAAGCCGCCAACCGGCTCGTGGGTCTGAAAACAACCGGCGACGAGGTTGTAACGACTCCCTCCGAGGAGGCCCTGCCGGCCGCATCGGGTTCCGCCGACTTGATCGCAAGCCGCACGCAACTGGACGCAGACCAGCGGGTCTACGTCCCTTCACAACCGAATCCCGAAGAGACGTTCAACGCCTCGCCTCCTGCGGCCATCGGGCCGGCGGTGATCTCGCCTCCCCGTGCCGACTCCCTGGCGAATCGTCTGCCTCCCACGATGTCGTTAGGTCCGATTTTCGACGGCGAGTTGCCGCTGCTATCCGCGACCACGCCGATTTCGCCCCGCGATACGCAGGAATTGGTGCCGGACCCGTTCCTGCGTCCCGGTGGCCTCAAGCCGCTCCCCGCGGAGACCCGGACGCCTCCGACGGTGACGCCCGCGACTCCGTCGCGCGACTCGGGGACCGGCAAGTCGCCCGCCGAGGCCCCGCCCCTGGTCGCCGCCCCGACTGTCGCCGACGCCGCGAACGCCGTCGCGTCCACCAATCCGTTCGTCATCCTGGGCACGGGCAAGGCGTATGCCAGCCTCGAAGCCGCCTGCGCGGAGGTGAAAGATCAGGCCGTCATCGAACTCGATTATGACGGCCGCCTCGCCGCGGCCGAGCGTCCGCTGCGATTGATCAACAAACGCGTCGTCGTTCAGGCCGCAAAGGGCCGCCGGCCGGTGATCTGGTTCGCGCCGCGGGACGCCGTTACCGACGCCTTCCAGACGCGCATGATCAGCGTGACCGGGGGGACGTTAGCGCTGGTCAATGTCGCCATCGAACTGAAGGTGCCGGAGACGTCGTCGGCCGATCTGTGGGCGGTGTTTCGGCTGGCCCGTCCCGAACGATTCCGTCTGGAGCGTTCGTCGGTGACGATTCTCAACCCCGCTCGCGTGCCGGTCGCCGTCGCGGAGGTGGCCATTCCCGATTCCGACGCCTTCAGTAAAATGGGCGCGATGAAGGAGGGGCTGCCGCTGGTCCCGTCGGAAGTCATCATCGAAGAGAGCCTGGTCCGCGGTGAGGCCGCGGGGTTGCGGATTCGCGATGCCAGCGAGTTTCGCTTCGTCTTCAGCCAGTCGCTGTTCGCATTGGACGAATGGCTGCTGCAGGCCGAGCCGGAAGTGCAGGGCATGAACGCGGCCCTGCGGTTGTCGGTGGACCTGACGAATACGACCTGCCTGCTTGGGCAGGGCCTGCTGCGGTCTTCGGACAGCGAAGCGATCACCGGGCGGCCCACCCCGATCGAGATTCGGGCGCACAACAACATTATCGCGGTGGGGCCGTCGGCGGCGCTCATCGAGCAGCACTTCCCGTTGACGGCGATGGACGCCCATCGCTCCCTGAGCTGGGTCGGCGAGCACAATTACTTCGACAGCATCGGCCAGTTCTGGCTGGTCCAGGCGCCCGGCCCGCTCGGCGAACAGCGCTGGAATTATCAGGCCTGGCGCGACTACTGGGGCCCCGCCGAAGTCAGCGGGTCGCAGAATGTCCCGGTCGTCTGGAAAACGCCGTGGCGGCTGAAAGAATGGGCCAAAATCACGGCGGACGACATTCAGCTCGATGCGACCACCGATGACAACCCGCCCCGCGGCGCCGTCGACGGTCTCGACGCCGGCGCAACGCCGAGCCTCTTGCCCATGGAGCGAACCGCGACCTCGACGCCGCGATGAATTCCGCGGCCGATCGGTCAGAATCGGAGTGATTCTTGTCGCCCCCATTCGCAGACCGTAGGATGGACAGTGGATACCTTTCACTCGGTGGCAACCACGATGGACCGCGACAATTTCAACGGTACGATTCGAGCCTTCAAGCACCGGACGCCGTTTCGTCCATTCACAGTGTCGATGGTCAACGGAGACCGGTTGGAAGTCGACCATCCCGATGCGCTGGCCATTCGCAACGGACTGGCCCTGTATGCGGCGCCGGGAAACATCCCTGTGATCTTCGATCACGAGGGCGTCAGCCAGGTCATCGGCGATCTCGGGGAACGATCGACTGATGAGTAATGCACGCCGCTGGCGGATGGCTGGCCGTCACGCGGCGGCGGCCGGGCGGTGGATGTCCCCCTGCTCGCCGATGTCCTCGAACCGGACCGACATCCGCTTCGAGATGCCCGACTCTTCCATGGTCACGCCGTACAACACGTCGGCCACCGTCATCGAGCGTTTGTGGTGCGTGATCATGATGAACTGCGTCGTCTGCCGAAACTCCTTCAGCACGGCGGTGTAACGGTCGACGTTGGCTTCGTCGAGCGCGGCGTCCACTTCATCGAGAATGCAGAACGGGCTCGGCTTGGTCTGAAAAATCGACATGATGAGCGCGATCGCGGTCATCGTCTTCTCGCCGCCGCTCAACAGCGACAGGCTGCGCAGCTCCTTGCCGGGCGGACGGGCGGTGATCTCGATGCCGCACTCCAGGATGTCTTCGGGATCTTCGAGGACGATGTCCCCCTCGCCGCCGCCGAACACCTTGCGGAACAGGTGTTGAAAGTTGGTGCGAATCGTCTGGAACGTCTCGGCGAACATCCGCCGGCTTTCGAGATTGATTCGCCGAATGATGTCCTCGAGCGCGGCCTTGGCTTCGACGAGGTCCTGCAACTGCGTGCTCAGTTGCAGGAACCGCTGTTCGATCTGTTCCAGATCGCGGAGGCTGTCGGTGTTCACGTGCCCCAGCAGCTTCAGCCGCTTGCGAAGCCGCACGACGCGGGCGTCGAGTTCCGGCCGCAGTTCGGCATAGTCGATGTCCGCCTCGGGCAGCACGCTGCGTGAAGCCGCGGGATCGGCCGACTCGGTCGTCGCTTCCGTGTCCGGTCCGCCGCGACGTTCCGCCTGGTACAAAGCCACGGCGGATTGCCCCGCCGCAGCGGCGTCGGCCAGCGTCAACTGATATTCGTCCTGAATGCGCTCCCCGAGCGTCGCCAGCGTTTGCTCGACGTCCCGCAACCGCAGTTCCGCCGCGTGGCGCTGTTCCTGCAGTTCGCGGCGTTCGCGACGGAGCCGGAGTTCGTGCTCCACGAACTCGGCACGCTGTCGCCGCAATTCGTCCTTCTCCGCCGCGATGGCGTTCACTTCCCGCAGCAGCGAATCGAGCTCCTGATAACCCTCAGCGATAGCGGCCCGCGCGTTGAGCAACTGCAGCGACACCTGCCGCGTCTTCGTCTCGGCAGCCGTCACTCGCCGCTGGCCCTCATCCCGTTGCAACTGCCGTTGTTCGACCTCGTGCTCCAGCCGGGTGATCGACGACCGCAGCGTCTCCAATTGCTGCGCCTGGCGGACGAGGTCCATCTGTTCCGCGGCTTTGTGCTGCTGGACGGATTGCGCCGCCTGCGTGGCTTCGAGGACTGCGGCCTCTGCGATGACGACGGCCGCCTCGGCCTGTTCCCCGTCCGCATGTTGAGCCGCCCACTGCTCCTCGGCTTGCCGATGCGACCGCGACAACCGCGACAACTCGTCGGCGGCCGCCTGCAACTGGCTGAGAACCGATTCGGTTTCGCGCTGGCAGCGCTCGGCGTCCTGATCGGCCGTCCGCCACGCGGTCAGAGCGAGCGTCACCGAGGGGTTCATCGTTTCCAGTTGCCCCGCCGCCGCGGCGAGTTGCTGCTCGGCCTCGGTGAGTTCTGCGAGCAGGTGATTGTGCTCGGCTTCGCGAAGGGCGACATCGCGCTCCAGCCGCAACAGATCGTTCTTGATCCGTCGCAATTCGCTCTTGCGCGACAGCAGCGACGTCTCGCTGCGCACGGTCCCGAACTGCAACACGCCCTGATGATCGACCAATTCGCCTTGCCGCGTGACAAACCGCTGCCCACGACCTGCTCCGGTCGCGATGGCGATCGCGGCATCGAGGTCGTCGACAATCCACGTGTCGGCCAGCAGCGCCGCGGCCAGTCCGGTGACGCCGTGTTCGGAGGTCACGAGGCGGTCGGCGCGGGTGACGACGCCCGGCTGGCTCGTCAAATCGGGTCCGTTCGTCGCCGGTTCGAGCAAATGAACGAGTTGCGATCGCGACCGATGCGGCGGCAGCGGCTGGCTGGCACTGCGATCGGGAACGGCGACGAAGCCCACGCGGCCGGTGAGCGTCACCGAGCCTTGCGACAAGTAATCGAGCAGCGGCTGAAACTCACGCAAGACAATTAGCTGTGCGCGGCTGCCGAGCGCGACCTCAATCAGCCCGGCATGCTCCAGATCGATGTCCAGCAAGTCGGCAACGCTCCCCAGGATGGTGGTCCACGGCGGCGTCTGCGCGTGGCGGGCACGGTGCATCAGTTCTTTGACGCCGAGGCCCAGCCCCTCCTGTCGCAATTCGAGATCTTCGAGCAGGCTCTTGCGGGCGAGTGCCGCGCTGCGGGCTTCGCGGAGCGACGACAGCGCTTCGCGCGCCTGTTGCATCCGCGCCGTCAGCGTCTGCTGTTCGCCGAGCCTGGTACGATGCAGCCCCTGCGTCGCCTCGAAGTCCTGTTGAGCGAGTTCGTAGGCCTGGCGGAGTTCCTCGCGGCGGCGCTCGCAGGCTTCGTGCTCGTCGCGGAGTTCATCGACGCGCCGGTCGAGCCGTGCCCGCGATTGCCCGACGGCGTCCTGCTGCGCCTGCGCGGCGGCGACGGCCTGCTCGGCGGCGGCGACCGCTTTGGCGATTTCGGTCCGCTTCGCGCGGAGCTCGTCGAGCCGCTGCTGGGCGAGTTGCAACTGCCGGGCGTTCGCGTGGAGTTGCTGATCCTGCGCGGTGACGCGGACCTGCAAGTCCGATGTTGTCTGTTCCTGTTCGCGCAAGCGCGAACGGTGGTCGTACAGTTCCGTCTCGGCTTCGACCACGCGGCGATCGAGCAGGACCGCCTGCTCGCGGAGCCGGTCGAGTTCGGTCGTCAATTCGGTCAGCCGGCCCGATTGAAACTTCACGCTGGCTTCGTCGCTGGCCAGGCCCTCGCGATGCAGCGACAGCCGCCGTTCGGCGTCGCGCAGTCGCGATTCGATCTGCGACAGGTCGCGGTCGAAGCCGGCCTCTCCTTCATCGCACACGCGCTGCTGCTCGGCGAGTTCCGCCAGCCGCGAGGTGGCGTCGTTCCATTCCTGCTGCACGGCGATGCGCTGCGCAGTGAGCTGCCGGTAATCGTCGGCGGCGAGACCGATCCACCATTGTTGCAGCTCGGTGCTGACTTCGCGGTACTTGACGGCTTTCGCCGCCTGGCTGCGCGTGGTGTTCAGCCGGCCTTCCACTTCGTCGACAATGTCGGTCAGCCGCTGCAGATTCTGGGCGACGCGCTCCAGCTTCCGCTGCGCTTCGACGCGCCGCGACTTGAACCGGCTGATGCCCGCGGCCTCCTCGAACACCGTGCGGCGAGCCGACGGGTTGGCCTGCAGGATCTGATCGACGCGGCCCTGCTCGATGATGCAGTACGCGGCATTGCCGGCCCCCGAGCCGAGCAGCAGATCGCGGACGTCCTTCAGCCGCGCGGGTTGCCGGTTGATGAGGTATTCGGCGTCGCCCGACCGATACAGCCGGCGGCCGATGACGACCTCGGCATCGTCGACGCTGAGGAACTTCTGCGAGTTGTCGATGGTCAGAAAGGCTTCGGCGTAGCTGCAGGCCTTCCGCGACGACGAGCCGTTGAAGATCACGTCGGTCATGTCCTGACCGCGGAGGCTCTTGGCGGACTGGTCGCCGAGAATCCACTTGAGGGCGTCGACGACGTTGCTCTTCCCGCTGCCGTTCGGACCGACGACGCCGGTGATCCCCGCCGCAAACTCGAAGCGCGTGCGGTCGGCGAAGCTCTTGAAGCCGTAAAGTTCCAGGGCCTTGAGCATCAAACGACCTTCGGAAGAAGCCCAGGGATGGCGATCCCTGGGCTTCCACTGCAGATTTCACATCGCACAGATTGCTGCTCTATTTGTCCTTGTCGCGGGACCGTTCCCAGAACTTCCAGATGCTGCGGCGTTGTTCGCTGTCTTCTTTGGCCGAGTCGCCGGCGGGGACGTTCGCCATGCCGTTGCCACCGTCCTTGTCGGCCGCGGCCTGCGTCTCGTCGCTCGAACCGTTTTCGTCGGAGTCGTCAAACTTGGGGAACAGATTGGGCGACAGGTGCTCGCGGCCGACCTTCGTCTTCTGGGCGGGCTTGTCCGGCGACGCCGGCCGGTGATAGACGCGGCCCGATGCCGGCAGCGCGTCGGTTTCCAGCCGGGCGGGGAGGTTCCGCTGCTCGGACGCCTGCACCAGCATCTGGACGACATCGGGATACGTGGCCCCCAACTCGTCGACAGTGCGGATCACGT
>JAWXBB010000031.1:0-6785 GCA_034439795.1 Planctomycetaceae bacterium | reverse complement strand
TGCTGGTGTGCGACGTCGGCGGCGGCACGACCGACCTGTCGCTGGTCGGCGTTGCGGAGGAGGAGGGCGAGCTCACGCTCCGCCGCATCGCCGTCGGCAATCATCTGCTCGTCGGCGGCGACAACATGGACCTGTTGCTCGCGCATCACGTCGCGGGTTTGTTCGCCAAGAAGGGGGTGCAACTCGATCCGTGGCAATCGGTGTCGCTGTGGCATTCGTGCCGGAATGCGAAAGAGGTGTTGCTGTCCGCCGACGCGCCGAAGAAGCATCCCATCTCGGTGCTGGGTCGCGGCAGCAAGCTGATCGGCGGCACGGTGACGGTCGAGATCGACCGCAGCACCGTCTCCGACCTGCTCGCCAAGGGGTTCTTCCCCGAGTGCCCGGTGACCGAACGGCCGCAGCGACCCAGGGCGTCGGGCTTTCAGGAGCTCGGCCTGCCGTATGAGGCCGACACCGCCGTCACGCGGCATCTGGCGTCGTTCCTGCAGAACCACGGCAGCGAGGAAGCCGGCCCGGTGCGGCCCACGCACGTACTGTTCAACGGCGGCGTGTTCAAGGCGGACCTGCTGCGCGACCGGTTGCTGAACGTGATGCAGGTGTGGTTCCCGGACGCGACTCCGCCGCAGAGTCTCGCCGGCGAGCACGACCTCGATCATGCCGTGGCCCGCGGCGCGGCGGCTTACGGATGGAGCAAAGTCAACGGCGGCGTGCGCATCCGCGGCGGTGCGGCCCGGTCGTACTACGTCGGCATCGAAACCACCGGCCTCGCGCTGCCGGGGCAGCCGCGGCCGCTGCGGGCGATGTGCGTCGTGCCGTTCGGCATGGAGGAGGGGACGGAGCTCGACGTGCCGGCCGATCCGACCGGCCTGATCGTCGGCCAGCCCGCCCACTTCCGGTTCTTCAGTTCGGCGACTCGGAAGGACGACCAACCCGGCTCGCGGCTGAGTGCGTGGTCGCCCGAAGAACTCGCCGAGACCGATTCGCTGGAGGCAGTCCTCCCGAAGGACGACGCCGAGGACGAGCACTACGTCCCCGTGACGTTTCACACCCGCATCACCGAACTCGGCGTCCTCGAACTGTGGTGCGTGAGTTCGCGCAGCAACGGCCGCTGGAAGCTGGAGTTCAGCGTGCGCGAGGACGCGGAGGGGTAGGTCCACACCACGGGTGTGCATCCCGATTCTGGGTTGCTCTTCGGTTCGGTCCCCTCTCCCCCGTCTTCGGGGGAGAGGGATAGGGTGAGGGGGCCGAGCGCTTCACAGGGCGGCGCTTGTCTGCAGTGCCAACCCGAAGCGTGAGCGAGGGCGAGCGCTCGCCCTCGCTCACGTTTCGGGTTGGTGTTCGACACGGCAGGAAGCGTTCGGCCCCCTCACCCCGACCCTCTCCCCCGAAGACGGGGGCGAGGGGGCTGGAGGAAGAATCCACCCAGAATCGAGACGCACACCCGGTTGCATCCCCTGGGTGTCTGGCTCTCGACGCTTGTCTCTCGACCCGTCAGCGCGAACCTGTTACGGTTGGCCGCCGAACTTTGGTCGATTCGAAAGAGCGCCCGCGCCCATGAACGAATACGTGCAGATTCTGATTCTGGCCGTGGTGCAGGGGGTCGCCGAATTTTTGCCGATCAGCTCCAAGGGGCATCTGGTGATCGTCGAGCAGATGCTCGGGGCGTTCTCCGGCGGGCACAGCATTGCCCAGGGGAAGCAGGTCGAAGTCTTTCTGCACCTCGGCACGCTGGGCTCGATCGTGGTCGTCTATGCCCGCAATCTGTGGAGGCTGCGGCGCGATTTTCGGCTGTGTGCGATCCTCGTCGCGGCCACGTTTCCGGCGGGGATCGTGGGCGTGCTGTTCGAGGACTGGTTCGACGAGGCGTTCGACTCGCCGATTCTCGCCGGCTACGGCCTGCTCATCACCGCGGGCCTGTTGACCACGGCGCACTGGCTGGAGCGGGGGCGCTTCAACGAACAGACGATCCCCTGGGTCAGCGCGATGATCATTGGCTGCTTTCAGGCGGTCGCGCTCATCCCCGGCGTTTCGCGATCGGGCAGCACGATTTCCGCCGGGTTGCTGGTCGGCATGGAACGCGAGGCGGCGACGCGGTTTTCCTTCATGCTGGCGGTGCCCGTGACCGCCGGGGCGATTCTGCTGACGGCACTCAGAGCCTGGGAGGATTCGTCGCTGACGCTCGGTCCGGGGCCGCTCGCCGTCGGGGTCGTGGTCTCGTTCCTCGTCGGCTGCGCGTCGCTGGAAGCGCTGATCCGCCTGGTGGTGCGCGGCAAGCTGCACTGGTTCGCGGTGTACTGCGCGATCGCGGGCTGTGCGACGATCGCGTGGTGCGCGCTGGGGAATGGATAAAAAAGACAAAGACCGCGAAACCGCAAGCGTGGGTCCGCACCCACGCTTGCGGTTTCGCGGTCTTCTCTTCTTCTCCTGACCCACCAACCACCACCCCCGCACTCATGCGGCGTCCGTGATGGGGCGTTGCGAGCCGGCGGCTCGCACGGCGGCCAGCACGATGAGGGCGAAGCCGACGATGCTGGGGGCCAGGCACAGCCACCACACCAGGCCCAGCAGCGCCGTGGCGAAATGCGGATGGCCTCTGAGCCAGTGGGCCCATTCGCGGCGGACGAGCAACCGCAACACGGGCAGCATCAGCAGCACGCACAGACAGCGCAGCAGCCAGCGGGCCCATTCGCGATTGATCCGCCAGAACGATTGCGTCGTTTCGCTCGCCGGAATCATCCCCTGCCGAACCGCGGGATGATCGACGAGCGTCTCGGCGATGGTCACCGCGGGCCGTTCGTTCGGGTCGCGGGGGGGGAGATCGCGGAGCTGGTTGGTGGTCGCCACAATCGCCTGCCATCGCGCCGTCCGCTGGCCGCCCCCCCGTTCGAGGACGTCCGGCCGGCGTCCCAGCTTCTCCGCCAGCAGCGAATATCCGTCCAGGAATTCGCGTTGCAGATAGTGCAGCGTCGGCGGATGATCGGCGACGGCGAAGTGGTCGCTGAGCGATTCCAGTCGCAGCAGCGCCCGATCCACCCAGTCGCTGTCCCGCCAGTCACCACTCGGCCGCAACGACTCCGACGGAGCAGGCGACACGCTGACGGCGAGCTGGCCGATCGAGCAGCCGGGAAACTCGGGCCAGGCCATTTGCGTCAGGACCAGCGGCGCGGCGATTGGCTCGGCACGCTGGTCCCAATAGAGTTGCAGCTCGCAGAACTCGGAGCCATCGGCGGCGGCGATCCGCACGCCGTCGTCGGTGGTGGTCGTGATGGCGTCGCGGCCGTCGGCGCGCGCGGCGCGGAACCGGCAATTCGCCGGGAACCGCACGGCCAGCACGGCACACGGAGCCGCCGGCCGCAGCACCGAAACCGCCATGCCGCTGCCGTTCGTCATCCGCCACACGCGGTGTTCCAGCCAGTCGATGCTCACGCCCTGGGCGGGGTCCGCGGGCTGCAACGGCACGGCGGCGGTCAACGGTCCGAGCCGTTGCCAGCGGGGCGCAGCGAGGCGCATGGGAGCGAGCTCGTTCACCCACCGGCTGGCCCAGTCGGGCGGTTCGATCGGAGGAGATTTGGCGGGCTGAGCCAGCAGCGACGCCACCGGATGCGACGTTGTCTCAGTCAGCCAGATCTCGACTTCGCGTTCGTCGTTCAAGATCCAGCGCGGCAACGGAAGCGGGCCCTGCTTGAACGCGTCGCGCTGGGCGACGAATTGCCAGGTGATGTCACCCGTGCGTCCTTCATCGGTGGGCAAGGCGGCCGTCAGCCAGCGGCCGTCGGGTTGCTGCTCGATGGTGACCGCCGCGTGGTTGGCGACGGGTTGCCCGGACAGGGTCCACGGCGCAGGCGTCATCCATTCCCAGCGGGCGGTTGAACTCGACCACGGAAACTGGCACCGCGTCGTCAGCCGGACCAGTTCGTCGCCGCCGGCTTGCACGACGTGCAACATGCGCGGCGCGCCGACCCGGGCGGACGGATGGACGCGAACGGTCGCCCGCCAGTCGGCCTCCGTCTGGTCGTAGATCCAGGTGGCTCCGGCCATCGGCTCGTCCGCACTTCCCGGATCGGGATTGAGGCTGCGCAGCCCGCGAGTGCTCGACCAGGAAACGTCCGTGCCGGCCGGCGCGGTGAACAGCAACCGGCCGCCGCGCAGCTCGGCGTCTTCGCAGCGGATGTTGGGGAGCGACAGCGGCGCATCGGGCGGGACCGAGGCGGTGGCCGTCAGCGTGATCCGCTGCGTTTCCACGCAGGGGTCGGACAGAAACAGCGTGATGCGGTTGCTGCCGGGGCTGCCCAGGAACCGCGTTTCGCTCCAGCGCACCAGCCGTTCCGCGCCCCGTTCGCGGACCGAGACGGATTCGACGCGCAGCCGGCGGTCGATCGACAGGACGTGCGAGTAAACCGGTGCGCCGACGACTTCCAGATCCCCTTCGAGCTCCCACTTCAGTCGGTCGCGCTCGAGCGTGCCGGTCTGCTGCCAGAGCAGCAACTGCCTTCGCGATGTCAGCATTTCCCAGGCGAACGGAATCGGCGCTTCCCCCTGCACCTGATAAACGGCCTGCGGCGTGCGGTCTCCCAGGAGGCCCGCGAGCGAGTCCTGCACCGACGCCCGCGATACCGGCGTCAGTCCCGAGTTCTCCAGCGACTTCGGCTCGACGCGGATATCGGGCAGCACCGCGATCGCCCACCGCCGGCTTTGGGGCAACGTCGCCCGGGTGCGGGCCGCCCGCCACAGCAACCCGCGTCCGAAGAACTCGCCGTCGGATGTCGCATGAGGCACGACGTAATCGAGCTCGACGGTCGCCGGTTCGGTCAATGGCTCGGCAAACTCGATGACCGCCGGCCGCGACGTCGAGTTCGGCGCCAGACGTTGCAGCCGCGCTTCCGGCTGGATGCGAACGCCGCTCACCGCCGCGCCGGGAGGCAGGTCGACGATCAACCGTTGCAGCGGGCCCGATCGCGGGCGAATGAGGCTGCGGGTGTGCGCTTCGACGAGCGTGGCTCCCACCTCCCAGACTTCGGTGACTTCAATGTCCACGTTCGTTGCGGGTGTCGCCCCCGGTTCGGACCAACTCTTTTCGAGCAGCGGAACCGGTCCCACGGTCTGCGACACCGGTCGGCGCGCCGGGCTTGCGGGATCAGTCGCCAGCGGGTTGCCCGACAGCGTCCATTGCGAGCGCGGGGCGCTCGGGATCGGCAGCGAGAACCGCGCTTCGTTGGCCGTTCGCTTCCACGGCGCCTGCAACCGCAGCGAGATCGTGTGCAGCGTGGGTTGATCGTGTCCGATGGCGCTGACGGCCTGTTCGCTGCGCGTCCACGTCACTTGCAGATCGCCGCTGTTTGGTTGGATGGTCACCGCGGCCGGCCGGTTGTCGACCAGGCACGATTGCAGTCCGACGAGACTCGTCCCCGCCAGCCGCAGCGGTACCGTGACCGACGTCCGCGCGTCGCAGACCAGCACCTGGAACGTCGCGGCGACGGGCCAGCGCTGACCCGCGGTGACGGTGACGTCGTAGTCGGCCGACTGCAACAGCCAGGCGGGGGGAGCCGCTTCAGTCGTCGTGGCGGACCGCAGTCGCTCCAACGTCTGCGGATGGAGGTACACCAGCGGCACGCGCTGGGACGGCTTGCCGTCGGCGTCCACGGGCACCAGGACCGTGTTCTCCGGCTGCCACGGCGTCTCGTCGGCGATCGGCGAGTTCGACGCCGTCAAACCGACAACCGCCAGCCACAGCCCGGCCGTCATCGCGCCGGGTGGCAACCGGAAGCTCTGCGTGCTTCCCAGCGGGACGCGCGGCGATCCGGCCCACCATTTCAGACCCAGCCACTGCCGGGGCACCAGCACGGCGATCACCGTGCCGGCGATGATTCCGCCGATCAATTCGCTGGATGGTCCCTCCCACGTGAGTGCGAATCCGCCCAGGACCGCGAGCCAGACGGCGGCGGCCCGGTCGCGCAAGCCCCAACCGATCATTCGCAGGGTGACCGCCGCGATGAACGTGACCAGGACGCCCAGCCACGCCAGCAATCGCAGTCTTCCGGCATGCCAGGTGATGAGCTCGATGTCCGCCGTCGATTGCGCATAGGCGACGAACCCCTGCCACTCCGCGGGGGGCGTCAACGTGGCGGAACTGGTCACGGTGGCGGGCAACGACGGTGACTCCGGCGGTGGCGTCAGGTTTTGCCAGCCCGAAAGCGACCACGGCACAAACAGCGCTTGCGACGACGTGCGGCCCAGGGGGCCGAACAGCCGCGTCCACCAGTTCTGACGTGGCAGCGGTTGCTCCAAACGCACGCCGAGCGGCTCGTCGGCCAGTCGCGAACCGGGCGGCACGAAGAACTCCCAACGCAGGCCCGTCCAGACGATGTCGTCGCTGACCGGCACGGAGATCGTCCCGCGATCGACCAGAAACCCGCTGTGATGCGGCGTGCGATACACCAGTTGCAGCCGCCGCTCGCGGTTGCCGCTGCGCGGCGGGATCACGACCGTCTCCGCGACGGCCTGTGACTGACGCACGCCATCGAGCGTGGTCACCAGCAGTTCGGCGTTGCCGGGAAGCTGCAATCGGATTGGGCGCTCCAATGCGGGGAGCAGGCAATCGGCGTGGTGATAGTCGAACGCATCCTGATTGGCCGCGATGAGCGACCGCAAATCCAGCCGGGCCAGACACGGCGAATCGGTCAATCCCTGCCGCCGCGAAACCAGCGACAGGGCGCTCGCCAGACGATGTCGTCGCTGACCGGCACGGAGATCGTCCCGCGATCGACCAGAAACCCGCTGTGATGCGG
>JAWXBB010000030.1:0-5268 GCA_034439795.1 Planctomycetaceae bacterium | reverse complement strand
GCTGGAACTGGTGGAGTATCGGACCGGTGCGGACGCGCTGCGCGAGCTGCGTTCGTACATCGCCTGCGACAACGGAGAGCGGTTGCATTCCGGGATCGGATCCTTGAGCCCGATCGAGTTCGAACGCCAACAACCCGTCCAGAAATAAGCACTTGGACTGTCCGCGCAAACTGAAGCACTTCAGGCAGCCATCACCAATCGTAAGTGGGCGGGCTGGCACTGCTTTATGGAACGCGAAAACCACGAGGGCGTGCCACTGCTTCGGAGTCTTCGGAGAAGCAGTGCCGTGTCGTCGTCATCGCACCGAAGAACACTGCTTCTCCGAAGACCCCGAAGCAGTGGCACAACTGACCCAGTTCCTCGCGCGGCACAGACAATGTAACATCCAACCGTCCGCATCCATCACCGATCACGAGAGGCATCCGCATGGCCAACCCCTCGCGCCTCTGGGACGACTTCTTCGGCCCATCGAATGTCTACACGGGACCGCGGCTGACCGATGTCATGGTCGCGGGCGTCGAGACCACGCTCGGCTATCGGTTGCCGCAGTCGTATCTGCGGTTGCTGCGGGTCAAGAACGGCGGCGTGCCGAAGCGGCCGTGTTATCCCACCGCCGGGACGACCTGGAGCGACAACCACGTGTGCCTGACCACGCTGTGCGGGATCGGCGGCCGGTGGGGCATCGACTCGGAGGAGCTCGGCAGCCGGCACGCCATCAGCCAGGCGGGGTTCCCGGAGGTCGGGATCTTCTTCGGCTGGACGCCGACCGCCGGCCACGACGGATTTATGCTCGACTACAGCGAGTGCGGTCCCCAGGGCGAACCGCGGGTCATCTTCGTCGACCCGGAGGAGATCGACGGCGGCGTGCAGGTTCTGGCGCCCGACTTCGAGACATTCCTGCAACGGCTGACGGATTGCCGGCCCTACGACGAAGCCACCAAGCGGGCGATGGATGAGTACAGTAAACGGATGCAGGGGAAGACGTGATGGGAGACCCCATGCGCAAAGAGTACGACTTCTCGAAAACCCGGGCGAACCTCTATGCTTCGCAACTGACGAAGCAGATCACCATCCGTCTCGACGAGGAGGCCATCGCCTACTTCAAGGCGATCTCCGCGGAAGTGGGCATTCCCTACCAGAGCCTGATCAACCTCTATCTGCGCGACTGCGCGGCCTCGCACCGGAAGTTGAATCTGCAATGGAAGTGATGAAACCGCCCTGTTGGAGTCCAGCCTTTAGGCTGTGCCTTTCGTGGCGAAGACAAAAGACAGCCTAAAGGCTGGACTCCCACGGAAAGCAAGAACGATCAAGACGGCCCCCTGCGTTGCGGGTAAAGTTCCGTCCATGAGCACCACCCGCGACACCTACGCCGCCCGCATTCTTCGCGTGCAGCGGTTCATTCAGCAGCATCTGGATGAGGATTTGACGCTGGAGCGGCTGGCGGAGGTCGCCGGGTATTCGCCGTACCACTTCCACCGCATCTTTCGCGGCCAGGTGGGCGAGCGGACGGACGACTACGTCCGCCGTCTGCGGATGGAGCAGGCCGCCCATTCGCTGCGGTATCGGCAACGGTCGGTGCTCGACGTGGCGCTGGATTCCGGTTACGGCTCGCACGAGGCGTTCACCCGTGCGTTCGTGCGGACCTATGGCGTCACGCCGTCGGAATACCAGTCGCTGGACCGCCCGCCGTCAGCCCACAAGGAGCAACTCATGTCCGCCGTCAGTGACACGAAACAAGATGTCCGTATCGAACGACTCCCCGCTCGTCGCATCGCCGGCATTCGCGTCGTCGGTCCCTATTGCAGTGCCACGCTCGGCCCGGCGTTCGGGCGGATCGGCCAATGGGCGACCTCGGCGAACGTGTGGGGGCCGGACACGCGCTGCATCGGCGTGTATTACGATGATCCCGAAGTCACGGCCCCGGAGAAGCAGCGGGCCGATGTGGGCGTGACGATCGGCGAACACATCCATCCGACCGGCGAGGTGCAGGTGCAGACCCTCGCCGGTGGCACGCACGCGGTGCTGTGCCACAAGGGGCCGTACGACAAACTCGGGGAATCCTACTGGTGGCTGTACAGCATCTGGCTGCCGAACAGCGGCCGCGAGCCGGCCGACGCCCCGCCGTACGAGGTCTATCTGAACGACGCCTGCCAGACGCCACCGGAGGAGCTGCTGACCGAGATCTGCGTTCCGCTGGCTGGTTGACGGTCACGGCGAGATCCGTCGTAACTGAAAGACTGATAACTGGTTGTGCTGTTCACTGGAACCAAACAGCCTGTTAAAGAAGTTGTTTAAAAACCGCCTGGTCTTTACGCCGAAGGCGTTGCACAGCAAAGCCCAGGGTCGCGAGTCTGCGAGCGCACCCTGGGTGGCGGTCGATGACGAACCCCATACCCTGAAAGGGTTTCACAAACGTTGGGTGCCGCCGGTGATGCGACCCTTTCAGGGTCGATGCGCCTCGAACGCCCTTTCCCCAGGGTGCGCTCGCAGACTCGCGACCCTGGACTGTGTGATCGAACGCCTGCGGCGTACTTCAACTCCGCTCAACGTTCCGCCACCAACCGCAACAACCAGGATTGGGTTTGAAACCACTTCTTAGCCGCTTCGGCGTGGCCCCGTTCTCGCAGCAGAAGACGGGGCCACGAAGACTTAGGCCCCGCCCCCCCATCCGCATTTTTCCGGTTGATTGGCAGGCTTGGCATTTTCGGGCGCAGTCCCTATACTTACCGATCCGGCGCGAAAGCGAAATCAGGATTCCGGCCTTAGGCGTCTCGACGAGTCCCCGAAGGAGGGCTGTGTGGTCAAGCTGCGGTTGCGAGAAAACGAGTACATTGCGGACGCCGTCAAGCGGTTCCGGAAACTGGTCGAGCACGCCGGCATCAAGAAAGAAATGCGGCGGCGCGAATACTACGAGAAACCCAGCGAGATCAAGCGCCGCTCGCGCCGTCGGGCCGAACGCCGCGCCCGCATGCAACGCATGGTCGCCGGCGGCGGCACGGCCGGCGCGTAACGCCCCGGTTGCCGGATCGCTGATCGCCAAGATATGACCAGGCCGGTTTACGCCGGCCTGTTTTCGTTGATAGAAGAGAAGAGAAGAGAAGACCGCGAAACCGCAAGCGTTTCGGCAGATCTCTCGTGAGAGGGTCAGCCTCTCATTTCTGCCTACCACCTACCACCGATCTCCGTTCATGTTCGTCGACCAAGTCTCCATCATTGCGAAAGCCGGCAACGGCGGCGGCGGATGCTGCAGCTTCCGCCGTGAAGCCCACATGCCGCGCGGCGGTCCGGACGGCGGCGACGGCGGGCGGGGCGGGCACGTCGTCATCGAGGCCGACGAGAACGTCAGCAGCCTCGTGCATCTGGTCGGCGTCAAGCACTGGACCGCTGACAACGGCATCCCCGGCCAGCAAACGCTCAAGACCGGCCGCGACGGCGAAGACCTGCTGATCCGCGTGCCGCCCGGCACCATCCTGCGGGACACCAAGCGCGACTTCATCCTGAAGGATCTCACCGAGCATGGCGAACGGGTGGTCGTCGCCCAGGGAGGCGAGGGAGGCAGGGGGAACGCGCGGTTCATGACGTCGACGAACCGCGCGCCGCGCGACGTCACGCCGGGGGAAGACGGCGAGCAGCGCGACATCACGCTGGAATTGAAGGTCATCGCCGACGTCGGTCTCATCGGCAAGCCCAACGCCGGCAAATCGACGCTGCTCAGCCGGCTGTCCCGTGCCACGCCGGAAATCGCCAATTATCCGTTCACGACGAAGTACCCCAACCTCGGCATGGTCCGGATGGGGACCGACCGGCAATTCGTGCTGGCCGACATCCCCGGCCTCATCGAAGGCGCTCACGCGGGCGTCGGCTTGGGTCACGAATTCCTGAAGCACGTCGAGCGCTGCAAGGTGCTGGTGCATCTCGTCGAGCCGTGTCCCGACGATCAGACCGACCCGATCGAAAACTATCAACAGATTCGCGAAGAGCTGCGGCTGTACGACGCGGCCCTCGCCGAGCGTCCCCAACTGCTCGTCGTGAGCAAGTGCGAGCAACTCGACGCCGACGCCGTCGCCGAACTGCTGCACGAGACGACGGGCATCGCGCCGCTGAAGATCTCCGCCGTCACCGGCCAGGGCCTGCCGCAACTGCTGCAGGCGACGGTCCGCATGCTGGACGAACTCGCCGAGCGCGAAGCCGAAGCGCGGTGAGGCCTTCCTCGTTGGAGTCCAGCCTTTAGGCTGCTCTTGGTTTTCTGGTACCGAAGAGAAGACAGCCTAAAGGCTGGACTCCAACGAAGACTGCAACTTCGCGGCGGTCAGCGTGTTCTGCAGCAGCATCGCGATCGTCATCGGGCCGACGCCACCGGGTACGGGGGTGATGAGGGACGCCACTTCGCTCACCGGGCCGAAGGCGACGTCGCCGACCAGCTTGCCATCGACGCGATTGACGCCGACGTCGATGATCACCGCCCCCGGCTGGACCATGTCCGCGGTGACGAACTCCGGCCGGCCGATGGCAGCAATCAGAATGTCCGCCGTGCGCGTGATGGCCGCGAGATTCGTCGTCCGGCTGTGACAGATCGTGACGGTGGCATCGGCGACGGCGGCCTTCTGCAGCAGCATGATCGCGATCGGCTTGCCGACGATTTCACTGCGGCCCAGCACCACCACGTGCTTGCCGGCCGGATCGACGCCCGATTCGCGGAGCAGCACCTGAATGCCGTGCGGCGTGCAAGGCAAAAACCGCGGCCGGTTCTGCACGAGCAGGCCCACGTTCTCCGGGTGAAACGCATCCACGTCCTTGAGCGGATGGACGGCATCGAGCACCGCCGTGGTGTCGATCCCTTTGGGCAACGGCAACTGCACCAGAATGCCGTGGACGTCCGCCGCGGCGTTGAGTTGCCGGATGAGATCCAGCAGCGCGGCTTGCGTGGTGTCCGCGGGGAGGCGATGCACCGTGCTCTTCATCCCGGCCCGTTCGCACGCCTGGTGCTTGCTCTTCACGTAGACCGCGCTGGCGGGGTCTTCGCCGACGAGCACCGCCGCGAGATGCGGCACGACGCCGGTCCGCGTGGTGAATTCGTGCGACTCCACAGCCAGCCGTTCGCGAATCCGCAGGGCGATCTGTTTGCCGTCGATGAGCTGGGCGGTCATGCGTGGAAACCGAGTGAGTAGGGAGCCAGTGTCCCGGACGCTCGGAGCGTCCGGGACACTTTGCGGTATGATAGCGGTTTACCCGTGCCGCGGCCTCTCTCCCTTGCTCTCGCCCCCAGGC
>JAWXBB010000029.1:0-6694 GCA_034439795.1 Planctomycetaceae bacterium | reverse complement strand
GTCAAGGGGTACATCGGCCTGCAGGTGCATCCCAAGACACCCGACATCATCCACTGGAAACCCGGCAACACGATCCGTTACCGTAACATTCGCATTCAAACACTGACCGCGCAGTGCAACTGATGCTCCGAGGGGCAAACCCGCCTGAATGTGGAGTTGGAAGACGACCGACTCGGATCTTTCCCTGGGATGAGCCTCATGCGCCATGCAGTCCTGTTCTTCGTCGTCCTGGCTGGTTCGGTCTCGTCCCAGGAGCCGGCGTATGTGAATCCGCTGCCCGCCAATCCCCCTTACTACCGAGTGCGCTACGAAGGCTCGTCGAAATCGGGCGAGTTGGTCTATCCGGCGAGCTACACGGTGTGGGTTCCATCGGAGGTGAAAACGTTGCGCGGGCTGATCGTGCATCAGCACGGCTGCGGCGAGGGGTCCTGCAAATCGGGGCAGACCGGCGCGTTCGATCTGCATTGGCAGGCGTTGGCGAAGAAGCACGACTGCGCCTTGATGAGTCCGGTGTACGAGCAGCCGGAGCAAGCCAACTGCCAGTTGTGGTGCGACCCGCGTCACGGCTCCGATGCGGCGTTTCAGAAGGCTTTGACCGAACTCGGCGCGGTGTCAGGACATGCAGAATTGGCCACTGTTCCGTGGGCCATCTGGGGACATAGCGGCGGCGGGCATTGGGCCGGCGGCATGACGTTGCTGCACCCGGATCGAGTGGCCGCCGCATGGTTGCGTTCGGGAGTGCCGGCGCTCACGGCGGTCGAAGGCAAGCCCACTCCCTATTCGATTCCCGACGCTGCCTGCCAGGTGCCGGTGATGTGCAATCTCGGCGCCAAAGAAGGCGTCACCGACAAAGCGGGGCGGTTTGCCGGTGTGTGGCCGGGAGTCGAGGTGTTCTTTCAGACGCTGCGGGCCAAGGGCGGACTGGTCGGCGTCTCCATCGATCCATTATCGAGTCATGACTGTGGCAACCAACGCTATCTGGCCATGCCGTGGTTTGATGCCTGCCTGACCGCGCGACTGCCGGAAAAGAGCGGCGATCCGTTGAGGCCCCTGTTGAGCCAGGACGGCTGGATGGCGGCGTTTAACGCCGGTGATGCGATGGTCGCGGCTCCCGTGCCCGCGTCGAAGTTCCAAGGGGCCCTCGATAACGCCGTGTGGCTGCCGAATGAGTCGGTGGCGACGGCTTGGACGCAGTATATGAAAGACTCGGCCGTGACCGACGTCACGCCACCCCCCGCTCCGACGAAACTGCGCGTCTCAGGCAATGTGCTGACCTGGTCCGCCGAAGCCGACCTCGAAAGCGGTCTCGCCAGCTTCATTATCGAGCGCGACGGGCAATTCCTCGCCCACGTGCCGGAGCAAGGGAAGAATCCCTTCGGCCGCCCGATCTTTCAGAATCTCTCGTACAGCGACACGCCCACACAACCACTGGTCGAGATGCGATTCACGGACGCGACGGCGGAAGAGGGTAAAACGCACCAATACCGAGTGGTTGCGGTGAATACGGCGGGGCTGAAATCGAAGTAGGCAGTGCTGTGGAAACCTTCGAGCGGTCACACACAGCCGTGCGCACAAACTTCCAACTCAGGACACGAGTCAGGCGTCTGAAGTTCGAGCCAATCGCGATTCCCGATTGCGGGGGCGGGGCGGTCGTCGGTAGACTCACATACATCAATTGACGCTGATGCAGCGGGTTGCAGGAGGTCGGACGTGCGGCGGCAACTCTGGGTGATGGTCTGGTTCGTCGCCGCCCTCCGAAGCGCCCACGCCGCTCCCGTCGATTACCTCCGGGACATCAAGCCGCTCCTGACCGCGAAGTGCGCGGCGTGTCATGGCGCTCTCAAGCAACAATCGGGGTTGCGGCTGGATGCCGCGCAACTGCTCAAAGCGGGGGGCGAGAGCGGTCCGATTGTGGTGCCGGGGGATTTGGCCGGCAGTCTGCTCTGGCAGCACGTGACGGCCGCGGAGGGCTCCGCGCGCATGCCGCCCGACGGAGAAGGCGAGCATCTGACGGCCGCGCAACTGGATCTCGTCAAAGCGTGGATCGAACAGGGGGCCACGACTCCGACGGAAGAGCCGGTCCCCGACGATCCGCGGCAGTATTGGTCGTATCGGCCGCCGCAGCGGTCGCCGCTGCCCGCGGTGCAGCATCCGGAGTGGGTCCGCACGCCGATTGACGCCTTCATCGCCGCCGAACTCGAACGCCAGGGACTGGCGCCGCGCGTCGACGCTCCGCGCGAGGTCTGGCTGCGGCGGGTCTATCTCGACCTGATCGGACTCCCTCCGACGCGCGACGAGTTGCACACGTTTCTATCTGATGCAAGCACGGACGCCTGCGAGCGCGTCGTCGACGATCTGCTGCAACGCCCCGCCTACGGCGAACGCTGGGGACGGCACTGGATGGACGTGTGGCGCTACAGCGACTGGTACGGCAGCCGCGGGGGGAACGAAATCCGTTACAGCCAGCGGCACATCTGGCGGTGGCGCGACTGGATTGTGGAATCGCTCAACGACGACCGGCCGTACGACCGGATGGTCGTCGAAATGCTCGCAGGAGACGAAGTCGCGCCGCTCGACCCCGAGGTGCAGCGCGCGACCGGATTCCTCGGCCGCAACTGGTACAAGTTCGATCGCAACGTCTGGATGTTCGAGACCGTCGAGCAGACCGGTCAGGCGTTTCTGGGGCTGACGTTCAAGTGTGCCCGCTGTCACGATCACAAGTTCGACCCGATCGCGCAGGTTGAGTATTACCGCTTCCGGGCCTTCTTCGAGCCGCACGACGTCCGGACCGATGCGCTCCGTCCGAACACGCCCACGGAGAAGGACGCCACGCTGGGCGAGGTGCTGAAGGACGGCGTGGCCCGCGTGTTCGATAAGGAATTGGGTGCGAAGACGTATCTCTTTCAGCGCGGCGACTCGCGGTATCCGGACGAACGCCAACTGTTGGAGCCGGGAGTGCCGGCGGCGCTGGGGAACGGCGAGATCACGGTCGAGCCGGTGGCGTTGCCGGCGGAAGCGTATTACCCGCTGTTGCGACCGGACCTCGCCGCGGGAGTGATCGCCAAGGCCGACGCCGCGGTAGTCCAGACGCGGCAAGCGGCCGAGACGGCGAAAGCCGCGGTGATGAAGGTCGAGACAGTGCTGGCCGCGTGGTCGCCATCGACCGTGACCAACACTCCAACGCTATTTCTGGAAGACCGCTTCGCCGCCGCACGGCCGGATGTCTGGAAAGTGGCCTCGGGCGATTGGACATGGTCCGACGGCAAACTCGTGCAGAAGACGGTGGGCAGCTTCGCGACGGTGGCGACGGTCGCCAATCACCCGCGCGACTTCCAGGCCAAGGTTCGATACCGCACGCTCGCGGCGGGCATGTACCGCTCGGTCGGCTTCAGCTTCGATCAGAACGGCCCCGGCGATTCGCAGGATGTCTACACCAGCGTCAACGACAACGCCCCGTCGGTGCAGGCCTTTCATCGACAGGGGGGCAAGCAGGAGTACCCTGCGGCCGGCATCGTGAAGACGCCGCTGAAGGTCGATGAGGAAATCACCGTCGAGGTCACCGTCCGCGGGCCGTCGTTGTCGGTTCGCCTCAACGGAGAGCCGAAGCTCGACTATGTGATGCCCGTGCCCCGTCGCGACGGCAAGTTCGCGCTGTGGGTTCACAACGGCGCGGCCGAGTTTCTGGAAGTCGACGTGCGGGCCTTGGTCCCGACCGAAGACGATTTGCGTCGCGCGGTGCAGACCGCGCGCGCCGAACAGGAACTGGCCGAGCGCAAAGTCCTCACGGCGGACGCGGACGCCGCCGCGGTCCGTGCCCGACTCGACGCGGAACGGGCGAAGCACGGCGGTCAGCCGGCCGATGTTATTGCGCAACGTGCCTTGGCGGCCAGTCGCGCGGAGAAACAGACGCTCGCCGCCAAAGCGGCCGAGACGGTTCTGCTGGCCGAACAGCATCTGGACACGGTCACTGCAGCTCAACCGTCAACCATCGACAACGAGAACCCGCCAGCCTCGATTCTGGACGCTCAACGGAAACTCGCCGCTGCGACGGAGGCCCATCGCGCCGCCGTCGCCGCCTGCGACAGCGCCGGCGAATCGTACACGCCGCTTGGCGATCACTTTCCATCGACGAGCACTGGCCGCCGTCTCGCGTTAGCGAAGTGGATCACCCAGCCCGCAAATCCACGCACCAGCCGCGTGGCCGTCAATCATCTGTGGCTGCGTCATTTCGGTCAGGCGCTGGTGCCCAGCGTCGCGAACTTCGGCTTGAACGGCGACCGCCCGTCGCATCCGGAGCTGCTCGACTGGCTCGCCACCGAACTCGTGGAACAGGAATGGCGGATGAAGCCGCTGCATCGGATGCTGGTGCTGTCGGCGGCGTATCGGCAGAGTTCCTCCGAAGTCGCGCCTCCGGCGTGGCCGCTGTCTCAGGAGCCGCTGACGTCCGATCCGCAGAACCGGTGGTTGTGGTATAGGAATTCGCAGCGGATGGAGGCGGAAGTCGTCCGCGACGCGGTCCTCTCCACGGCGGGGCTGTTGCTGACGACGCCGGGCGGTCCGGAGATTCCCGAAGCCGAAGGGCAGACGAATTTCCGCCGCAGCCTGTACTTTCGGTTGACCCCGAATGAGAAGATGGCGTTTCTGGAGACGTTCGACGCCGCCGATCCGAACGGCTGCTACCGCCGCAAGGAAAGCGTGGTGCCGCACCAGGCGTTGGCGTTGATGAACAGCGGGCTGGCGCTCGACAGCGCCCGCACGCTGGCCGAATCGTTGTCGCAGCCGCTCGGCGACCGCGATGACGAGGCAGCCCGGATCGACTTCATCACCGCTGCGTTTGAGCAGGTGCTGACTCGTCAACCGACAGACGCCGAAACCCGGGCGTGTCTCGACTTCCTCGCCGGCAACGCGCAACTGGTCCAGGGGAGCGAACTGTCCGCGTTTGCCGCCGGCGCGATGGGAAAGCGTCCGCCGTCATCCAATCCGGCCCAACGTGCCCGTGAGAATCTGATCCATGTGCTGCTCAACCATAACGACTTCGTGACCGTCCGCTGAGGTCGACCATGCCGCAATCACAGTCCTCCATGCCGTGCGGGCGCATTCAACGCCGGACGTTTCTCGCCGACGTCGGCATGGGGCTGACCGGAATCGCGCTGGGCACGCTGCTGAATGGCGACGGCGTGGCGCGGGCCACCGAGTCGCCGCTTCCCATCGGTTTACCGCAGATCGCACCGCGGGCCAAGAGCGTTATCTGGTACTTCATGCTGGGCGGGACCAGCCACCTCGAGAGCTTCGACTACAAGCCGGCCGTCACTCAGTACGCGGGCAAGACGATCGACGAATCGCCGTACAAGTCCGCGGTGCTGGACTCCCCGTACTATCGCAAGAACGTTCGCGATTTCTCCGGCACGCCGCGGGCGCTGATGGCGCAGCTCTATCCGTTGCAGGTCGGTTTCCGTCAACGGGGCGAAAGCGGCATCCACGTCAGCGACTGGTGGCCGCACGTCGGCGACTGCATCGACGACATCGCCGTGGTGCGCTCGATGTGGACCACCGACAACGATCACGCCGCCCAGTTGCAGTTCCATACCGGCCGCCACATCTTCGACGGCTTCTTCCCGGCGATCGGCTCGTGGGTGCATTACGGCCTGGGTTCGCTCAACGACAACCTGCCGCAGTTCGTGATCCTCGGCAAGGGGCCGGGCGACTGCTGCGGCGGAGGCGGCGCTCACGACGGCAGCTACCTCGGTCCCGAACACTCTGCGGTGTCGCTGTCGCTCGATCCCAACAACCCGCTCGCCTTCGGCACGCCGGGGAACCAGGTCTACGTCGCCGAGCGCCGGCAGCAACTCGACCTGCTGAACCGGCTCAATGGATTGGCGGGCGTCGAGTATCCGGACGATCCGGCGATGCGCGCCCGCATCAAAAGCTACGAACTGGCCTTCCGCATGCAGATGTCGGTCCCCGAAGTCGTAAGGCTCAGCGACGAGACCGCCGAAACGCAGGCCCTGTACGGTCTCGATGACTCAGCCTGCAACACTGTCGGCCGGTATAGCCTCGCCGCGCGGCGCCTCGTGGAGCAGGGGGTTCGCTTCGTGCAGATTTACGACGACGGCTGGGACGCCCATGCGCAGTTGCACAAGAATCACACGACGCGCTGCGCCGCGGTCGACAAGCCGATCGGCGGGCTGCTCAAAGATCTCAAGCGGCGGGGCCTGCTCGACGAAACGCTCGTCGTCTGGGCCACCGAGTTCGGCCGCACGCCCGGAGCCGAAAAGTCCGACGGCCGCGACCATCACCCCTACGGCTTCTCCGTCTGGCTGGCCGGCGGCGGCATTAAGGGAGGGATCGTTCACGGCGCGACCGATGAAATCGGCTTCCACGCCGTCGAGCATCGGCACTACGTGACCGACATCCACGCCACATTGCTGCACCAGCTCGGCCTCGATCCCCGTCGGCTCGAAATCCCCGGTCACAAGCGTCTGGAGCTCGACTTCGGCAAACCGATGCACGAGATCATCGCGTAGTCAGGGCCAACGCCTGATTCCCATCGCCAATCGACAGGCGCTGGCTAGTGCTTTGTCACGTCATGATTTTTGGGGAGACCGACTTGAGTTTACCGCGGGCGTCTTGGACTTTCATTTGCCAGTCGACGCCACGTTGGGTGGCGTTGGTTGCGGTGAACCACGCCGCCGTT
>JAWXBB010000028.1:0-2804 GCA_034439795.1 Planctomycetaceae bacterium | reverse complement strand
GGCATAGAGTCCCTCGACGTAGCCGAGCGCGGCTTTGCGGGTCTCGTCGTTGAACTTTTCCAGCTCCGGCCGGAACGATTCGACGTTGGTGTCGTAGGCGACGATGTTGAACAGATCCCCGTCGCGGAGGTTGTTGAGCACGAACCGCAGCGCGGCTTTGGCCTGCTCGACTTTCTTGCCCGACATGCTGCCCGATTTATCGACCACGAACATCACGGTCTTCCGGGGCCGATCGGTGCCCGCGGCCTGGATCGGCGGGCTGGCCAGCAGCAGGAAGAAGCCGTCGTCGCTGTCATTCGGGCGATAGCTGATCACCCGCGCGGCGAGCTGCCCCGAGCCAACGTCGTAGAACAGCCGGAAGTCCGTGCCGGGGGTCTCGTTGGTGCGGGTGTACTTGATGACGGCGTGCTTGTTGTCCGGCCGTTGAATCTCCACCGGGTGCGTGGGGCTGTAGATGTTCTTGATGTCTACGGCGCTGTCGATCGTGACCTGCACGTCGATTTTCTCGACCGGCTTGGAGGTGTACTTGGCGGTGCTCAAGGGGAACAGGAAATCGGTCAGGCCGTGGTCTTTACGAAGCAACTGGTTGTAGCTGAGCGTGACCTTCCGTTCGGCTCCGGGCGGGACGGGGAACACGCTGGTCTGGAACAAGCCGGTCCCCAGATATTCCAGCAGCGCGGGATCTTTGTTCGAGCGCACGATGGCCTCGTACCGCGCCCGGGCGTCCTTCGCGGACAGCAGTTGCGCGGGGTACTCCTTGCCGTCGACCAGCAGCGTCAGCGAGTCCACTGCACCGTCATACGGCAGCGGAAAGACGAACTGCACTTCGAGCTGCACAGAGCCCGTGTTGACGAACGTCTGCGAGACCTGCACCTTCGCGACCTGATCGAGCAGCTTCGCCTGCACCGCCAGCTCTTTGAGGGCGTACGTCGCAGACGGAATCGGGCGGGGCATCGGCCGCGGCAACGGAATCGGCCGATCGACGACGATCAACACCCCCTGAGCCCAGACCGAGGACGCCGCAAACAGAATCCAACAGACCGACAACAGACAACCAAGCCAACGGGCCATGATGCACTCCTCGAACGGGCGACCGGACGGGACGGAAGAGGGATAACCACGAAACACACGAAAGGCACGAAAATTGGAGATGATCCAAGGCCAAAATGACCTTTTCTGCCTCCCTCATCTTTCGTGAATTTCGTGTGTTTCGTGGTTAAAAACCGCTTTCGCCTTTGTCCTCTGACGAGAGCAGGCGGTTTTCAGTTCCCGGAATTCTCGGCCGGGTCGTCCAAGCGGACGATTTCCGCCGACAGCGGCGAGGTTTCCAAAATCGCGACTGAGGGTTTGCGGAAGCTCCAGCCGCTGGTTTCGCCCGGATTGACGTACAGCCGGCCCCATTCGTCGCGGCTGATTTCCGCCCGGTGCGTGTGGGCGAAGACGCAGACGTCGAAGTCTCCCTCGGCTCCGACGAGTTGCCGCAGCATGTGCGTCATCACGATCCGCACGCCGTCGCGGGTCTTGAACCCGAACGGCGGCTCCCCGATCTGGCCGATGATTCTGAACCCGGCGGCGACGCCGATCCGGTTCCCCTCATTGTCCCCGAAGCAGGCCAGCACCGGGCAGCGCAGTTCGCGCAGCGGCGGCACGGCAAAGGACGACACGAGATCGCCCGCAAACAGCACCAGTTCGCAGCCGCGGTCGTTGAACACCGCGACCGCTTTGCGGATGTAATCCAGATGATCGTGCGCGTCGGCGAACAGACCGATTCTCATCCGGGTCGTGCCTCAACCGTGCTGAGATATGGGTGCCACTGGCGGGGGGCTTCGGCCGCCAGTGCGTTTCGTGGGGTGGAGCCAAGACACTGGCGGCCCAAAGCTGCCGCCAGTGGCACCCAAATCCCTGTCAACCCAGATCGGTTGAACCAGTATACTCGTGGAATTGATGGAGACGCGCGTTGACGACCGAACTCAATCTCATCCTGCTTCCCGGACTCGATGGCAGCGGCGTGCTGTTCCGGCCGCTGCTGCCCCATCTGCCGGCTGAGTGGCAACCGGTCGTCGTGTCTTACCCGCCGGATGAGGCGCTGAGCTACGAAGATCTGCTGCCGCTGGTGTTGTCCCGACTGCCGACCGATGCGCCGTTCGCGATTTTGGGGGAATCGTTTTCCGGGCCGCTGGCGATCATGGCCGCCGCGACTCGCCCGCCGAATCTGCGGCGCGTGATTCTCTCTGCGTCCTTCATCCGCAGCCCATTGTGGTTCCGGCTGAAGGGGCTGCACCGCTTGATTTATCCGCAGCTTCTGGTCGGATTCCCGTTGCTGGCGCGAGCCAAGACACTGCTCAGCCGTCATTCGACCCCCGAGGTGCGACAACTTTTGCGGGAAGCGTTAGCCGAGGTCCAGCCGGAGGTTCTTGCAGAACGGCTCCGGTCGGTGCTGCTGGTCGATGTCTCGAAGCAACTGGTCGAGTGCCCTGTGCCGATTCTTTACCTGCGAGGCGACGAGGATTTCGTGGTGCCGCATCACAACGCGGCCGAGATCCAAGCCCTCGCGCCGTCGATGCAGATCGCGAAGATTCCCGCCCCGCACCTGGTCATGCAGACGCAGCCGGCGCTCGCGGCGGCGGCGATGGCGGAGTTTTTAATGGCCGCCACGTGACGGGAGAGATCGCAGCCCGGAGCGCAAGCGACGGCTTAATGTCCGGTTGCAAGCTGCTCGCACGCCGTCGCTTGCGCTCCGGGCTGTGCATGACGCGATTACTTCGGATCGCTCTCGGTCGCCGGTTTCTCGCCCGCGGGATTGT
>JAWXBB010000027.1:0-5785 GCA_034439795.1 Planctomycetaceae bacterium | reverse complement strand
TCGCCGGCCTCGAGCAGCGCGGCGTAGAACCGCGAGCCGGGTTGGATTGCCTGAGCGGCGGTCTCGGAGACTAGATTGCGTTCCGGCTTCAGTTGCCAGCTCGACACGCCGATGCGGAACATCCCCTGCCCGTAGCGCAGCTCGTCGACGACGGACATCGCCTCGCGCTGCACAATGTAGCTCATCGAGAAGCCGTCGACCGGCCCGACCTCCCCCATCTGCTGCCGCGATTTGGCGAGCCAGTCCTTGCGGCGCTCCACCTGATCTTTGAGCCGGTCGATCAGCGGCTCCAAAGGAATCAACGCCACGCGATTGTGCAGCACCTGGAAGTGCAGCTCCTTGCCCGTGATCTCCTGACCGATGGGCGTGATGCGGTGCTCGATCTGCTGCAGCTTCGGCGTCACCGCTTCCGCCTGTCCGAGCTGCGTCGACAGTTGCGTCACCATCTGCCGCAGCTTCGTGAGTTCGGCCGTGGTCGAGGCTCGTTTCTGCTGGACCGAATCCAGTTGTTGCTCGCGCTGCTCGACCGCGGCCCGGGCGGCGGCGAGCTTGTCTTCGAGTTGGGCTTGCTGCTCGCGCGAGGCGGTCTGCCGCGCGACGACGGATTCGTAGTCGCCGACCATCGAGGCGATCTCGCCCTGCAACTCCTCCGCCGTGGCGATCAGTTCGCGCGGCGGTGAAGGAGCAGCGACCGGTTCGACAATCACAGGTGCGACGTGCAGCGGCACCGGTTCGCCGAGGGCCAGGTCGATCGGCACCGGCGCTGCGACCGGCGAGCCACCGGCGGCCACAGACGCGGGGGCGATCTCGGCGGCGTCTTCGATGTCCGCCAGCCGGACCGGCTCCTGACCGGCGCGCAGGCCCGCAAGCACCATCAGGATGATCAGAATGCCGACGACGTTGCAAATCACGTCCAGAAACGAATCGGACCCGAACTGATGTTCTTCCCGGCGCTGGCTCATCGCGGCCCCCCGGACCGCGCGGGGGCGGCCTCTTCGAGGGTGAACTCCGTGCTCGACGACAGCCCGCACTTCGCGACCAACGGCGCGACGCGCTCGTAGACCGGATTACCTCCGGGACCGATCACGAACTTCAGCTTGGGCACCCAGAAGAAGCCATTGCCCGGCTTGCCCCACGTCTGCGCCTGCCGGTCGATGACTGTCAGCAACCGGTCGAAGACTTGATTGCGCGACGCGCCGAGCGGCACGGGCACGATGACGTTGTCGCCGACGATCAGTCGCTGCGCATCGACGCGGACCACGACGGTCTTTTCGACGCCAATCGACGCCCCCGCATCGTGCGGACCCCAGCGACGGCGTTGAAGCTGCTCGTACGGCAGGTCGCGCGACTGACCGGTCGCCTTGCGCGCTTGCGCGAACGACGGATAGGGTGGCTCTTCGACATCGGGAGTGAGCTGCGGACCGGAGGGTGGCTCCGCGGGCTGTCGCCCGGTCCAGCGCGGGGCGGGGGACGACTGCGGAACGGGAACGGCCTCCTCGCCGGTCTCGCGCGGCAGCGATCCCGGCGGCTGACCCTGCGGAGGTGGCTCGCGGCTGCCGCCCGTTGCGCTCGGCTTGCTGCGACGGTGTTCCTGACCTTCAAACCGTTCGGGGTCTTCCCAGCTCCGCGCGCCGACGCTGTTCGGCGTTTCGACGACGTCCTCAAACTGGAACTCACGGCCTTCACCGGCGGTTTTGGTTCCTTGGCCGGCTGGATCCGAAGGCATTCCCGGCCGTGGGCCGCGCGGCTCGGAACCCTCGCTGACAACTTCCCCTGTCGATATGCCACGCGCGATGTCCTGACCGCCGGGTCGTTCGAAGTTCTCGGTACGACGAGTGCCGCTGCTGTTCGGGCTATCGGCGACGTCATCAAACTGGAACTCGGAGGTCCTCCCCGGACCGTTGCCTGTCCCGGCGCCAGCAGTCGAACCTTTGGTGCCGGCTCGCGAACTGCCCGGTGTCAGGACGCTGCCGCCGCGGGCCGCGTTCGTCATCTGCTGCCGTTCCAGCAGCGTCCGCTTGATCGCCTCTCTGCAGGCGGCTTTGGCGCCCGGTTCGGAAGGCGGCACGGCGATCGGCAGATCCTCTGTGATCAGCTCGTAGCCGTGCGGCTGCTTCATCGGCGACAGCATCCGCATGGCGATGTAGTAGGCCACCGTGCCGCTGGGGCGCACGAGCAGCAGGACGTAGGGATCGGCGGCGGCATCGTCCTCCGGATGGTCGATCTTCCACTGCTTCCAATAACTGACGAGTGCCGACGAGCCCGCCAGCAGCGGATTGTAATTCTCCGAGAAACCGGCGATGTCGCTGGGCGTGAGCGTAATCCCTTCCGCGACGAACCGCAGGCCGGTCGCCGTGCATTCGATGAGAATCGGCCGCCGCGTGGTGCCCGATTTGCCGTCGAAGGGGACGATGCTGAACTTCCCGGTGTTGTACTGCTGCCGGTCTTCGAGCTGTTTGAGCTGCTGGCGGAGCGACGCGATCTGATCCTCCAACTGCACCCGTTCGCGCAGCCCCGACGCCGGCTGAAGTTTCTCGGCCGACATCTGTCCGGTGAGTTGTCCGAACTGCGTCTGGAGCTGCCCCAGTTCGCCCTGCAATTCGTCGATCCGCCGCTGCACCGCGACGGCCAGCAGCTTCTGACGCACGACGGCCTGCGTCCCGGCGTCGCGCTTCGATTCCAGTTGCCCGACGCGCTGTTCCCAGTCCCTTTGCAACCGTTCGCGCAGCGCCGTGTGATCCGGAGACGGGGCCGCCGGCCTCGGCATCCATGCCGGAGCGGCGGGCAGCGCTTCGTCAATTGCGGGAAAACGACGCGGTTCGTCACCCTCGTCGGCCAGCAGCGGCAGAATCGGTCGGTCGCCGGCGCGTTGCCTCAATGCGGCCTTCGCCCGCGCGATCGCCGCACTGCGCATGCGTTGCGTCGTGACCAGCAGCAATAGAATCAACGACCCCATCACGCAGACCAGCACTGCGAGAAAGGGGAATAATTGCACGCCCAAATGCTGCCGGGAACGGGCCATAATTCCGAGGGAGTGCCTTTACCGGATCGTGACACTGAATTTATAGGGTGCGGCCGAGTCTGCGAGACTCACCCCGTTGGAGTCCAGCCTTTAGGCTGCTCTTAAGACATCGCACGAACCTCGAAGACAGCCTAAAGGCTGGACTCCAACGAAGAGGGTGAGCCTCGCAGACTCGACTGCACTCTGCTTAAAGCCGCCGAACCACCTTTGCACCGCAACCCGCCCTTCTCCCCCGTCGGGGTGGCGAAGGCTCTGATCGGTCGTCGCGGCAGGCATTCCGGAATCTCCTGTCAGGATGCGAGTTGCGCTGATGGCCTTGCATCGTTGGCACTGCGGAAACGGATCGCTGGGCCGTGTCGAAGGCTCCGCGCGGACCGTTTCCCCAATCGTTGAAATCACGACCTCTGTCAAGATCGGCATAATCGTGCAAGTCGGTTGAGCGGACGATCGTCGCGGCGGGAGATTTCGAGGCGCCGAATGGCCGGCCGCGAACGGAAACCGATGCCGCAAACCGTCTTTCCGTCAGCAGCGGTTTGCGGGAACGCGCTCCGCCTTCGTATGCTATTCACCTGGGAAGCGTTCGGATGTTCATTTCCTCGCCACGATCCGCGGAGACATGGACTCCCGGCGTCGGTGGCGACGCTTCATGACGACCGATTTGGGCTCGTAGCCGTGGAACAGGGACGTTGAAACTTCGCGCCGAGGACATTGCGGCCGCCCGGGAGGTGCTGGGATACCTCAACTTTTCGGGTGGCCGGCCCGACCCCGCGTTTCAACGGCTGGTCAACGACCTGACGGCGCGGGTGACGTTTCCGCGTCTGGCGGCGACGCTGCTGAAGGTGTTGGCCCAACTCCAGGCCGAGGTGCCGGCGTTTCACGACTGCGCCCAGGCCGAGGCGGTCGTCAAGCTGGCCTTCGACGACGTTCTGCCGGCGTACCGGAAGTTCCACCACGATCTCTTGTTTCATCTGTCTGATGAGGATTTCCAGCAGCCGTTCCTTCTGGTCCGCGTCTGGGAGGCCGTGCTGGAGCAGGGCTCGCCGTGGGTTGACACCGCGCGGATCGTCGACGGCGCCATCGACCGGCTGAACGAGTTCATGGGCTACCGACCGGTCGCTGTGCTGGAGAACGGCCGGCGGATGGAGCCGTACGAACACGAACGGTTTCGGCCGATCCCGATGTTCCTGCGCGGTGCCGGGGTCGCCCACGGTCCGTATGAAGACGTGGTGTCGCGAGCGCTCGAATTGCTGCGCTCCACGCCGGCCGACATCCTCGCCGAGGCCCATTTCACGCTGGACTCGCTCGACGAGCTGGCGCTCGATCCGCGGGCGCACGATCATCTGCATCCCGCGAACAAGCGAACCAATTACCTGTTCGGCGAATGGGATCCGCACCAGATCGACCTCAAGGGCCGCTACCGGCGGTTCGTCGTCCGCAAGGTGATCCTCGATGCGCTGCTGAACTGGATCAACCTGCAGAAGCGCGTCCCCACGGAAGAGGTGTTGTTCGACGCCGCGGCGGTCCTCAGCGGGACGATCCTGATGGCGTCGTCCATCAGCGGCGCCGGCCCCGACACGCACGATTCGACGGTCTCGCTGACATCACTGCTGCCGCGCGTCGCCCGACAAAGGGATGCGTATTACGCCCGCCTGCTCAACGCCGCCACCGGCGCGCGCGCGAAGCGGCTGCAGAAGCACGCCAAGACCACGCAGCAGCCGTTCGGCCACGTCCGGCAGCATCTGAACTTTTATCTGGCGCAGTACGGCACGCAGCAAGTTCAACGGCGGTATCTCGCTTACCTGTTCGCGCGGATGGCGCATCCGGAGGCAGCCCGCCGGCAGTCCGCCGTCATCCCGTGCGCTGCGGCCCGGTTTGAGTGCGAAATTCAATGGCGGATCGCGGCGATCAAGCAGGCGCTGACGGCGGGGGACGTGGCCGGCGCGGCGCAGATGGTCACTGAATCGGAGGAGCAACTCTATCGGGGCATCCACTGCGGCGCGCTCGCCGACCCGTGGAACATTCTCGGCTTTCAGGGACAGTTCCCGCTGTTCACGACGCGCGAAGACAGCGTGCCCGATCAGCGGATCGAAGTGCTGCTGCAACTGGTCGAGGGCATTCTCGAAGGCTACGGACGCACGCTGGAGGAAGCCGCGGCCCGGGCGTTGACTGCGCTCGAAGCCGAGCTGCTCGCCAAGTTCGAGAAGTTTGCCGAGTTCTGGGACCGCTTCGGCTCGACGACGGTGAACGATCTGCCGCCGGTGTCGGGGCAGGATCATCTGGAATCGGCGCGGCGCGTCGCCCGGGCGCTGGCCGACTGGCGAGCCGCCGGAGAAGCCGCGGGGAACATCGCGTTCTGGCGGCAGCACGTCGATGAATTCAAGTCGGCGAAGGCGTATGCGCAGGTGGTCTCCGCACTGCTCGACCGCCGCGATCAGGTCGCCTCGCTGGGACTGTTGATGCAATGGCTGAGTGAGGCGGACGACGTCGGGCTGCTGGCCGGGCCGATGTCGTTCGACGGACTGCTCGCCCGCTGGCTGGAAGCGGTGGGGGATCGCGAGACCGCGCTCGTCAAAGGGGAGACGCCGGTGGATCCCTGGCCGATGATCCGCCGGCTGTTCGATTACCTCGAAGCCAACGCGGGGGATTACTGGCACGTGCCGCGGTTGGAAGAGACCGTCGCCGACGATGCCTGGACGGACGCCGACCCGGGCGACGAAGATCCCGAACAAGGTCTGTTCGGCGCGGCGTACGAAGGGGTGGTGT
>JAWXBB010000026.1:0-18427 GCA_034439795.1 Planctomycetaceae bacterium | reverse complement strand
CCCCCGCGCCCCCCATCGAAAAGCCCCACAGCGTAATGCGGCGGTCGTCAATCGGGAAGCGGCGCTTCACGGCGGCGAGGGCCTCGAACACGTCCGCCTCCCCGGCCCAGCGGTAGGCGTTGTTCGTGCGGCCGAAGACGTCGAGCTGAATCCACGCGACGTCGTTTTTGAGCGGTTTCCCCTCGTGCTGATGCAGGAAGCTGACCTCGTTCAGCGTGTCCCCCCGCCCGTGCAGCACCAGATGCAGCGGCCATTTGTCGCGCGACTGCGGGTCAAACGTCTTCGGCAGCGTGACCGCATACGGCTGCACGGAACCATCGAGATCCGAGACGTAGCCCAGCACCGTCGTCTGACCCACGCGATTCATCCACGCCGATTGCCGATTCGCCAGGTCCGTCGCCCGTTGCTGGCCGTGCTGCAGCGCTTCCGTCGTCCACTTGAGGTAATCCGGCTTGTGAAATTCGTTGTGCCGGGCGATCCAATCGGCCGCTTTCGCCCAGACGGCGACATCGGCGACGCGCGGATCTTCGGGGAGTTTGGTTCGCAACGCACTGATCTGCGGTTGCAGCTCGCCGAGCGATTTCGTCCACGTCGCGCGGGTGGCGTCGTCGACGGTTTCGACGGCGAACACAGATCCCGTCGCGATCGGCAACAGCAGCGTCCAGACGAGCAGACGAGGAAGCATCGGTGCGGCTTTCGTAGGGTGGGACGAGTCTTCGAGTCCCACCACGTCGGTGAAAAAACCGTGGTGGGACTCGAAGACTCGTCCCACCCTACGATCATGCGGTCGGCGACGGAATCGGCGCCAGTTCGCCCGCCTGGAAGCCGCAGCCCTTGTGCGAGCCGTCGCAGAACGGCTTCTTCTGCGATTGGCCGCAACGGCAGAGCGCGATGGTCGTCTGGCCCGTTGTGGAGAACACATTCCCGAGATGATCGGTCAGCGTCACGGCCCCGGTGATGAGAAACGGGCCGTTTTCGCGGGCTTTGATGGTGACGTCGGACATGTCTGGCTCCCCATGGATGATGCGGACAAATCGTCAACCGGTACGATAGCCGCGACGCTGCCGGGACACAATTCGCGCGTGTGATGACCAGTGTCCCGGACGCTTCAAGCGTCCGGGACACTTTCACCGCCGATCACATCGCGCGGCGGCCGCGGCGGCCGCCGATGAAGCTGTCGATGACCAGGTTGCCCAGATCGGTCGCGTTGCAGTACGCCGCGATGCCGCCCGAGACCTGGGCCATCCGTTCGACGAAGTTCATCAGGCCCAGATAGTAGTAATCCTCGATGAGCGCGAAGCTGGAGAGGTGAATCCCCTCGTTCGCGCACTTGCGGGCCTCGGCGAGCGTGATGTTCGCCGTCTGCTCGCTGGGGGGATAGATCAGCATCAGGTCGCGGCCTTCGAGATGGGCCGTCGGCTCGCCGTCGGTGATGCAGATGATCTGCCGGTTCTGCGCGGGCTGCCGTCGCAACACCCGCCTGGCGAATTGCAGCCCGGCGTGGATGTTCGTGAAGTGCTGCGGCACGAAGCCCGGCGGGGCGTCCATGTTGATCCGCAGCCGCACGCGCGGGTCGAAGATGCTCACCGGTTTCGGGGCCGAATTGATGAGTTCGCGCTCGGTCATCGGCGAGGCAAACGAGTAGAAGCCGATCGTCTGCAGAAAATCGCCCTGATATTTGCCGCGGACGAGCGACTGCAGCGCGAGCGCGACCTTCTTGGCCGCGCCGTACTTGCCGTACCGGCTCATGCTGCCGGACATGTCGAGCAGCACGACGGTCGCGCACGCGGTCTGATATTCGGTCTCGTGGACGACGAGATCGTCCTGCGTGATGCGGATCGGCGGACCGGCCTGCTGCCGGGCGATGGCGTTCTTCAGCGTCTCGTGCAGGTTGAGGTTCGAGACCGGGTCGCCGTACTGATACGGCTTCGATTCCTCATGCACCGTCTGGCCGGGGCCGCGGAATTCGGTGTCGTGCCGGCCGAGCGAGTCCTTGCGGCGGATGTCGAACAGCTCTTCGAGGGCCTTGTTCTCGACGCGGCGCATTCCCTTGGGGGTGACGCGGTACTTGCCTTCGCCGTCCTGCTCGATGTAGCCCTGCTTGATGAGCTGGTCGAGCACGTCGGGATGCTCGTCCTCCCAGTCCTGGAGCTGGTCGAGCACCTCGTCGCCGTACTGCATCAGGTATTCGCTGAGCTCGTCGAACAGCTTGTCCGCCGACTGCGGCGTGAAGCCCTGCGATCCGTCCCAGCGGCTGAATTGGTAGGTGGGCATGAGGAAAGTTGGTAGATTAAGACTGCGAAGCCGCAAGCGTGGAGTCGAACGTCGCTTGCGGCTTCGCGGTCTTCTCCTATTTCCGCTTCCAGTCCGCGATCCATAACTGGCTGCTGCCGTCCGGAGTGCGCGTGGAAGTCCACATCAGCTTCGTGCCATCGGGGCTGAAGACCGGCAGGATGTTCGTCGTGTTACTGTAGGTGATCTGCTGGATCTTTCCGCCGCGGAAGGACGTGGGGGTCATCTCGATGTCCATCATGAACAGGTTGAAATGGGCCTGCATCGGACCGCGGCTGTAATCGGCTCGGGCCCAGATGAGGTATTTCCCCGACGGATGGAAGTACGGGCACCAGTTGACTTCGTCGAGATTGTCCGTGAGCTGCACCTCGGTTTTGCCGTCGGCGGAGATGGCGTACAGTTGCAGCATGTGCTCTTTTTTCCGGTCGCTGCGGTAGATGACCCATTTCCCGTCGGGCGAGAAGAACGGGCCGCCGTCGTAGCCGGGCTGGTTGGTGAGCTGGCGGACGTTGGACCCGTCGGCGTCCATCACGAACAGATCGGCGTCGCCGTCGCGCATCGACGTGAACACGATCTGCCGGCCGTCCGGCGAGTAGCTTCCTTCGGCGTCGTACCCGGGGGCATCGGTCAGCCGCTTCATGCCGGTGCCGTTAAAGTTGATGGCGTAGATGTCCATGTGGGGATCGAAGTCCCACAGGTAACGGCGGCGGCCTCCCTGGGCGGCTTCCTCGCGGGCCTTGAGTTCGGTCTCGTCGATGTGCGGGTCGGTGTGAGCCGACGCGAACAGCAACTGCTGGCCGTCGCGCGAGAAGAAGGCACACGTCGTGCGACCGCGGCCGGTGCTCAAGAGCCGGGGCGTCTTTTCGTCGAGCTTCTGCACGTAGATCTGATAGAAGGGATAGCCGACGGGATATCCTTGATAGACGATCCATTCCCCGTCGGGCGAGAAGTAGCCTTCGCCGGCGCGGGGGAGGCCGAACGTCACCTGCCGCTGATCGGCGAGGAACTCGGCCTCCTTGGCGGCGTCGGTGACGACCTCGCGCGACGGCTGTCCCAACGCGGCGGCAACGAACAAGACGACGGTCAACATGCGGTCGCTCCGAGAGGAAATCTCCCAGAGTTACCTTAGCAACCGCGGCGAGGAAAGGCCACGACACGGGTCTTCGTAGGGTGCAGTCGAGTCTTCGAGGCTCACCTTGTTGGAGTCCAGCCTTTAGGCTGTCTTCGATGATCGCGCGACATCCGAAGAGCAGCCTAAAGGCTGGACTCCAACGAAGCGGGTGAGCCTCGAAGACTCGACTGCACCCTACAAAAGCCAGAGGACCGTCCCCGTTACGGCCGGCCGTTGTATTGCGAGGTCTGGCCGTCCAGCGGATCGGTGCCGCTGGAGTTCGCCCAGTCGCCGTCTTCGGATTCGACGGCGGTGACGCTGCGACGCTCCGTGGGGAACGCAGCTTCGTCGTCCAGCGGATGGCGGTGGGTCATCCCTTTGATGCGGCGTGCGGCCGGTTCCGGGTGCTCGGCGAACGGATGCGTTGAGAGCGGATGATCGCCGCGGGCGACATCGTCCTGCGTGTCGGGCAACAGATTCGCCAGCGAGCGCTGCGGCGTGGGGCTGATCCGTTCCACGTCTTGGCCGGTCCAGCGGATGCGTTCCGAGGTCGTGCCGCGGTTGATCGCGCTCGATTGCTGGGCCCGATTCAGATCCTTGTCGGCCTGCTCCTTGAGGAACTGTTGCAGCAGGCGATCGGCGCGGTCCTGATCGAACTCCGTGCTGTTGGTCGGCTCCAGTTCGCGGCCGTCCAGCGGAATGGTGGTCGTCCGCGGGCCGTCGCGCGATTCGCCTTCGGGCCGCTGGCCGTAGTGCGAGATCGTTTCGGCGGCGGGGATTGTCGGACGTTTCCGGCCGCGGAGCGGAACCTCGGCGGAGTCGGAATAGATCACCGATCCCCCGTTTTCGGGAGTCAGCTTGAGCCGCAGCGAGCAGTTCGCCTGATACACCCCTTTGCGGGTGTAGGGAATGAAGACGTGATACGTCGGTCCCATCGAGCCGACGCGCAGGTGCTGCGACCAGGCGACCGCGTCGAAGTGATACTGATGAATCGGCGCGGCCTGCTCGTCGGGCGTTCCTTGATCGTCGAAGAGGTAGACCATTACCGCCCCGTCGACCTTCACCGGCATTCCCGCTTTGTTGCCGAGGAACAGAATCTGTCCGGCGAAGCCGCGGCACGGCGCGCCGTCGGGACCGCGTCCCTCGGAGGGTTCCCACAGGCAGGTGACCTGCACCACGGGATTCTTCTTGGAGGCCTCGGGGACTTTGTCGTAGGGAAGCTGCAGCGTGGCGCAACCGGAGGCGGCAAGCAGCATCGTCAGTGCGAGGGAGAAGAGAGTCCGACTGCGCGTGGTCATGGTCCGCTCCGTGGACGGCATCGGTGGTTGGGCAAATGGGGACATCGTTTAGCCGCGATACCGTTTCATGGGTGCCACTCGGCGCTGCGACGCAGGCATCGACCCCGACGGGGTTGCAGCCCATAGCCCAGGGTCGCGTCGCGCACCCTGGGTGGTCTTGAGAACGCGCGTTTACGCCGAAGGCGTTACATCAAGTGCTGAGTGATGCAACCCCTTCGGGGTTGGTGTTCCTGATCGCAAGGTTTCCCAGGGTGCGCCGCAACGGCGACCCTGGGCTATGGGCTGCAACCCCTTCGGGGTAATCACTCAACGCAACTCCTGCTCAACGCTGTGGGACAATTCGCACTACTTCCGGCCCAGACGCCAGGTGGACGGCTTGTCGTCCGCCTTCGGCAGTTTCGCGGGAACTGTCTTCTTCGCGGGCTTGGCTTCGTATTCGGCGACGGCGGGTTGAATCGCGCTCCGGGACTTCGATCCGCCAAGCCGGACCGCGCCGACGGGGGTCACGTTGGGATCGACGATCATGTCTTCGTCGAACGGCGGGGCGGCGTTGGCTTCTCCCTCCGACGGCGGCGGCGGAGAGATCGGCTTGGGCGATGCCTTCGGCGGCGAAACCGGCGGGGTGATCGGCTGCAGCTTCGGATCGGGTTGCGGCGGCGCGGGGATCTGAATCGGCGACAGCGTCGGGGCGACCGTTGCGCCCGGCGTGGGGGGGATCACGATCTCGGTGCCGTAGTTCTCGATCAGCATCGAACCGGGTTCGATCCAGTCCTGTTCGGGCACCCCGCGCAACGGGCCGTGGATTTCCTCGGCCTCGGACTCGATGAAGTGCATCCGGGCCATTTCGATGTCTTTGATGGTCTCCGATTCGCAGTCGTCGGTGATGATCCGCGGGGTCAGGAAGATCAGCAGCTCGGTCCGGAGGGTCTGCTGATAGTCGTAGCGAAAGGCATAACCGATCACCGGGATGTCCCCCAGCCAGGGGACTTTGCGATGAGCCTCGTCGGTCCGCGACGTGATCAGCCCGCCCATGACGATCGTCTGGCCGTTGGGGACCATGACCGTCGTGTTCGCTGTGGTGATGTTCTTGATGGGCGATGTGACGACATTGCCCGAGGCAGCGTCCGTCAAGAGGGGCACGCCATTGTTAAGGTCGTACTGGCTTTTTTCCGCGGTCAATGCCATCACGATGTTTCCATCGGGCGTGATGCGGGGCTGCACGGTCAGGATGACGCCGGCGTCGTCCCGCTGAACGATCGGCGTGATGACCCCTGTGGCGCCAATATTGGCACTCTGGACGATGGGCACATTCTGGCCCTGCTGGATCGAGGCCAGTTGGTTGTCCATCGTGCGGATTTGCGGACGGCTGAGCACGCGCACCTGCCGGTTGGCCGACAGCGCCCGCAACAAGACGCTCACCGATTCTGAGCTCGCCGCCAGCACCAGCCCGCCAAAGCCCAGATCGCCGTTGATGCGGCCCAGCGAAAAGTTGCTCAAGCCCTGCGTGCCGACGGCATTGTTGTTCCTCCCACCGGCATTGCCCAGCGGCGTTGACGGGTTGCCGAACAGGAACCCCGGCGTCGCGACCTGCGACAAGACGTTCGTCTGCGTGACGGTCGTATTGTTCTGCGTGGTCGTGGTCTGGGTGGTGAACGTGTTGGCCTGGTCGACGATGCTGCGGTCGAACAGGATGGAATCCTGGAAACCGAGTTCGATGCCGAATTCGTCGGTGTCCTGCAGTTCGACTTCGACGATCAGCGCCTGGATGATGACCTGCGCCGGCGCTTCGTCGAGCTTCTTGACGAGCTTGAGGATTTCTTCGTTGTAGCGGGGCGTCGCCGAGATCAGCAGGCTGTTGCTGACGGTTTCCGCGACCACGACGACTTCGCGCTCCAACTGCTCGACGGTGCTGAACAGGTTGGGATCCTGCTGCGTGATGTCGCTCTGCCCGGCCATGAACGACGTGATGGCCGTGGCGATCGTCGCCGCTGGGCTGTTTTTCAGGCGATAAACGGTGTTCTGTCGTTCGCGGATGTCGCTTTCATCGAGCCGCAGCATGATGGCTTCCACGACGCGCAACGCCTCCGCGGCGCCGACGGCGATCACGCTGTTGGTGCGGGTGTCGACGGAGAACCGGATGGGAATCAGGCCGCTTTCGGCGTCCTCCGCACCGGCGACTTGAAAGCCCTGTTGCCCCGCGCGCTGTTGCCCGCCGGCCCCGCCCTGCTGACCGGTCACCTGGGCGTTGAACAGGCCCTGCAACTGCTGCACCATCAGTTGGGCATCGGCGTTGGCCAGCGTGAACACCTTGATTTCGGCGACCGCGCTGGTCGGTTGATCGAGCTGCTTGATCAATGCGGCGATCAGCGACAGGCTGGCCTCCGGCGCGGAGACGAGCAGGGCGTTCATCCGCGAATCGGGCGTGATGCGAATGTCCGCCAGAATGCCCGATTTCAGCAACCGCTCGCCGTCGGCATCGACCGCGCGGAATTGCAGCAGCGACGACCGCACGCCGGTGAAGGCTTCATCCACCTGCCCGCCGCCGAAGCCGCCGCCCCCCTGCTGGCCGAACACCTGGCTCGCGCCCTGGTTCGACGGCGGCGACAGCACGCTCTGAATGGCCATGTTGATGATCGCGGCCATCTCGGTCGCCAGGGCGTTCTTCAGCGGAAAGATTTCGAGCTTGCTGACCGTCTCGCTCTCACCCTGGTCGATCTTGCGGATCAGCGTGCCGATCTCGTCGAGATCCGCGGGCTTGCCGGCGACGATCACGCTGTTGGTCCGAACGTCGGACCGCACCTTCGGACGCGCGCTGAGGCCGTTCCGATCTTCCGTGGCATAGAATTCGGTGATCAGCGCTTCGACGTCGGTGCAGATCGCGGATTGGAGCCGAAAGACCTGAAACTCGGACTCCGGATCGACTTTCTGATCGAGCTCCTTGGCCAGTTCCAAGATTGCCGGCAGATCGTTCTTCGGGGCGACGATCAGCACGGCATTCGGCTTCGACACCGGCAGAATCGCCACGCTTTGCCGCGGCTGCGTCGCCCGGCCGGGGAACTCGGTGAGCTTCTCGTAGACGGTCGTCAACAGTTCGGCCAGGGCCACGGAGTTGACCTGATCGAGATACAGCAGATGCACCTGCGGCGCGGTCTGCTCGCTGAGCTTTTCGAGCTCCTTGATGACCCGCATCACCTGTTCGAGGTCGCCCTGGTTCCCCTTCAGAATCAGCACGCCGAGATCGGGCACCGATTCGATGATCACTTCCGCCTTCAGATTGCCGACGATGTCCCCCACCTGTCCCTTGGGAATCACCATCTGGCCCTGCCCTTCGGGCAGCGGCTGCGCGCCGGCATCGACCTGGGCGAACGCCTCGGCGAACGGATCGTCGGCGTCGAGCTTCAAGGCCGGCTTGCGACCGGCGCGAATCTTCTCCCCGGCCGCGGGCAACTGGCCGGCCACCTGGCAGACGGTCTTCGTCGTCGAGACGAGGTGCAACGGTTGCGCGTCCGGCTCGGCGGTGTCCAGCCGGCGAAGCAGCTTGAGCATGGCATCGGCTTCGGTCTGCCGGGCGTCGATCAGCAGCTCTTCGCGGGCTTCGTCGATCGCCACGGCGAATTGCACGGTGTTCGCGTTGGAGGCGGTGTTACCCCGAACGCGGAACGCCGGCAGATCGTTGCGGCCCTGCTCGACGAGCTCGGCCCGGTCCTTGAACGTGCGATACAACTGTTTCGCCAGATCGCTGACCCGCTGGTTGCGGGCGCGGAAGACCATGACCGTCACCGGCTGCTGCGCGGCGGGCGTGGCAGCGGTGTCGTCGAACACCGACGCCGCCGTGCGGCGCGGTGCGCCGATCTCATCCGCTTCGTGCGCGGCCTGTTGCACGCCGCTGGCTGGCTGGTTCGAGCGCGGCGTCACCCGGTCGAACTGCCGCGCCGTCTGTTGCCGCGGCGTGATCGGATTCTCGGCCTCGTAGCGCGGCGGTTCGTTGGTCGGCTTGGGAACGATGGGGGGCTGATAGCGCGGCCGTTGCGACGGCAGGTCGAGCACGATCAGGAAGTTCCCCTTCTCAATCAGCCGGAAGCCGTGTGGTTCGATTTCGCGATTGATGATGCGGACGGCGTCGGCCCGGCTGTACTCGGCTCCATCGCGGCGCGTGAACCGCCCGGAGGGAACGCGGTCGGCGACCAGTTGCGACCCGGTCTCCTCCGCGACTTCGCGCAGCACCTTCTCCCACGGCGCGGCGAGGTAGTTCAGCTTGACGCGGGTCTCAGGCGCCGGTTCCTGATCGGTGTCGGACGGTGTCCGCCGCGATCCGGCCTGGGCCTTTGCCGCCTGCTTGCCCGGCCTGAACGGTCCCTCCGCCCGGACGGATGACGCCAGGTACGGCCCGACGAGCACCGCCGCACCGAGCACGAGCGGCAATGGCCGGCATCGAGTCCGGAACCACTCCGACACAGTCAACCGCAGACGTTGCGTGGAGGCAGGCGCGGCCATGATGTTCCTGACGAATCGGAAGAACTTGACGAGCAGGGAATGGGGACGAACAGTCCGCGCACTCGCTACAGTCGTTCCTATCGTCAAGGTTTGACACCGCGCTTGAGCCGGAATCTCGCAGCATCTTGCCCGGTTTCACATTACGTTCGGTGAAATGCAGGCGCCAATCGGTTCAGGCGGTCAGCATCCGACGGAATGGTCCGCGGTAAACTCCGCGTGCCAATGACAATCCGTCTGTTGCCGCAATGTCAGCACGCCCTGCCACTTCGCGCCGCGGCACAGCACTCGGACGTGAGATTCCGTCGCTGCGATCCAAACGATTTCGCCGCGATCCCAGGCCGTCACCCGGCCGCGATCACCGCTCACGGGGCCTTCGTGGTCCAGATAGAAGAGGCGATGATCGCCGAGGGACTCAGCCCGCAACGGCCCGGCGGTCTCCGGCGCATCGAGCAGCCGCCAGGTCCGGCACGTTTCGCCGATCTGCAGCAGTACGTCCCAATGCGGGAATGGATGATCGTGGGTGAGGATGGCGAAGCGCATGGGGACATCATAACCAGTGCGCGTTGGAGTCCAGCCTTCAGGCTGTCTTAAGTAGGGTGCAGTCGAGGCTTTGCGAGGCTCACCCCGTTGCGCCACGTCGGGTGAGCCTCGCAAAGCCTCGACTGCACCCTACCAAAGCCGAAAGGCAGCAGCCTAAAGGCTGGACTCCAACGGGATGGCATCGACTCACTCCGGTATCCACCACCACGCCCCCGGATTTGAGCTACGTTTGTTGTGTGGTTTTTCCGCCTCAACACACAACTGTCCAGCGAGCCGGGCCATGCTTATTCCCGTCGGCGACGATCTGAAGAGGCGGAGTTTGCCGTTTGTCGGCCTGACGCTGATCGCAGCGAATCTGATGGTCAGCCTGTACGAGTACCGGCTGTGGCAGGAGGGGCAACCGAAGCGCGATCAGCGCATCGAGCGGATGGTCGAGAGCTGGCACACGGAAGATCCGTTTGATGACCACTACGCCCTCGACGAAGCGGACGCCCCGCCGCCGGTGCTGCCACGGCAGTTTGTGGAGTTCATCGAAACCTGGGGCCTGATTCCCGCCGACTTGCCGGACGGGCATTGGGAGCGGCTGGTCACCTATCAGTTTCTGCACGCGGACATCTGGCATCTCGTCGGCAACCTGCTCACGCTGTGGGTGTTTCTGCCGTCGCTCGAAGGGGGGCTGGGGAGCTTCCGCTTTCTGTGCCTGTACCTCTTGTCCGGGATCGCCGGCGGGTTGGCCCACTGGGCTGTGATGCCGCACGAATTCACGCCGATGATCGGCGCCAGCGGGGCCATCTCGGGGGTGATCGGCGCGTACTTCATGGCCTTCGGCGCATTGGCGAAGATCAAAATGCTGTGGAACGGCGGCATTCTCACGGGCTGGCGGTTCGTGCCGTTCTCGATTCCCGCCGGCGTGTACGTGTTCTTCTGGATCATCATTCCGCAGATGTTCGCCGCCGAGTTCGCCTTGTCGACCGGCGAGCACCTCGGTGTGGCCTGGTTCGCCCACGGCGGCGGCTTTGGATTGGGAGCGCTGTTCATGCTCTGCTGCCGCGGCGATGTCGTCGGCAAGCTGTACCGCAACAAGGAGGGGGAGCTGGCCCTCGACGACACCGGCGTCGAGCGGGCCCGCCGCGAAGCCGCGGAATCCGAACGCGAGCCCGAACAGGTGTCCGAAGCCGTCTGCTCTTATTGCCAGACGCCGCTGGCCGCGGGAACGGAGATGACGGCCGAACTCGTGAAATGCGGCAACCCCACGTGCGGCCGGCTGAACTTCATCGGCACTCTTCCCGAGCCGCCGGCGACCGGCCAACGAAAAGCCTTGGCGAAGCGCTGAGTGGAATGATCAATGATCAAAGTAAAGAAGGGCCTTGGTCATTGAAACTTCATCGGTGGTGGGGTTCGAAGACTCGTCCCACCCTACCGACTTTCAAGGCGTCGGCAGCGTCGTCACCAGGTCGTTGACCAGCTTGGCGAGTTGCTCGTGCGTGATTCGCAGCGGGACGTGCGCCCGGCCGCCGGTCGCGCGGTCGGCTTCATAGCGCCTTAGCGAAAACTGTCCGCCGCCGTGGGACGACAGCAGCACCTCGTAGTATTTCGTCTGACCGGGATGAGACGTGTCCGGGGTCGTCGAGCGGATGAGCACCTCGCTCCCCTGGGCGTCGAACTCCAACGGGCTCAGCGTCTCCAGCAGGTACGTGATCCGTTGGCACAGCCCGCCGGCCCAGGTCTTGAGCACGTCGAGCGACGCCCCGGACAAGGCGGGCACCATCAGCCGCAGCTCTTCGCACGACAGACCCAGCGACTCGACCGCGATCAGGTCGGCCGACAGCGTGACCCCTTGGCCGTCCGACACCGTCACCGTTTTCGCCGGCAGAAACACCTGCCCGACGAGCGGCTGCAACGCGGCGGCCAAATCCAGCGACAACCCCATGCCGTTCCCCATCCGTGTGCGTGGTGTCTCGACATTCGTCAGTGTAACCGTTCCCCGGCACGGCCGTCAGCGCGGGTGCCTGGCCGGAGAGTGAAGCAAACCTCACGCAAAGGCGCAAAGCTCGCAAAGGGAAAGGCAAAGACGGTCATAACAGAATCACAAGGGTTCGCCTTCCGTCCCCTCTACCTTTGCGAGCTTTGCGCCTTTGCGTGAGAATCTCTTCGGCTGATCTCCGATAGATGACGACCCGGATTCTGGGTCGGAAATCGAAATGGGCGTGCCCACAGATTAAGCAGCCCTTGCCTCCCGGTATCGCATTTGCTGAAGTGGTGGCTGACAGCTGCAATCTGGACCGCCATCGCTGCTCCCGGAGACGTTATCAACGTGACTGGTCTGACCCCTCGCGAAGTGATCGCCCTCTGCCGGGAGAAAGACATCCGGGCCGTGGACCTCCGGTTCATGGACTTCCCCGGCCTGCAAAAACACTTCACCATCCCCGTAACCGCTTTACGGGAAAAGAGTTTTGAGGAGGGCTTGGGGTTCGACGGCTCGTCCATCCGCGGCTGGCAGTCGATCAACGAGAGCGACATGCTGGTCGTCCCGGAGGCGAGCACGGCGTTCGTCGATCCGTTCATGAAGTCCACCGTGGCGATGACCTGCAACATTCAGGATCCCATCACCCGGGAGGACTATGCCAAAGATCCGCGCAATGTTGCCCGCAAAGCGGAAAACTACATGCGCTCCACCGGGCTGGCCGATGTCGCCAACTTTGGCCCGGAATTGGAGTTCTTCCTGTTCGACTCCGTCCGCTTCGACCAGAACGAGCACGAGGCGTACTACCACGTCGACAGCCGCGAGGGGCAGTGGAACCGCGGCAAGAACGGCAGCGAACCGAACGCCGGGCACCAGGTGCGGTACAAGGAAGGCTACTTCCCGATTCCGCCGACGGACACGCTCCAGGACCTGCGGACCGAGATCATGCTGGTCCTGCAGGACTGCGGCGTCGAGGTCGAGGCCCAGCATCACGAGGTCGCTACGGCCGGGCAGTCCGAGGTCGATCTGAAGTTCGGCCCGCTTCTAAAAACGGGCGACAATCTGCTGCTCGCCAAGTATGTCGTGAAGAACGTCGCGGCGAAGCACGGCAAGACGGCGACGTTCATGCCCAAGCCGCTCTGGAACGACAACGGGTCGGGCCTGCATCTGCACAGTTCGTTGTGGAAGAACGGCACGAACCTGTTCGCCGGCGAGGGCTACGCGGGGCTGTCCGACACCGCCCTGTACGCGATGGGGGGCCTCCTCAAGCACGCCTGGGCCGTTCTGGCGTTCTGCTGTCCGACGACGAACAGCTACAAGCGGCTCGTCGCCGGGTTCGAGGCCCCGATCAACCTCACCTACAGCAGCCGCAACCGTTCGGCGGCGATCCGCATTCCGGTCCACACGCCGTATCCGGAGAACAAGCGGCTCGAATTCCGCTGCCCGGACTCCGCCGCGAACGGCTATCTCGCGATGTCGGCGATGCTGATGGCGATGCTCGACGGCATCCAGAACCGCATCGACCCCGGCCGCCCGCTCGACAAGGACATCTACGACCTCGGCCCGGACGAGCTCGCCGACGTCCCGCGCACGCCGGTGACGCTCGAAGAAGCCCTGCACGCGCTGCGGCGGGATCACGACTTCCTGTTGCGCGGCGACGTCTTCACCGAGGACGTGATCGACACCTGGGTCTGGTACAAGACCGAGAAGGAAGCGGAAGCGATCCGCCAGCGGCCGCATCCGTACGAGTTCGCGATGTATTACGACGTGTGATCGCTGTGTGACCGCTGTGTGACCGCGGTTGGTCCGCGAGTGCCGCTCTTCTCCGGTCCCCTCGCCCCCGTCCTCGGGGGAGAGGGTTAGGGTGAGGGGGCCGAGTGCTTCCTGCCGTATCCAATACCAACCCGAAGCGTGAGCGAGGGCGAGCGCTCGCCCTCGCTCACGCTTCGGGTTGGTGTTGCTGGCAGTCATCGCCCTGTGGAGCGCTCGCCCCCTCACCCCGGCCCTCTCCCCCGAAGCGGGGGCGAGGGGGCCGGGACGTTGGCCGTCGAGCAACAGTGTCACGGCGTCTGTGGCGGAATCGGGAAGACGTACAGCCCGCGCAGGTCGCGGTCCGTGAGTGCCGAGGACCGCAGCCCTCCCATCACCATCGAGGACGCATAGAGCCTGTTATCGCCCATGCTGCGAACCTCGTAGTGATTCGCTCCGCCGCTCCAGAGCAGCGGCTGCTTCAGCGTCTTCTCCGGCGAATCGGCCGGCAACGGAAAGCCCGCCGGCTCGTAATGGAACCACTCCTGTGACCACGGATCGTGCATGACCTCCTTCAGTGTCGCGATTTCACCAAAGAGCGGAGCGACTTCCGTCAGCGAGGCCGGCAACCGCCCGTGCAGCCGACGGTAGCCGACGACCGCCATCGTCGTCACGGTCCCGCGATAGCGGGTTTCCGCGTCGTGCAGCACCGTGATCATGTGGGCTTCGAGGCCGATGACCGGCACGACGTGGTAGACCGACAAGTGCGAGTAACGCGAATGGTCGTCGCCCGGCCGCACGTCCCAGGCGGTGATCTGTGTCGTTTGTGCAAACGTTCGCCTGGGATAAAGCGAGGCGACGCCATGGCCGCCCTGCACCTGCGAAACGTACGTCGCGCGGTTGACCGACGCGACCTGCAGCAGCCGTTGCTGGCGGGCCTCCTCCCAGGGCCAATAAGAGATGTCCTGCTTTCGTTCCCAGTCGGCGCTGGCCCGAATGTCGGCCGGCGAGACCTGCCACAGCCGAAGTTCGGCCGCACATGCCTGCAGGCCCTGCTGTAACGTCGCCTCGGTCTGGTCGGGATGCTGGGCCCAGGCGATCATGTCGGCGAAGAGCGTGTCGTCGTTTTGCAGATAGGCGTACTGAGGAACGAGCGGCCCGTACCGGCGCACAGCGCCGCCGAGTCGAACTGCGGATTGCAGCCAGCCAATGGACTCGCTGTGGGTGTGCGTCCTGGTCTCGAAGGTTTGGGGGTCGGTCTCGACAGTGCGGGGGATCGGAACCTGGAACTCGACGGTTTTGGGCGCGACGGTGAGCAGCGCCTGACTCATTAAACCCCGGAACGCCAACTGCCATTTCCCCGTTTTCGACGAGCGCTCCCAGAGGGCCGCCTCGGGAACCATCAACCCCTGAGTCGCCAGCAGGGCGTCCCGAAGCTCCTGGAGCGGCTGGGAACTCTCAGCCAGCCACTGATCGAGCCACTTGGCCTGCGGTGTGGAGGCAACGCCATTCGCCGGCTCGGTCGCCGAAGGAACGTCGTCCGTTGGTTGCTCGACGCCCCCCGCGGCCGCCATGCCCTCGCCGGCACCACCGAAGCTGGTGTCTGGCAGCGTGATCGGAGGCAGGGCATTGACGGCGTCGGCGACCTTGCGCCACGCGGCGACATTATTCGCCGTGGTGCTCGCATCGGGAACGTGGTGATGCGCCAGCAGGTTCGCCGCATCGTTCGGAATCCACGGAATCTCGTACACGCGGTAGGCGATGGCACCCAGCACGAGCACCGCCGGGACCACTGCCAGTTCGAGACTGCGGGCCAGCCAGACGCGCCAGCCGGTGCGCTCCAGCCACCACGCGGTGAGGTGCCGCCAACTGATCCACACCAACCACACCGGCAGCGGGCCGAGGAACAGCCACATCGGCATTCCCAACTGCTTCACGATGCCATACCACGGCGACAACAGACACAGCGTGACGAGCGCCAGCCCGAACGCGATCACCGCCTTCCGCGACAGCAGCGACCACATGAATGCCGCCGCGAACATCATCAGGCCGTACAGCACGAAGAGTGACGCCGTCATCCACAGCATCGTGGGGTTGTTGGTCGATGAGTTCTGGAATTGCGTGAACAGCGACGGCCATCGCGGACCGTAGCCTGGAACGTAGCCCGGAAAGGTCCGTGTGAACTGCGACGACAACAGCGTCCAGAACGCCGCCGTGGTCAACCCGACCACAGCGACCACGAGCATCGTCGCCATGAACCACATCAGCAGCTTGTTCGCCCAGACGGCGACCGGCGACACGCCGTAGTTCACGAACATCCGATACTGCTGCCGGGTCTGCTCGCCGCGCCACGATTGCAGGCCGCCGATAAGGATCAACAGGCAGCAGAAGGAGACCATCCACGCCAGCGTGGCATATGTCCCGAAGAGAATCGAAACGCACGACAACACCGTCGCGGTGACAGTCATCCAGCCGAACGACTTCAGCGATTGCCATTCCAGCCACCGCAGTCGTTGCCACGTGCGTTGCCACGGTTCGGCGCGCTCGTAGGTGATCGTGCGGGCTTTGGGGACGCGGCGTTGGAACAGCCGGCCGAACACGGCCTCCCACTCGAATGCCCGGCCGTTGAGCCACCGTTGGCCGAGCGCCCAACTGGCGGCGACGATGCCGACGGTCCACGTCATCCGCAGCCAGCCCCACGTGTCGAAGGCTCCGTACCACAGGCCGCGCGTGCCCCACAGGCCGTGGTGCCCAACAGACTGCACATTGTGCTGGCGGGCCAGATCCATCGAGAAACCGGAAACCACGAAAATGACGATCAGCGTGGCGATCGTCTGAAAGATCGCCTGCACGGGCCGCGCGGTCTGCAGCGACCAGAACGTCCCCCAGACGACGCATTCCAGAAAGACGAACTCGGTAACGCCGAGCGTGTCCCAGATATCCGCCAGACTTTGCGGCTGCATCCGGTCGGCCAGCGAGAAGCACGCCGCGGCGGCGGCGAGAAAGACCTGCATCGCCAGGCCGCTCACCACGAGGAACAACTGCTTGCTGACGTACAGCGACGCGAACGGCGGCGACAGCGCCACCAGCCAGTCCGCCGTGCGGTCTTCGCGCTCGCCGGAGAATGTCATCGCCGTGCAGGCCACGACGTACGCCGCCGGCACGACCATTGCCAGGCCCCAGAACACAGTCGAAAAGCCGCCGGGCCAATGGTAGGCCGCGGCGTAGACCGTGATCATGCCGTTGAGGCCCAGCACCCCCAGCACGCACAGCACCCACACCATCCGCAGGGCGTAGAATTCCTTCCAGATCATCCGCGAGACGACGGCGTTCATCGCGACACCTCCGAGACCGACGACACGTCGGCCCGCTCGGGGAACGACCAGCCGGCGGTGTCGGTGGTCGTCATGCAGACCACGAAGATCTCCTCCAGCGACGGTTGCCGCACCGTGGCGTCGGCAATGTCCGGCTGCGCGTTGAGCCAGTCGACGCCGCCGTCGCCGAGATCGCGGACCAGCAGTTGCCATTGCCGATCCTGCCGTCGCGCGCCGAGCAACACCGCCCCGTGGGGCAACGCGGGCGGGGCGGTGTCCACCCCGTGCAGAGTCACCAGCAATTCCTTCACGCGGCTCTTGAGGACTTCCAGCCGCTCGTTGAGCACGAGTTTGCCGTGACGGAGAATCAGCACGGTGTCGGCGACGCGCTCGACTTCGCCGATCTGGTGACTCGACAGCAGCACCGTCCGTCCGGCGGCGGCGATGTCGACCATGCTCTCCAGAAACTCACGCCGCACCATCGGGTCGAGGCCCGACGTCGGCTCGTCCAGCACCAGCAGTGCGGGTTCGTGTGCCATGCCGAGCGCGAGCGAGACCTTGGCCTGCATCCCCTTGGACAGCGCTTTGACGGGCCGTTCAATCGGCAAACCGAAGTTCGCCACCAGATCACGATAGCGGGACTCGAAGCCGAGCGGATGAAATCCGGCGGCGAACCAGCCGATCTCGCCGACGGTCATCCAGTCGTACAGCGCCGGGCGGTCGGGGACGTAACCGACGCGGCGGCGAACCTCGGCCCCGTGGCGGCGGCTGTCCATCTCGAGCACGCTGGTGGTTCCGGCGTCGGGATCGAGCAGCCCGAGCAGAATCTTGAGCGACGTCGTTTTGCCGGCCCCGTTCTCACCCAGGAGGGCGATGACCTGGCCCGGTTTGCCGACGAAGCTGACGTTGTCGAGCGCGACGTGCTGCCCGAACCGCTTGGTGACCTGACGGAGTTCGAAGACGGGACTCATGAGGAGACTCCTTCGCGGACGGTGTCTTTCAGCACGTCGTCGATGAGTTTGCGGATGTCGTCGGTGTCGAGGCCGCCGCGCCGGCATTCCACGATCGCTCCGCGAAGCCGGTCGCGCAGCAACCGCTTCCGGTCGGCCTGGCACTGCTTGAGGGCGTCCTTGGTGATGCGGAGCCCTTCGCCGCGGAGCGGTTCCAGAACGCCGTCCACCTGCAAGTCGCGGTAGGCGCGGGCGACGGTGTTGGGATTGACCGCGACCTGAAGGGCCATTTCGCGGACGGAGGGGACGAGGTCGCCGGGGCGAAACGCCCCGTGGGCGACCGCGAACTTGACCTGCCGGACGATCTGATCGTAAATCGGCAGGCCGTTGCTGGCGTCGATGCGCATCAGCATGATGGGTGCTCCTGTGTACTATTCAGATAGTACGGTAGGCGCATCGCGGCGTCAAGCGTGTCGTTCGGAAATTCGGAAAAAAGAGTTTGGTCCACAGATTACGCAGATGACCGCAGATTAGGAGCAGAAAAATCGGATGACTCGAAGTCCATCCCTCTTGATCCAGGTCTTTCAATCTGTGGAATCTGCGAAATCTGCGGATAAACGCTTCACATTGTCGAACGAAATTGTGCATGACGTTGCATGGCACCCAAGCGCCGATGGCCGGGTGGCGTGGCCTAAGCCGCTTCGGCGTGGCCCCGT